>JAYEKG010000050.1:0-14911 GCA_034660935.1 Patescibacteria group bacterium
ACTGCTATTCAACGGGCAGGAAAACTTCTTGATATTGAGCCAGAACCATATCAGAAAAACAAAAAAGAAATTAATATTATTAAAGGCGCGATAGAATTTGAAAATATCAGTTTTGGTTATCAAAAAAAAAGGGTTTTAAGGGATATTTCTTTTAAGGTTAAACCCGGACAAATGATTGCCTTGGTGGGCGAGAGCGGAGTAGGTAAAACCACTTTAATTGATTTGATTTTTCGTTATTACATTCCCAAACAGGGGAAAATATTAATAGACGACAAGGATATTTCTAGAGTAAATTTAGAATCTCTAAGAAAGAATATCGCCATTGTGCCACAGGAAGTAATTCTTTTTAACGATACGATTAAAAACAATATTTGTTACGGCAAAATAGGGGCTAGCCATGAAGAAATCATTGAAGCGGCTAAGGCGGCTCATGCTTACGAATTCATTCAAAAATTTCCCAAAGGATACAAACAGCTGGTTGGCGAGCGAGGAATTAAACTTTCTACCGGTCAAAAACAGCGGATAGCCATCGCGCGGGCTATTTTAAGAAATCCTAAGATTTTAATATTGGACGAAGCTACCGCTAGTCTAGATTCGGCTACGGAGAAATTGGTTCAAGAAGCTCTTAGCCGCCTAATTAAAGGACGGACTACTTTTGTTATTGCTCATCGTTTAAGCACAATTCAAAAAGCGGACATGATTCTGGTTTTGGAAAAAGGCAGAATTATTGAAAAGGGCGATCACCGGGAACTTGTTATTAAAGGTGGCGTATACAAAGAACTTTGTAAATTACAGTCAACGGTAATAAAGTAACGCTACTCTGTCCGTTATTGCTTTACAAACCCATAATCAAACAAACCGCTTTAATAATGCGGTTTTTGTTTGTTTTGGGGTTTGACAAAGATCACAATATTAGCTAAACTTTTTAAAAAGGCGAATAATTTCGCGCTTGGATTTCAGAGGGGAGTCTGGGATGTTTTTTAAAAAAATAATATTAAATAAGGAGGTGGGGGAGATGAGTTTGAAGAGTTTGGGAAGCATAGATGTACTTGATGTTAGTGATGGCCAATATGTTCTAATTTCTGAAAATAGAATAAATTTTATATCCGAAATCAAACAAGGATCTTTGAAAGATGTTCTATGCGAGGAAGCTAATCTAATTAAGTCCCAAGAATTTAAGCAAGAAGAAGAAGTGTTTGTTGGTCCGAGTATCGCTTTTATGCCGACCTTGGATTGTAATTTGCGTTGTATATATTGCTATGCCAGAGGAGGTGATGATAAAATATATATGGATTTATCACTTGCGCGAATGGCAATTGACAATCTTGTGAAATCCAGAAAAAATCATTCGCAAGAAATATTATCAATCTATTTTGTTGGAGGTGGCGAGCCATTTTTGAATTTTGGGTGCATGAAAGATGTTTGTCAGTATGCTAGAAAGAAATTTGCTGATATTGAAATTATACTTGTAAGCAACGGAACATTTGGCAAAAAGCAATTAGAGTGGTTAATTAAAAATAATGTTGCCGTCAGGATTTCCTTTGATGGCCTTTTTCATGAAAAACAAAGACCGTTTGCTTCCGGTAAAAGTTCGCGAAAATTAGTGGAAAGTAATATCCGCAAACTCGCACAATCAGATGTGTTTCTTACGGTTCAACTAACGATTACCGGCGAAAGCGTTTTGGCAATGTCTGAATCAGTTAGATATATTGCTAGTTTAGGGGTTAAATACATCAAAATTGAGCCAGTACATTATTCGGTTCTTGCTCGTGGAGAAAAAGAACTAGTACCTGAACCAGAAAAATATGTTGAGAATTTTATTACTACCATTAACTTAATTCTCAATAATGGATTAGAAGTCAAGATTGACAATTCTATCATTTCCAGACCTACCAGTGGATATTATTGCGGCGCGGGCGGGGGTAGTAATAAAACGATTACTCCATCAGGTGATATAACTGCTTGTTTAGAGATCTCTCGACCTGGAGAAAAATACTCTAATGTAATGATGTATGGCAAATGTTCTCCTCGCGGATTTATGATTGATGCGTCTAAACGCGCATTTTTAGATAAACTTCATTTTTCCAATTATGAAAAATGTAAAGTTTGTAATTTGAAATTAATCTGTGGTGGCGGGTGTCCTATGCAAGGAGGGTGGGACAATGATAATTTACTAATTCCTTCGGAGTATAATTGTAGTTTACACAAATTATTATTGCCAAAATTATTCAAAATGACCTTCTATAATAGTAGTTTGTTGGATATTATATTTGATAATCATACTGTTGAGATTGGATGTTAGAGGGGCATAAATACTGAATAAAAAGGAGGTGATATTATGAGCAAGAAGTCAGTTGTGGTTAGATGGAAAAATGTTCCTAAAAAGAGTACAGGCACTCAATCTAAACAAATGATGGGCGCAGCGGAATCCGGCTGTTGTCGTCAAGATGGGAGCCCGTGCAGTTCAAAGAAGTTTAGTTGATAAACATTTACTATAATATAAAAAAACAAGGCGTCATTTATTATAAAAAATGACGCCTTTTAAATTTATAAAAACATTATTTTTTCAAATAAACCAAAAATTCTTTATTGCCGCTTTTGCCTAAAATTGGTGATTCTGTTATTCCTTTTATACAAAGGTTTAAATCTGCCGCTAACAACTTAATTTTTTTAATAACCAATTCATGTTGCGCTTTTCTTTTAACGACACCGCTTTTATTTATGACGCCCTTACCTAATTCAAATTGCGGTTTTAATAGAGCTACTATTATTCCTTTGGGTTTTAGGAATTTAATTATTTCTGGCATAACCAAAGTTAGTGATATAAAAGAAACATCAACACAAACAAAATCAACCAGTTCTTGAATTATTTTTTTATCTATCTTGCGCGCGTTTATTTTTTCTATATTAACAACTTTTGGATTGTTTTTAAGTTTTTCATCCAATTGTCCGTGTCCAACATCCAAAGCATAAACCTTTTTAGCCCCATTACTTATCAGAACATCGGTGAATCCTCCAGTAGAAGCTCCAACATCCAAACATATCTGCTCTTTTGGGTTTATATTCCATATTTTCAACGCTTTTTCTAATTTAATTCCTCCTCGTGAGACCCACTGGATATCTTTTCCTTTAATTTCAAGATTAGTGTCTATATTAATCTTGGCGCTTGCGTTTTTTATTACTTTTCCGTCCGCAAAAACTTTTCCTTCTTTAATTAAAAACTTTGCTCGTTCTCGCGACTTTGTAATCTTTCTGTCAAGAAGCAATTTGTCTATTCTTGTTTTATTCAATTTTACCTCCTTTTATTATTATCATTGTTGTTAAAATACTTGATATATTATAATTATTGTATATTGTTTTGTTGTCATAAGCAAGTTTCAAAAGTTTTTATTATATTCCGTCCGCTTTTGCTTTACAAACATCAAATCAAACAAACCGCTTTAATAAAGCGGTTTTTGGTTATCTTTTGATTATCCACAGGTTTATGTCGGGAAACACTTGACAAAGTTTCTTAAATGAGTACAATAAGGACACAGAAAGTTGTTTTTGAAAAGTTAATAGTTTTGCGTTAGATTGCCGTTCATTTTGGCTGATGGCATTAATGGCGCGAAATAGAAATATGGTTAATAAAGTTTTCCTGATTATTGCCATAGTATCCGTACCAATATTATTGACTCTATTGGTTTGGGCAGTTGGCAGATATTACAGGAAGAAAAAATAAATCTATTTGAAGTTTAGGCGTTAGTTTGTTCGCTTGCCGCGAATAGGTTAGCGCTTGGACTTCAGAGGGGAGTTCGGGGATGTTTTTTAACAAATTAAAGAAATATATATAAGGAGGTGGTAGTATGTTGCTATATCCAGGGGCAGGGACGGAGACAATGGATGGTTATAATATTAAAGCTACCCAAAATGGCGTTGAGGTTACTACATTAAGTGCCAAAGATTTTGGCGGGGAGCATAATATTCAAAGTTGGTTGTATGTTTTAGTCATGTGGTTAGTCAGTATTTGGGCTGCAGTAACAAATCTTGCCCAGGCCTTCTTTATTAAAGTGTTTAAGAAAAAGAAAAGCTCTCTCGGGAAAATTCTCTGGGAAATGGGTAGGGACCCAAAACATATTTCCAGCTCTTTCGGTGATCGATTTAGTCAGATTAATCGTCAGACAATCTCCGGGGCTGCGAGTTGGCGTTCTCTTGATATTTTTTATAATTATCATGAAAAAATCAAATCGCAACTTAATAACAATTTTGAAGGTCGGATTACTCGCTATTGGATTGGAAAAATAGAAAATCGTCAAGCGGTTACTAATCGTTTAAAGATTGTCGTTAATCTCTTGACGAAGGCTTTCGCTAAATTTATTAATGAACCAGAAGTTAGAATAGTTTCAATAGCCTCGGGTTCAGCCCAAGCGGTGATAGAGGCAATGTTAAGATGTCCTCATCTTAACATTAAGGCGATTCTGATTGATGTTGATAAGACGGCGCTTAAAGCCGCAAAAACTATGGCGGAAAAAAATGGCTTAGGCGAAAGGTTTTCTTTTGTCAGAGGGACCACAAAATCGTTAGAAAGAGTTTGTCGAGAATTTCAGCCTCATATTATTGAGATGGTTGGATTTCTTGACTACAGACCCGACGATAAAGCAATTCAGCTGATTGGTGAGATTAAGAGGTACTTACCGTCGGGTGGAATCTTTCTGACATGCAATATTAACAAAAACAGGGAGAAAATTTTCCTTGATTGGGTCTTATTGTGGCCTATGATTTATAGAAACGAGAAGCAATTCGCGAATTTGCTTCTTGAGGGGGGATTTTCTTCTGAAAACATTAACATACTCTATGAACCCTTCCGTATTCACGGAATTGGAGTATGTCGAAAATAACAAAAAGCCCGGTTGGTCTTATAAAGACAGAAAACAATCGGGCTTTTTATTATTGATACGGCGTACATAAGGTTGCAATAGTAATAAAAGAATATATAATTAAATCACTATGTGGCAGAAAAAATATCAACAGAAAAAATTTTATTGGGGGTTAAAACCTAGCCCTGTATTAGTTGAGTTTTTGTCTAAAATCCCCAAAGGTAAAATTCTTGATATCGGAGCAGGAGAAGGACGAAATAGTATATTTTTAGCCAAGAATGGATTCAAGGTTGAAGCAATTGATAAAATTGCTGAAGGATTAAAAAAATGCAGGGATTTTGCCAAAAAACATAATCTACTAATTAAAACAAAAGTTTGCGATATTAGAAAATTTGGATTTAAAGCAAATAAATATTCTTTGATAATTTCAACAGCTGCTTTAGATTTTTTAAAAAAATCCGAAATAGAATTAGTGGTAAAAAAAATAAAAAAATCTTTAGTTATAAACGGATTTATTTATTTCTTAGTATTTTCCACAAAAGATCCTTTATACCAAAAGGTAAAAAAATTAGGGCTAAAGAAAATTGAAAAAAATACTTATTATCTGCCAAAACATAAAATTTATAGGCACTTTTTTACTCAAAAAGAATTGAAAGAAAAATTTGAAGATTTTAAAATTGTTTATCTGAAACAAAAAAAAATACTAGATACGGGGCACGGTAAACCGCATTATCATAGTATTATTGAGCTGCTGGCTCAAAAGAAAAAGGCAGTGAAATAATCCACTGTCTTTTTTTAAGTTGTCAAAAAGATTCCTGACGCTTTTTTTCTTTTCTACAAAGTATAAATAAGAGATTACAGCAACTTTTTTTCTTTCTGTCTTAACATAAATTCTTTTAAGTTTTTTCGAAGCAAAACAGTAGATTTGTTCATTTTTTCTTCAGCTTGTTTTATTGTTTTCAATTTATATTTAAATCTTCTTCTATTTACATTCTTATAATCAGCTACCGGCTTAGGAATTAATTTATCTTGTTCCAAATTATAAATAAATTGAGTGCCGAATTTTTGTTTTTTATTTTCAGCGCATAAAACCCTGTCAATTAAATATGCGTAATCTTTAGGATGCGCCAGATTTGCTTTTACTGACTTTCTCATTAATTTTAGGCATTTTTTTTGAAATTTCGTATCTCTATCTGCGTGTTGAACAAGAAGCCAAAAATAATGAGATGCTCTTTTGCCAATTAAATCAAAACCGGGCCAGCCATGCTGGTTGATTATTTTTTTAATTTCTTTTAAGGTTTTGCCATCCCATTTCCATATCTCTTTTCCTGCTTTCTGATATTCTCTTTTGGTTTTAGCAATGCATCCCTTTTTTCTTAATTCTTGGTCTTTTTTGGCTAAATCAATAATATACTGTTGTAGTTTTTTGTTTATTGGCATAAAAATGGGAGAAAAAAATCTTTTCTCCCAATGTTTGTAATTCTATATTAACAAATGAGCGATAGCTTGTCCAATTGGCATTTTTGTTTTATTTTCTATAAATTTCCACTGTCCATTAGGGTTTATTTCAAAGAAAATGTATTTCTTATCGGGCGTTATGGCCATATCAATACAGCCATAGCCCAATCCTAATCGCTGTGTTAGTTCAAAACATTTATCTTGAATGTTCTTTGGAAGCTTTGTTGCTTCTGCATTTATTTCGTCTCTTCGCCAATCAATTTCACTTTTTCTTTTTATTTTGGCAGGAAATATTTTATTTCCTACTACTGTAATTCTTAGTTCGTATTTGCTTTCAATTTTTTTCTGCAGAATAGCAGGGGAGAATTTTAATCGTTCAATTTGCTCCATTTTTTCTTCACTAAGAATATTTGTGAAAATCACTCGGTCTTCTCTTGGGACAATGCGCAATGGTTTTATAATTATTTCTTTTTTACAATACTGCCAAAAATCTTTTGTTCTTCTAGGGCTTGAAGTAATAAGAGTGTCAGGGATATTGAATCCAATTTCTGACGCTATTTTTAGTTGATACGGTTTTCTATCAGCTTCTATCGCATTGTTATACTGGTTTACCCACTTCTTATCTCTCAAAATACTTACTATTGAAAGCCATAAAGTAAGAAACTGCCTGTGTATAAATTCGCTTTGTTCAGCAATTCTGAGATCTCTTGGCAGAAGAAGCTTCCAATACCAAACTGCATCGGCTTTACTTATATCTATTTCGTTGCCGTCTATATCAGCGAATAGACTCCAAGAGTTATTTATACATGAAAATCCTATAGTTTTTTCTTCTAGACATTTATTTGATTTAAAGAAAGCTATCTTATGTTTGCTTGTCTTTCTTATTTCCTCTACAACTGTTTCAGCCAAATCGTTGCTATTTCCTAAAATTAGTATCATTTTATCCTCCTGAAAAAGAACAGGAGAAAGCCATGATGACTTTCTCCTCGTGTTGGTTTTTAGCAGGCATCCGCGCCGTCACTATCAGGTTCTGAGTATGTTCCTGTAGAAGTGAGTCCGCAGATTTGTCTGCCAGTTTCCTCGTCATAGACAACTTCAATTTTTTCTTCAAAGTCTAAAATTAATGGCTTAACATCGGGCATGTTTTTCACCTCCTTTTCTGTTTATTTTATTGTTAAAAAACATTCCGAAATTGTTCGCTTCTTCAAAAAGTTTAACGAATACTTGAATTTTTGTCAAGCGCTTGCGCTTAATGAACGCATAAAGTTGTTTGATTTTTGGAAAAGTGTTAAAATAAAATCAGTTTTAAAGAAAATAAGCAAGGATTTATTATGATTTTTTATGCCATTGTGGCGTTGGTAAACGCTATTACAAGCACTATTCTTGGGCTGTTTGTATATCTCAAAAACAGGAAATCAAAAATTAATCAAGCGTTTGGCTTGTTCTGTTTAAGCGCTTCTATTTGGAGCTATTCTTACTATTTTTGGCAAATAGCTGACAGTGCCAGTGGAGCTCTTTTTTGGTCACGGAGCTTAATGATGGGGGCTATTTTTATTAACATTTTTTATTTTCATTTTGTGCTTAGATTATTTAATAAAGTACAAGAAAGGAAAAAATCCCTTATTTTTGGTTATTTAATCTTTTTCTTTTTCTTTTTAGCTAATTTTACTTCTTTAT
Organism: Patescibacteria group bacterium; assembly: GCA_034660935.1. Classification (GTDB taxonomy): domain Bacteria; phylum Patescibacteriota; class Minisyncoccia; order Portnoybacterales; family UBA2143; genus JAHJSM01. The sequence goes on from JAYEKG010000050.1 coordinate 7,992, forward strand.
TTGTAAAAGGAGTGAGACCCAAATTAGGCTTTGATTTTTGGCCGGATCCAGGCATTCTTTATCATCCGTTTCTTTTCTTTTGGTTTTTTTACGCGATTTATGTAATTTATTTATTATCCAAAGAATATCGCTTGACGATTGCTGGAATAAAACGAAACCAAATTAGATATATTCTTATAGGAACAATTGTGGGATACGTGGGAGGCATAACTAATTATCTATTGTGGTATGATATTCCGATTGCTCCGATTGGGAACTGGACAGCTACATTTTATGTGCCTATTATTGCCTACGCTATTCTTAAATACCGTCTGATGGATGTTCGGCTGGCGATTAAGAAGAGCACTATTTTCTCGGTGGTGGTTGTTGTGATTACGGCTGTTTACGCGATGGCCGCTTTTTTATTGGGCTTAGTTTTCTTCGGCGGGATATATACTTTCAAGGGCCAAGTTGTTACCGGCCTGCTTACGGCTTCGTTGGTCGCTTTTGGATTTATGCCGCTGTACGAATGGCTCAAAAAAACAACTGATACATTTCTGTTCAAGGGCGACTACAACTCCCAAGAACTGCTGGCTAATATCTCCGATGTTTTGTCGCGAACATTGGATTTAAGCAAGGTTGTCAATATTTTAGAAGAAAAAATCGGCAGAGCGTTGAGATTAAAAAAGGTGGATGTAATTATCCTTAAGGATAAAGATTTTCTCGGGCGGAAAAAAAGCCCGAAAATCAAAAACACCTTAAAAAAGACAATTGCCTATTTTGAAAAACAAAAAGATGTCTTGGTCTTGGACGAGTTAAAAAGAAAACGCGCTGATAAAATAGAATTCACGCAAAGTTTTCATTTAATTGAGGACTTGGAAAAGCTCAAGGCCGCCTTGGTTGTTCCGTTAAAACTCAAAGAAAAATTGGTGGGGCTGTTTATTTTGGACGCCAAAAAATCGGGCGATATGTTTACCAATGAAGATATTCAGGTTTTGGAAACAATCGCTTCCCAGGCCGCTGTCGCTATTGAGAACGCCTGGCTTTATGGAGAAATGAAAGGATTTTCCAAAACGCTTCAAGAAGAGGTGGAGCGCCAAACAAAAGAATTAAAGGACGCCAATATTCAGTTAAAGCAATTAGACGAAGCCAAATCGGAATTCATTTCTCTCGCCTCGCACCAATTGCGGACTCCGTTAAGCATTATCAAAGGATATATTTCAATGATTTTGGAAGGAACATGGGGCGAAACGAACGAGAAACAAAAGAATTGCCTGGAAAAAGTATATTTAAGCAATGAACGGCTGATTAAATTAGTTGAAGACCTATTGACCGTCTCAAGGATAGAGTCCGGCCGTTTGGACTTTGATTTACAGCCGCTGGCGATAGACAGTTTAACCGAAAGCATAGTCGGCGATTCTCAATCAATAGCCGCCCAAAAAGGCCTTTATTTAAAATACATCAAGCCGGAAAAGCCATTGCCTAAAGTCAAAGCTGATTCTCTTAAAGTCAGGCAGGTTATTCAAAACTTAGTTGATAACGCGATTCATTACACTAAAGAAGGCGGAGCAACCGTCCGCCTTAAAAAAGAAAACAAGAAAATCATCTTTAGCATTAAAGATACTGGTATTGGGATTTCTTCAAAAGAAAAGAGTGTTCTTTTTGAAAAATTCTCGCGCGGAGAAGGAATGTCCAAGCTCAACACGGAAGGAACAGGCCTTGGCCTATACCTCGCCGCCAAACTGATTAAGGCTCACAAAGGCAAAATCTGGATTGAATCCGAGGGCAAAGGAAAGGGGAGCGCTTTCTATTTTGAACTGCCGATTGGGTAGGAAGGGGTGTGAATAAATTATCTTGACATAGGAATAGGCATATTATTATCATTTAATTATAAAGTCTCCTGCGCCCGCTTGCGGTGTGCAGGATTTTTTATTTTATGCTAAAATGTAAACAGACTTGCTTGGAACATCTTAATAAATATTCCAAATGCAAGTTGAAATTTATTTATGGGGGAGAATATAGAGCCAATGCTTTATTTCTTTTTAAGATTTCTTCAAAAAAATTATAGATTACTTAAAAAATTTTGGAAATTTCATATATGATTTCAAAAAATTTTGACCACAATCGACAAGAACCACTCGCTCTTGAAATATGGAAAAAGTTCAATATTTCCAAATTTAAGGGGAGTCCGGGGAAAAAATACATTCATATTCTGCCTCCGCCTAACGCCAACGGAGAACTGCATCTTGGGCACGCTCTTGGTTATGCTTGTATGGATATAATGGCGCGTTACAAGAGAATGAATAAATATGATGTTTGGCTTATACCGGGGAAAGATCACGCCGGCATTTTAACCCAGATTGTTTTTGAGAGGAAAATTAAAAAAGAAATTAACAAAAGCAGGCATGATATAGGCAGGAAAGAATTTTACAAAATGTGCTACGATTTTTGTATTGATTCGGCAAAACGCATAAGAGAACAGGAACAATTATTAGGACTGTCAGCTGACTTTGAAAATGAAAGATTTACTTTAGATCCAAAAATATCAAAGGTTGTAAAACAGACCTTTGTTAATATGTATAACGATGGAATTATTTATCGCGAAAATAGAATGGTCAATTGGTGCTCCAGATGTTCAACCGCTTTGTCTGACTTGGAGGTTGAACACAAACTAAAAACAGGGAAAATATGGGAAATAAAATACCCTCTTGCTGATAATATGAAAAAATTCATTGTTGTCGCAACGACCAGACCAGAGACAATGCTTGGAGATACGGCTGTCGCGGTACATCCTGATGATAAAAGATACAAAGACATTGTGGGCGCGAAAGTTGTCCTTCCGATAAGCAACAGAAAAATTAAAATTATAGCAGACAAAAGAGTTGAAAAAGAATTTGGAACCGGCGCTGTAAAAATTACTCCCTCGCATGATCCATTGGATTATGAAATTGGGAAAGATCACAATCTGGAATTTATAAGCGTTATCAATGAAAATGGCAAAATGACTAAATTGTCTGGCAATGAATTTATGGGATTATCAACAATAGAAGCGAGAGAATTAGTTCTGCGCAAATTAGATAATCTGGGATTATTAGTGAGCGAGAAAGATTTCCAACACAATATTGCTGTTTGCGAAAGATGCGGCAACATTATAGAGCCGTTAGTTTCTCTGCAATGGTTTGTTAATGTTAATCATCCAAAATTTTCTCTTAAGAAGGAATCTATTAAAGCGATTAAAAACGGAGAGATTAATATTTATCCCAAAAGAGAAAGGGCGATGCTTGTTTCTTGGCTTGAGAATTTGCATGATTGGTGTATAAGCCGGCAGATTTGGTGGGGACACCAGATACCTGTTTATTATTGCCGTGATTGCGGGCATGAATTTGCGATTGTCTCTGACGATCTTCCAATTTGCGAAAAGTGTTTATCGTCTAATGTAAAACAAGATGAAGATGTGCTTGATACTTGGTTTAGTTCTGGCCAATGGACATACACGGCGCTTGGCTGGCCGGAGAATAAGGAATTTGATAATTTTTATCCTACAGATTTTATGTTGATGGGGCGTGATATTATGTTTTTTTGGGGAATAAGGATGTTGATGATGAGCCTGTATTCCGTTAAAAAGATTCCTTTTAAGAATTTGTATTTAACGGGATTAGTTTTGGATAAGCATGGAAAGAAAATGAGTAAATCAAAAGGCAATGTAATAAGTCCTCTTGAGATAATTAAGAAGTATGGAGCTGATTCCTTGCGTTTTTCCCTTATTGCGGGAACATCGGCCGGACAAGATATGAGCATGTACGAAGAAAAAATATCAGGATATAGGAATTTTATTAACAAAATTTGGAACGCGTCTCGTTTTGTTTTATCTAATTGTGAAAAAGAAAATATTGATTTAAATCAAAAACCAAAGCCCAAAACGGTTTATGATGAATGGATATTGGGCGAGTTAAACATGTTGATTGCAAGCCAGCATAGAAATTACGCGAAATACGATTTTAATTGTCTTGGCGCGGATATTTATAGTTTTACATGGTCTAAGTATTGCGACTGGTATATAGAGGTTAATAAAGGGGAAAATCAAAATAAAGAAATGTTATTATATGTTTTGGCCAATATCCTAAAGCTTCTTCATCCTATCACGCCATTCGTTACAGAGAATATTTGGCAAATGATTGACCCATATTCAAGCATAGCGTCTTCAATGTTTCCACAAAAATGCAATAATTTTTTTGAGAAAAGCAGGGGTTATGTTAATGAGATTTTTGAGATTATTGGCCGTATAAGAACAATGAAAACGCGACTAAAGATTGTCAAGGGCGGGGACATTTATCTAAATACAAAGATTAGCTTAAATGATGAAATACGGAGCGATATTAAAAGAATCGCGGGAATAAGCGAATTATATGTTAATCAAAAAACACCAAACATTTTTTTAAAAGATTCCACGAATCTGTCAGAAATATTTTTTAGAACCACTAAAGAACAAATAAATAAACTAAAAACAAATGAAAATAAAGTGATAGGAGAGATTGGACAGAAAATAAAATCTGCTGAACAGCTGTTGGATAATAAGAAATTTCTTAAAAACGCAAAACCTGAAATTATTAACACAGTTAGAGAAAAACTAAAAGTTGACAAACAAAGATTTGAAAAATTGAAACAATAATTAGCAGGGTTAAAGATTATTAAAATAAATAAATTTTGAATCGCGAAATATGGCTCATTTTATTCTCTAATTTATTAAAGGGTTAAAATGAGTTATGAGGTTGCCCTTTGACAAGCTCAGGGGGTAATCGTCCGATTATTTCGCGGTTCAAGCTAAATTATATGCCAAAAATATTTATCACTCGCCAGATTCCCGAAGTGGGAATTAGTCTGTTAAAAGACAAGGATTATGATGTTTCGGTTGGACCCGAGGGCGGTATTTCCCGCGAGGAATTACTGGAGGGCGTTAAGGGCGCTAACGCTATTCTCTCTGTTTTGACGGAAAAGATTGACGGAGAAGTTATGGATGCCGCCGGCTCGCAATTGAAGATTATCGCTAATTACGCGGTTGGATATAATAATATTGATGTTGCTGAAGCAAAGAAGCGCGGAATTATGGCAACCAATACGCCGGGAGTGCTGACTGACACTGTGGCGGACCACGCAATTGGTTTAATTCTGGCGATTGCCCAAAGAATTGTTGAAGCGGATAAATATACCCGCGCGGGAAAATATAAGGTGTGGGGCCCTAAATTATTTTTAGGCGGCGATATTAAAGGTAAAACTCTTGGGATTGTCGGTTTAGGAAGAATTGGTTTTGCGGTCGCGGAGCGGCTAATGAAAGGGTTTGATATGAAGATTATTTATTACGATATTAAGCGAAACGAAAAGTTGGAAGAAGAATACGGCTTGGAATACCGCGAGATTGGCGACTTATTGAAAGAAGCGGATTTTGTAAGCTTGCATACGGCGCTAACTGATGAAACAAAACATTTAATCAACGCCGAACGGCTGGGATTAATGAAATCGGACGCTTATTTAATTAACACTTCGCGCGGTCCGATAGTTGATGAAAAATCGCTGGTGGAAATTTTGAGAAACAAAGGAATTGCCGGAGCGGCGCTGGATGTCTTTGAAAACGAACCCGAATTGGCGCCCGGGTTGACTGAACTGGACAATGTGATTTTAACTCCCCATATTGCTTCAGCGACCGTTGGAACGCGAAATAAGATGGCGGAAATGGCGGCTAACAATATTATTGCCGCGCTTGAAGGGCAAATACCGGCTAATCTGGTGGAGTAGGAAGCCAATGTTGTTTACATATTCTTAATGGGACAGAAATTAATAGTTTTTCCTTAAAAATGCATTTTCGCTTACATAAAATTCCCCAGCGAGGAATTTTATTGCCGAGAAACGCTTGCTCTCCTCGCTTTGCTCGGAACCATGCCCGCTCGCGTTTCTAGGCAACCGAAAATTGCATCTTTTAATAAAAAACTATTGATTTTGTTTCATCGAGAAACGCAATAAATGTCTTTTTCTCGTTTGGAAAAACAAATTTTTAGGGATGGATATGAAGTGGCCGCGGGGATTGATGAAGCGGGCAGGGGAGCGCTGGCGGGACCGGTAGCGGCGGCTGTCGCGGCGATCAGGAAAGACGCGCTGGGCAAGATATCGTTTGGTAAAATGGACAAATTCGTTACCGATTCTAAACGGCTTTCTGAAAAGAAAAGAGAAGAGATTTTTGAAGAAATTAGCAAAAACCCAAACATAGAATGGAAAGTTAGTTTTATCCATTCCGCAATTATTGACAAAGTTAATATTTGGCAGGCGACTCTCGCAGCATGGAGAGGGTGTTTGAAGAAATTAGATTGCCAGCCAAATTTCCTGTTTTTAGACGGCAGTTTTTATTTAGACGGCAGTTTTTGCCGAAATTCAAAACAAATATCTGACAATGAATTAACACAAACAGCCATTATTGGCGCAGACCGAAAGATTTTTTTGGTTTCGCTTGCCTCTATTATCGCTAAAGTAACTCGTGACCGCTTAATGCGGCGGATGCATCAAAAATACCCCCAATATGGATTTATTCGGCATAAGGGATACGGCACAAAATTACACCTGGAGAAATTAAAAAAATTTGGCCCTTGTCCAATCCACCGAAAAAGTTTTAAGCCGATTCGAAATAATATTTAACAGCTTTTTAACAAGAAAAACAGAAAGGAGGGTAAAATCATGAACAATACTATTGGTTTTGATTTAGATGGAGTGGTTTTTAATCCGCCAGTTCCTTTTTATGGTTGGATTAAGAATATTGATTTTAACTTTAATATCATTCCTGCCTTCCCCTTGTCATTCCTGATGGTTGAGAATGTAGTCAAAGAATTCAAGAAAGAAACAAAAAGAACGATGGCGGAGATAGTTTAAAAGAACAAGGGCAGCCCTTGAAGTCGAAG
>JAYEKG010000051.1:0-2832 GCA_034660935.1 Patescibacteria group bacterium
CAGAAATTATCGGTCCGGCAACCGTCTGTTGCTCCCCCCACTTCTGGCTTATTTCAGACACCGCCGCTCTTTTCGCGGACTCCCGTTCATAAATAAGGTTTTTAACTAAACCAATCGGAATTAAAAGAAGCAATGCTAATACCCCGATTATAGCAACACGAAAAGTAACAGAGTATCGTATCCAATGCGTTAAATTTATATTATCCATGTTTATATTGATTTCCATTTTACCAAAAAAAATACAACAAAACAAATCCCCAAAGGAATTTATTCAAACCTAAAACTATTAATCATTTTTTCATCATAAGCTTGATATGGCGGCGTATGAGGATTATTCCAAAAAGTTGGTTCTTGCCCAAGTATGACCGACATAACTTTATTTTCTTCGGGAAAGTATAAAACTTTATACCTTTCTATCCACGCTCCAACGCAGGATGTGGTTCCTAATGTTGTTTCTATGCTGTCGCCTTCTCCCCCGATTGAAATATCATAAACGCCTGGCTGTTCATAATCTGTTCCCAAAAGTTTTTTATCTTTAGCATAACATCCTGAACCATAATTTTCTTTTATAAATTTGTCTAATTCATCTTCATTTCGCGCGGTTTTTATCATAATAGCCCAACCCAAGCGAGGATTAAAGCCTCTGGGCCGTTCCAAGAAAGAATCTCTCCACTCTTGATATTTATTTCTAAATAATTCTAAAGAATATATGATTTTTTTGCATTCTCCCGTATATTTACGCAATGCGCTATCATATTTAGATTGGTAATAATATTCCTGTGAAATATAAACTATTCCGTTTTCATTATCTTCAAACACTTTTACAGGAACCTGAATTATTTTTTTGGGCTCGCAGCTATACTGGCCATGCGTCTTGTCGGGAATATCTATTGAAAAACCCAATTCATCATTAATATATTTACTCCAGACTGCTTCCGATAAAACGCTCTCTTGCGCTTCTTCTTTCTCTGTTTCTTTTTTTGATTGTTTTTCTTCTTCTACCGCCGACTCTGAAATATGATCAGTCTCTATTTTGGTTATATAATCATAAGTCCAGACTATCGCCCCGATTAAAGCTAAAATTGCCGTGATTAAAATAAGTTTTTGTTTTGCGTTTGTCATATGCTTTTTGTCTCTTTTTACAAAATATGGAAAAAGAATAAAAAAGGCGTCAGGAACCTTTTGCGACATCGGATGTCGTAATTATTTCCGCTTGATGATGCCTTGCAGAATTTTTTCAACATGCTTTACGCTTTTGTCGTCAATGACAGAAATTGGAATTATTTTTCTGCCTGTTTTTTTATAAAACCTATTTCTTATAATATACACATATTGTATATAATAGGAAATAGGATGTTAACCATTTTTGTTTTATTAAATCCCACGGCGCCCCGTCCCCCGCCGCCGGCTTTTACTCTAATTTTTACATCATCAATTAGCATAATTGTTATTTGTTTATATGGTTTTATAATAACAAAAAACCGCTCATACGGCTAATTTTAGGGCGATTTTAAAAACAATTTTCAATTAATCGAAAGTTCAACCTCTGGAATTGAACTTCCGGAATTAAAAGGTTTTCGGAATTCTTTTTTCTCCTTTTAAAAAGTAACAAAAATCTTCTTATTATCTCCGTCCAGACGGGCAGGCATTCCGTACGGCATTGGAATTTGAGGGCTCGTATGCCCGAAATCCAAGTTTTGAATGATGGGAATAGAACTATTGTATTTCCTGACTATTTCCAAAATTGTATTCCTTTGCTTTTCGCGATATTTTCGCCGCGCGTGGCTGTTTTGCTGATTATCAAAATTCCACGCCTTCGGTCTGCCTACTAATATCGCTCTTACTCGCTCTAAAATACCCCTTTCTCCCAATGCCCTATAAACACTAAATACATAATTATGCCTTGGAATTTCTTCTGATGTTTCGGCCATCAGGATTATATTCTCAAAATCCATCAGCGAAGGAATGCTTATGCCATGCCGCAATATCTCATCTATGGATTCAAGGCATCCTCCCCAAGTTACGCCGCTAACATTTTTGCTGCCGTCCCAAAACCAGCCATCATTTGGCTCATATATCCTTTCTTTACTTAAATTTTTGGGCTCGCTCCAGTCTAAGGCAATATCGTTAAACTTGTCACTATGTTTGATTTCCGTTTCTCCTTGTTCAAACATCGCCTTTTTTAAATACTTGACTGTGTATTCGTTCATTTTTCCCTGCATGGCAAACTGCGTAAACAAAGCGCCTCCGTAATAGGAGGGCACATTATTCAACCAAAGAAAATTCATAAAATGCGTGTTGTCACTATAGCCAAAAAACGGCTTTGGATTATTCACAAAAGGTTTGGCCGGCAAGTTTTTAATATATGTTACCTGATCATTCCCTCCGAGTGAAGTTATGACCGCCTTAATTTCCTTATTCTCAAAGGCGCTTATTAAATCTTTTGCTCTTTCTTCAGTAGATGCTCCAATTTTTTTTGTTGTTGGAAATTCAACAAATTCCAATCCAAAAATATCTTTCAAGCGCTTTAGGCCTAATTTATAAACAAGAGGCCATTGGCCCGGAGCGGCAAATGACGGAGATAATATCGCGACCTTGTCGCCTTTTTTTAATTTATTTAATTTCTTCATTATTTTTTAATAGTTTTCATACTTTGCTTGATAATACGCCTGTGGATGGTCACAAGAAGGACATTTTTCTGGCGCTTCTGTCCCGGTGTGGATATAACCACACTCACGGCAAACCCAATCAATTTCTTGATCCTTTTTAAATACAGCGCCAGTTTCCACCTGCGCTAATAATTTTTTGTACTTTTCTTCATGATGTTTTTCT
>JAYEKG010000052.1:0-11669 GCA_034660935.1 Patescibacteria group bacterium
TAGGCGGCCAAGCCGGAGAAATTTCTCCTGCCACTGCCGGTACTTTGCGCAAGCGCAAGGTCTTAAACATTATCGGGCTTGTTTCCGGCATTATCGCGCTCTGCCTGCTTACTATTAGTTTTTGGGCAGTGATTGCGGGGAGAACAAATCAAGCCGTTGAACCAACGGGTTTAGAAAACGGCGGAGAAACAATTAAGGATAAAATATATTATTTAGGTATTCTTCCATTAAGAAAACCAAGCACTATGCTGGAAAGATTTTCCGGTCTTGAGAAGTACCTGCGCGACGAAACAGGATTGAATATAAGATTGCGGTTTTATTCTACGGCTGGAGAAGTCGGAGGGTATACAGCGGTTGTTAAAGATATAACTAGCGGCAAAACAAGTTTTGCCTGGCTTGCTTCGGTGACAACAGTTCAGGCGTATGAAAACGGTCCGATTGCGCCATTTGTCTGTCCGCAAAAAAGCGGTTCTCCCACTTACCAAGGGGGGCTGGCAGTTAAAATAGATTCTCCGCACAAAACAATTGCAGACCTTAAAGGGAAAAAGGTTTATGGTTCAAGCAAATCTTCAACATCAGGTAACCTGATGCCATCAGCAATGCTTGAGCAAGAAGGGATAAACAAGGAAACATATTTTGACGGAGGACTGCAATTTTCGGGCTCTCATGATAAGGCGGCGGAGGCAGTGCTGGCAGGAATTATTGACGCATGCTTTATTAATGATATGACTTTTGACAAATACAATACAGATAAAGAGGTTTTGCGCTATATATGGAAACATGATCCTGTCCCCGAATTCCCTTTTGTCGTTAACACTGAAAAAATCGCGCCTGAAAAACTCGTAAAAGTTAAAAACACTTTGCTAAAAATGCATGAAACAAATCTTGAAGATATTCGCGCTATTAGCCCAGAATACGAAAAATGGGTAACAATCAATTGGGAAGATTATCTCGGAATCAAAGAATCCATTGATAAAGTTTATGGACCGGTATTTTACAATTTAGATAAGTGGAGCAAATAATTAAATTAAAGCGTCAAAATTTTTAATTGGTTGTAATTATTTAATGTGGGGATATCACTTACAAACTAAAATAACTGTTATTGTTCTGATAATAGTAGTGTTATGCGTTCTATTTTCTACTGTTTTTTCCTTATATAGGGCAAACGCAGTTGTTGAAGAATACCTAAACACGGACGGAGTTTTTTTATCTCAAAGCTTGGCTGTTTTTTCTATTGAAAACCTTCTTGCCTGGGATTACCCGGCATTGCAATTGTCAATTAAACATATGGCTAAATACGACCCATACATTTTGGCGATTAAAGTTTTTCATAAAGGCAACCTTGTTGCCAGTTATTGCAGGAAGAGCCAGGAAGATGGCGAGGAATATAGCGCGCCGGTTGTTATTGAAACACTGGGCGAAAAAAGAGAGCTTGGTTCTGTAGATATTGTTCTTTCAGAGAAAAAATATCGCGTTTTTTACATGCAGCAGATTTACTCACTGCTCCTTTTGGGGTTGTTTCTTGGTCTGGGTAACACTTTTTTAATATATTTAATCATTAGCAAAATGGTGTTGAGTCCTCTTAGAAAAATAGAAAGGGAATCGGAAATTATAGGTAAGGGAGATCTTAAACATCAAATTGATATTAGAAGCAAGGACGAAATAGGCAGATTGGCTCGGGCGATTAATACTATGACGAGAAACCTGAGAATGTCTATTGAAGAGGCAGAAGATTACAAAAAACACTTAGAAGAAAGGATTGATGAGTTAGAAAAATTTCATGAACTTACGGTCGGCAGGGAGCTCAAAATGATTGAGCTCAAAGAAAAAATAGAAGAATCGACAAAGAGCTTAAACAAAACAACCAAGTCCGAGAAAGTTTCTAAAAAACTTTCTAAGGATGTGTAAATATGCTAAAGGAGATAGACGCGCAAGCGAACAAAAAAATATCTAACGCAACAGACAAGCTTAAATTTTCTTATAACTATTGCGTAAAATATTTAACCAGCGTTTTTTTGGTTTTGGGATGGACCATAGTTATTGTGTTTTCAGCGCCCACATTAGGCAGGCCTATTATTTCAGGATATGTTTTGCTGTTTATATTAATAGGATTTTTTAGAGAAATAAAGATAGTTTTATTTACCGGAATTTTAGTTTTTTTGTCTTACGCTTTTTTGTTTTTTACCTATCCTTACAAGACAGTCCTGTATCCCGTATTAGATATTAGCATTATTCTTTTAAGCGCAGCCGCTATTGTATTAGTTGTTAATAATCTTAACAGGAATTACGCAAATTTGCTTCGGGAAAAAAACAAGACAAAAGCGGTTAAGGAGTCTTTAGAATCAACGGTTGCCGTTCAGACTAAGGAACTCAGGGAGATGTCAGGGAACTTAGAAATAAAAATACAAAAAAGAACGAAAACTCTGGAAAGGACAAGGAAAGCGCTAATTAATTTATTGGAAGACGCTAAAGAGGCGCAACAAATAATTGAATGGGAGAAAAACAAAACAAGAGCCGCTTTGGTTAGCTTAACGGACGGCTTGATTGTTTTTAACAAAGAAGAAAATATTGTTTTGGTAAATCCTGAAGCAGAGAGAGTTTTAAACATAAAAGAAAAAGAAATTGTTAATAAAAAAATAGATCAGGTTGCCGGTTCCGAAAACCTAAACAAGCTTTATAAAACTTTGAACCAGAAAATAAAATGGACCGGCCAAAAATATGAATTAGTTTTAGGTGAATTGCTTAAAAGGTTTTTTCAAGTGTCAATTACTCCTGTAGTGGTTGGCAATAAGACAATCGGTTTGATGGTTATTTTGCATGATATCACCCGCGAAAAAGAGATTGAACAGCTCAAAACAGAATTTGTTTCTATTGCCGCTCATCAGTTAAGAACCCCTCTTTCTGCTATCAAATGGACTCTGCGAATGATTTTAGATGGTGATGTCGGCAAACTTTCTCAAGAACAGAGTGATTTTCTAGAAAGAGGATATCAAAGCAACGAAAGAATGATTGTTTTGGTTAACGATCTTCTCAATGTGGCTCGCATAGAAGAGGGGCGTTTTGTTTGCAATTTAAGCCCGCATTCTTTGGAGAAAATAATAGAAAAGACTATTGATGATTTAAGCGCAATCATTCAGAAAAAAAATATTAAACTTTTGTTTGAAAAACCAAAGGGTTATTCTCCTAATGTTAATATTGATAAGGAAAAGATTATGCTGGTTATCCATAATCTGATGGATAACGCAGTTTGCTTTAGCAGGCGGGGCGAAAAGGTTGTAATTTCGGTCAAGTATGATAAAATTAACGCGGAGGTGATGGTTAAGGATAGCGGCATTGGCATTCCTGTATCGCAGCATAATAGAATTTTTTCAAAGTTTTTCAGAGCGGAAAATGCGGTGAGATTAGAAACAGAAGGCACGGGGTTCGGCTTGTTTATTTGTAAGAATATCATCGAAGCTCATCACGGCAAAATATGGTTTGAGAGCGAGGAAAACAAAGGAACTACTTTTTGGTTCACGCTGCCAATTAGTTCCCAAACGCGAAAATAGAGAGCGCTTTTAATAAACTTAAAGTTGTATAACATTATGAAAAAAATTATTATTATTGAAGACGAAGAAGTTTTACTCAATCTTCTCCAAAAAAAATTAGTCCAGGTGGGTTACCGTGTTGAAGTTGCCAGAGACGGAGAAGAAGGGCTAAAAAAAATCAAAGAAGACAAACCAGATTTGATATTGTTAGATATTTTAATGCCCAAAGTAGGCGGTTTTGAAGTTATGAAAGCGCTGAACAAAGACGAGAGATTTAAAAATATTCCAATTATTATTATCTCTAATTCCGGCCAGCCAGTAGAACTGGAACTAGCTAAAAAACTGGGAGTCAGGGATTGGCTGATTAAGGCTAATTTTGATCCGCAGGAAGTAGTTAACAAAGTGGAAAAACAAATGGATATTCTTCGTAAGTTATAGATTCCTTGCGATTTACGGACAATTTAAGAATATATAGCCAATTTACTTTTTTGGTTTTAGTATATTTTTGATAAGTTTGTGTTTCGCAATCAAGTTATGGCAAAAATTTTAGTAGTTGAAGACGACAAATTTCTTCGGGAGCTTCTGGTTCGCAAATTAAAAACAGAGGGGTTTGAAATATCAGTAGCCGTTAACGGCGAAGAGGGTATTAAAAAAATTCAAGAGCAGCTGCCCCAACTAGTTTTATTAGATCTAGTGCTGCCTGGAATAGACGGGTTTGAGATACTCAAGCAAATTAAAAGCGATCCTAAAACAAACAAAATTGCGGTAATTATCTTAAGCAATTTAGGGCAACAGGAGGAGGTTGAAAGAGGGGTTCGTTTAGGCGCTGATGACTATTTGATTAAAGCCCATTTTACACCGGATGAAATTGTTAAAAAGTCAAAGAGGATGTTAGAGAAGAATAAATAACCGCAATTTGTAATCTATGTTTATGAAAAGCAAGTATTTTTTGTATTGCGGTGTTTTTATTTTAGCCCTTTTGGGGCTGATTTTTGTTTGGCAGCGAAGCGGTCGGACAATTGAAATAAGAAAACAACCTTCTGATTCGATAAATTCAGCGGAGTCGATGGAAAAAATAAGCCCTTTGAACGGGACATCTTGCCAAAACTTTCAAAGGCGTCCGCTTGCGGTGGTTTTGGCGAACGATCCCGTAACTCGTCCGCTGGCAGGCATTTCGCAAGCCGATTTAGTTTTTGAACTGCCCGTAATCACAGGCAGTATTACACGGTTAATAGCGGTTTATCTTTGCGCCTCGCCGGACGAAATTGGCTCTTTGCGCAGCGCTCGCCATGATTTTATTCCGTTAGCTATGGGGCTTGACGCCATTTTAGTCCATTGGGGCGGTTCGCATTTTGCTTTGGATAAATTGAACGCGGGTATTATGGACAACATTGACGCGCTAAAAAATTCTTATAACGCTTTTTTTAGAAAAAACGCAATTCCAAGGCCGCACAACGGGTTTACCTCAGTAAAAAGGATTATAAACAGTTCTCGGAAAATGGGTTATCGATTAGAGAACAATTTTGAGGGATACCTATTTCAGCAAACACAGAATAGTGAACGGAGAACGGAAAAGACATTGAAAATTGGTTATTCTTACCCCTATAATGTATCATATCAATATAATTTCGCGGATAATTCTTATTTGCGCTGGCGGGCGGGGAAAAAAGAAATAGATAGAAACAATAACCGGCAAATTGTTGCTAAAAACATTGTTATAATGCGGGCATTTTCTCGCCAAATAGAAGGGCCTGATTATAATGATTTAGATATTGAGGGTTCCGGCGAGTGCCAAGTATATCAAAATGGAGAGGTTGTTTCTTGCGTTTGGAAGAAAGACGCGGGCAATCCAAAAAGCAAGCTTTGTTTTTTGGATGAAAATAGCGGTGAAGAAATCGCTTTTGTCCCGGGCCAGATATGGATAGAAATTGTAGAACCGGGGCAAGAAGTTGTTTGGGAGTAAAAATTTTTATTCATGCTTATTCTCTTATACGGCGAAGACACATATCGCCTGAAAGAAAAATTAAAGGAAATTGTTTCGGGATACAAAAACAAACACCAAAGCGGTTTAAGTTTTGCTCGTTTTGAAGGAGAAAATTTGGATTTTGACAAATTTAAAGAAAAGGTTGAATCAGTTTCAATGTTCAGCGAGAAAAAATTAGTCATTTTGGAAAATCCTTTTAGCGAGAAAGATTTTCCAAAAACATTTTTTAAGTATGCGGGCAAAAACAAGCTCAAAAACAATCAAGATGTCATTATAGTTCTATATCAGGAGGGGAAATTGGCGGCAGCAGCTCTTAAGCGCAAAGTTAATATGTTTGAGGAGTTTGTTCCGTTAAAGGGAGCAAATTTGCTAAATTGGATTAAAAAAGAAGTAACCCGCAATAATGGAATAATTAACGGCGAAGCGGTTTATGAATTATCCGCGCGCGTTGGAAACAATCTTTGGCAAATGAGCGGCGAAATCGACAAATTAATCAGCTACAAAAAAGGACTGTCAATTACAAAAGAAGATGTGATTTTATTGGTTAAGTCGGGAATAGACCTTAATATTTTCGCGGCAATAGACGCTTTAGCGGCAAGAAATAAAAAAAGCGCTTTGCGCTTTTTACATCAGCATCTTAATCGGGGCGAAAATGAAAATTATCTGTTTTCTATGTTTGTTTATCAGATGCGAAATTTATTGAAAATAAAGGACTTAATGGAAAAAGGAGTTCCTTTTCCATCTCTATCGCAAAAAAGCGGACTGCATCCTTTTGTAGCCAGAAAAACATCACAGCAAGCGGGGAATTTCAATTTAGCCCAATTAAAAAGGATGTATCATCAATTGCTGGAAATTGAAACGAAAACAAAAACAGGCCAAATAGGGATTTTAACCGCATTAGACCTGTTTGTGGCAGAAATATAAATTATAAATCCTCTCGCTATTTTATTAACCCCTTTGCCTTTTCGGTAATTTTCGCGAATATCTTGGGCTGTTTTTCGGCTAATGTAGCCAATATCTTTCTGTCCAACTTAATGTTGGCTTTTTTTAGCGCTTCAATAAAACGGCTGTAAGTCAAACCCTGTTGGCGAACGGCGGCATTAATTTTAATTTGCCAAAGGCGGCGAAAATCCCGTTTTTTTACTTTGCGGTCGCGGTAAGCATAAGTCCAAGCGTGCCTCAAAGCGTCTTTGGCCAATTTGTATTTAGATTTTCGGCCCCATTTAAACCCTTTCGCCTGTTTAACAATATTCTGTCGGCGCTTATGGGCAGTTGTTCCTCTTTTAACTCGTGTCATAGTTTTGAATATGCCTAAATATTAGGCAATATTTTTTTAATAGTTTTTCTGTGCGCTAAAGAAACGCCAATTGTTTTTCTTTTGCTTCGGGTTTTGTTGCCCGAATCTTTGGCATTAATATGGTCCTGATGGCTGCGCCTTTTCATAAACTTTCCGCGGCCTGTAATTTTTATTCTTTTTAATAAAGATTTTCTTGTTTTTAATTTAGTCATAATTATTCTTTAACGATTACCATTCCCAATCCTCTTTGCTGTCTTTTTGCTGATTGTTCAATTTTAATTTCAAACGGGATTAAATCAATAAATTCTTTCATTTTATTTTGAGCTATTTCAAACATCCCCTTTTCTCTTCCGCGCAAAATCATTTCTATCCTGACCTTATGTCCTTGCGAAAGAAATTTTTCCGCTTGTTTTGCTTTAAATTCGGCATCGTGTTGGCTAATGCCAAAACTAATCCTAATACCCTTAATGTCTATCTTTTTTTGCTTCGTTTTTTGTTTTTTTTCAACCTGCGACTTCTGATATTGATATTTCCCGAAATCCATAATTCGGCAAACAGGGGGATTGGCGTTAGGAGCTATCTCAATCAAATCAAGGCCCCTGTCAAAGGCCATTTTTAAAGCGTCTCCTGTTTTAACAATATCAAGATTATTTCCTTTCTCGTCAATCAGCCGGATAGGGTTAGTTTTTATCTGATGATTAAGGCGAGGTCTTCTAACGAATGGTTTGTAAGTTTTTTTGTAGTAAATAGTTTTGTCTTGTTGTAATTTGACAAATATAATTTTACGCGGTGGAGATGGCGGGAATTGAACCCGCGTCTAAAAGTTGATTCTTAACAATTCTACAAGATTATCTTAGTTTAATTGACCTGTTAAAAACAGGCGAAGAGTTAAAAACTTAAAACTAAGCAAAAAATTCTTAATTCTTACCTCTAAATTTTTGACGAATAGGACGAGGTAATTCTATTCGCTTATCCCGAAAAATGACATTCAAATCTTTCTATCGGAAGTCAAAAGTTTGAACGGCTGCCGGCTAAAAATTTAGACAGTAGCTAAAGCCAGGCTCGGAGCGCTAAATAGCGAAGCTACTGCGTTCCTTGCCTTTGAAAATAAATTGACATTTATTTTTTTATCAATATTTAACGAGAGATTGATAAATCTCGTCTTGCTTATTAAGAAATTAGCTTTCATCGAAGCCAATCATCCCCATATAGGTTTTCTACCTCATTGAGGTTGAATAGAATTTCTGTTTTGTTAATGAATTAATATTTGTCTTTCAGCGCGCGCCGGATTTTTCTTTGGGTTTCCCTTTTTTTGATTTTCTCCCGCTTGTCTGATTTTTTCTTCCCGCGTCCCAAGCCAAATTCCAGCTTAATGCGATTTCGTTTAGTATAGACGCGAATAGGCGTTAAAGTCAAGCCCTTTTGTTTTGTTTTGCCTATAAGTTCCCTTATTTCTTTTCTGTGAAGGAGCAGTTTTCGGGAGCGAGTTGAACTATAATTAACAGGAGTATTTTTGGGTTGATAGGGCGGAATTTGCGCGTTGATAAGCCAGACCTCTTCATTCCTAATAGTAACATAGGCGCCTTTTATACTCATCCATCCTTTTTTAATTGACTTAACTTCCTGTCCGCTCAAAATCAGCCCGGCTTCATAAGTGTCCAAGATTTCATAATCATATTTAGCTCGCGGGTTGATGGCGAGAGTAGGCATAATTTTATTTAAACGATTTTGCAGTTATCTTTATTGTATATCTTTTGGTGAAATAATAAAGGGACTATTCTGTAAGAAAACTCGTATTGAGTAAATTGCAATAATGGGATATGATAAAAACATGATTAGGAACGAAGTTAAAAAAATAATTAAAGAAATTGTGGATAGGGACGCGCGTTTGGAGCGGCCCAATAATGCGGAATTCGGGGATTATTCCACGAATGTTGCTTTACGGACAAAAATTGCTCCTGAAAAAATAGTTGAGAAGTTGAAATCTCATCCTATTTTTGAAAAAGTAGAAGTGGCAGGTCCCGGATTTATTAATTTTACTTTATCAAAGAAATGTTTATTGGACGAGTTGGTTGAAATTATCAAACAGGGTGTTGATTACGGACGGCTTACTCTTGGCAAGGGCAAAAAAGTTCAAGTTGAATTTATCTCTGCCAATCCAACAGGTCCTTTGACAGTAGCGAATGGCAGAGGCGGCCCTTTTGGCGATGTTTTGTCCGGTATTTTAGCTAAAGCCGGATTTAATATTGAGAGGGCGTATTATGTTAACGATTATGGGGCGCAAATTGTCGCTTTGGGACATTCCGTTTTAGGGGATGAGCAAGCAGTATATAAAGGAGAATATATTGATAAACTGAATGAGAAAATAAAAAAACAAAACGCGCCTGAAACGGGAAAATGGGCAGCTGAATATATTATTAAAAATTTAATCCGCAAGACGACAGACAAGTTGGGAATTAAATATGACGAGTGGATTCTTGAATCGGAACTCCACAAATCAGGCCTGGTGGATAAAGTTCGGGATTTTTTAGAAAAAAAAGATTTAATTTACGAACAAGATGGCGCTAAGTGGTTTAAATCATCCCAATTTGGCGATAACAGAGACAGAGTGATAGTTAAGAAAGACGGGGATAAAACATATTTAGCTGGCGATATCGCTTTTCATTGGCATAAGTTTAACGAGAAGAAATTTGACAAGGTGATTAATATTTGGGGAGCCGATCATCATGGAGATGTTCCCGGGCTAAAGGCGGGCGTAGAAGCAATTGGGCATAAAGGAAAATTAGAAACGGTTCTTTTGCAGTTCGTAACAATTTTGGAAAAAAGAGAGAAAAAGAGAATGTCAAAAAGAGCGGGGGTTTATGTGGAAATGGATGAGTTGATTGACAAGACGGGAGTTGACGCGGTAAGATTTTTCTTTCTGCAAAAATCGCCTGATACGCACTTGAATTTTGATATGGATTTGGCTCGGGAGCAGTCAAGCAAAAATCCCGTTTATTATGTCCAATATGCTTATGCGCGAATCTGCGGAATCCTGCGAACAGCGAAAACAATAAATATGTTAGACATTGAATGCCTAACACCAGATATGTTAGATGTTCAATGTCTGACAAGTTCGGATTTAGTTTTAGTTCGCCAACTGATTAAATTTCCAGAAATAGTTGAAGATACGGCGAAAGATTATCAGGTTCAGCGATTACCGCAGTATTCTATGGAACTATCAAACGCTTTTCATAAATTTTACGAAAAATGCCGAGTTTTAGACGAAGGTAATCCCGGATTAAGCCAGGCAAGAATCGGCTTAATTAAAGCGACACAAATTGTTTTGAGAAACACATTAAATTTAATGGGCATCAAAGCGCCGGAGAAGATGTAAGGGCTTTATCTAATCCGCTTTAGGTGGATTAGATACAAAACCTTATCTCGCAGTGCTGCGGGATATCTAATTTTATATTTATGAACCAGATACCAAAAATGGAAAAAAGAATATTGAAGTTTTGGCGGAAGGAGGATGTTTTCGCTAAACTTATCAAACAAAAAGAAGGCAAACCCTTTTTTAGTTTTTATGACGGGCCGCCTTTTGCCTCGGGGCTTCCTCATTATGGGCATATTTTAGCGAGCGCGATTAAGGATGCTGTTTTGCGGTATTGGACAATGAAGGGACGCCAAGTTCCTTGGCGAGTGGGTTGGGATTGCCATGGCTTGCCGGTGGAGAATATGATTGAAAAAGAGCTTGGATTGAAATGTAAAAAAGATATTGAAAAATTGGGAGTCGGAAAATTTAATCAAGCTTGCCGCAAGTCGGTTTTTCGATGCGTTTCTGAATGGCAAAGAACATTGCGCCGGGTTGGCCGCTGGTCTGATTATTCCGGCGCGTATGCGACTTTAGATAATAATTATATTGAATCTATTTGGTGGGTTTTTAAACAACTTTGGGATGATGGATTGGTTTATAAAGATTACAGAGTAACGCCATATTGTCCCCGTTGCGGAACGCCTCTGTCTAATTTTGAATTAAATCAGCCGGATGTTTATAAAGACATTGAAGATGAATCGGTATATATTAAATTTAGATTAAGGAATTCTAATGTCATTGCGAGCAGAACGAAGCAATCTCGTAGAAAATCGGACAAGATTGTTGCATCGCGGGCTCTTCGCAATGGCGAAGCGCCGACATATTTGCTTGTTTGGACAACTACGCCGTGGACATTACCCGCTAATACAGGCATTGCTATTGGCGCAAAAATAAAATATGTAAGTGTTGAATTGAACGGCGAGGAGTATATTTTAGCCAAAGAGCGATTAGAAGTTTTAAGGGACTCGGTCCCTAAAAAAGGGGAATATAAAATTAAAGAAGAATTTTTTGGAGAAGATCTGGTTGGTATGGAGTATCAGCCGCTTTATAATATGAAGATAGACAAACCAGGCTATCGAATAGTGTCGGCTGATTTTGTGTCCGTTGAAGATGGCACGGGGATTGTCCACATCGCGCCGGCTTTTGGCGAAGACGACGCAGCTTTGGGCAAAGAGGAAAATCTGCCGATTGTGGTAACGATTAACGAGGAAGGTAAAATTATTTATGGCTTAAATATTCCCGGCGAAGGCAAGTTTATCAAAAAAGCCGATAAAGACATCAAAGACGATTTAAAAAAAAGACAACTGCTTTTCAAGGAAGAGAAAATAGTTCACAGTTATCCCCATTGTTGGCGTTGTGATAGTCCTCTTATTTACCACTCAATTGACAGTTGGTATGTGGCAGTAACGAAATTTAAGAAAGAATTAATTGCGAATAATAAGAAAACAAGGTGGGTTCCCGGGCATTTAAAAGAAGGGCGATTTGGCAATTGGTTAAAAGACGCGC
>JAYEKG010000052.1:11769-14287 GCA_034660935.1 Patescibacteria group bacterium
TCAATTGACAGTTGGTATGTGGCAGTAACGAAATTTAAGAAAGAATTAATTGCGAATAATAAGAAAACAAGGTGGGTTCCCGGGCATTTAAAAGAAGGGCGATTTGGCAATTGGTTAAAAGACGCGCGCGATTGGTCTATTTCAAGAAATAGATTTTGGGGAGCACCCTTGCCGATTTGGCAATGCCAAAAATGTGATGAGTTAAAATGCGTTGGCAGCATTAAAGAATTGGAAAAATTATCCGGCAAAAAACATGGCGATTTACACAAACCGGCAATAGATAATATTTCTTTTAAATGTCCAAAATGCGGCGGAGAAATGAAGAGAACATCAGAGGTTTTTGACTGCTGGTTTGAGTCCGGTTCAATGCCTTACGCCCAATGGCATTATCCTTTTGAAAACAAAAAATTGGTTGAAAAAACATTTCCGGCTGATTTTATTGCCGAAGGAATGGACCAAACGCGAGGATGGTTTTATTCTTTGCTTGTTTTAGCAACGGCGTTAACCTTAAAAGATCGTGGATTGGGAAAAAACAAGCCGGCTTTTAAAAATGTTATAGTTAATGGATTGGTTTTAGGTGAAGATGGAACGAAGCTTTCTAAAAAACTCAGAAATTATGCCGCTCCCGAACTAATTTTTAACAAATATGGCGCCGATGCTTTAAGATATTTTTTGCTTTCTACCACATCCATAGGAGAGGATTATATCTTTTCCGAAAAGAGGGTTGCCGAAATATTTCGCCGAACTATTTTAACTTTTTGGAATTCTCTTGTTTTTTTTAAAACTTATGCCGACAAAGATTTTGAAGCGCCTAAGTCAATCAGACCTAAAAATGCTTTAGACAAATGGATTGTCTCTCGATTTAACTCCATTGCTTTGGAAATTACTGAATGGATGAATAAATATGAATTAACAAAAGCATCCCGCCTGATAGATAATTTTTTGGACGAGTTTTCTAATTGGTATATTAGGCGTTCAAGAAGACGGCTCCAAAGGCCAATTAGCGCCCAAGAAAAAAGAGAAGCGGAAAATATATATTCTTTTATTCTGTTGAATTTTGCTAAACTGTCAGCTCCCTTTATTCCTTTTTTGGCGGAAGAAGTTTACCAAAAATTAAACGGCGGGCAATCAGTTCATTTTGATAAATATCCGAAATCAAACAAGAAGCTGATTGATAAAAAATTGGAAGAGAATATGTCGCAAGTCAGACAAATAACGGCAATCGCGCTGTCGCAAAGAGCAGAAGCGGAGATTAAAGTAAGGCAGCCATTAAGCAAGTTGGCAATTAATAATAGCCAAATCGTAAAAAACGCGGAATTAAGCGGTTTAGTTAAAGACGAAGTAAATGTGAAAAAAGTTGTTTTAGGCGAAGAGGTGAGAATAGACACAAAAATTACAAATGAATTAAAGGCGGAAGGAACAATTAGGGATTTAACCCGCCTTGTTCAAGGAATGAGAAAAGACGGCGGGTTAAAACCCGGCCAAAAAATTTATTTGCGGTATTTGGCAAATTCTTCATTAAAAAAACTAATTCAAAAAAACAAGGAGCAAATTCAAGAAGAAGTTTCTGCGGAGAAAATGGAACTTGCCCAAAAAAGAAAAGAAGTTTTTCTCGTTGAAAAAGAAACAGAACTCAACGGAGAAAAAATCTGGCTCGGGATTAGGAGATAAAATAATTCAGCTATGTGATAGCTGAATTAAAGTAATTTTTTGAAAAAAGACGATCTACTTCAAAGGGTCGTCTTTTTTTGTGTTTAAAATTATTCCTGATAACATTCAAGGGTATGCGAAGTTTTTTGTGCAGCGGAGCGGAACAAAAAATTTGGGAGAGTATTGGGCGTTAGCCAAGCGCGAACCGCATACTCTTTGTTATGTGATGTAAATTTTTTTAATTAACAAAACCCCCTTTATCTTTTGCGAGCTCAATAAGTAATTCTCCTCTTTTGCCCCAATTTAACTTTTCAACCGCGTTATTGATTGGTACTAAGATTCTCCCAATAGCTTTATTGTCTGGATCAGGTGTTTCTTCTAATAATTTTACTTTTGCCCAATAACGCAGTTGAAAATCAAATTTTTCTGGCCGATCTTTTTTATAAACCTTAATATATCCGATTGGTCCAAAATCTAGTACCTCAACACTTATTTCCTCATACAATTCTCTTTTGAGAGTTTCTTCTGACGATTCGCTCTGCTCGGGAGTTCCCCCGGGCAAACCAAGATAATTGTCAGAATGTTGATAAAGCACAACATCACTATCGTTTGTAAAACACACTGCTTGTACTTGCGTAATTGGTTTTAGACCAGAAAAATTTATTGAATTGTATAGTTCAAGAATATATAAATCATCTTTCCATTTCATTTCCTCAACAAAAATTGGCTTTTTATTAATCATGGTGTTTTGTAATTAAAAATAATTTATTTCACATAATGTCCGCGTTTAATCCGAAATCTATCACAAAAATAAATTTTTTGGGAAAGATTTTGCATAACATCAGGGATAAAAGAAGTTTTCGTAGCG
>JAYEKG010000053.1:0-2757 GCA_034660935.1 Patescibacteria group bacterium
TATGGTACCCATAGCTCAATTGGCAGAGCTCCAGATTGTGGTTCTGGCGGTTTGAGGGTTCGAATCCCTCTGGGTACCCAAGATATTGGGAAATAATAACGACAAATAATAACATCAGATATTGCTGGGGGTTGACAAGCGATAGAAAAAAAGTTATTCTTGTCTGGGTTAATTTAGACCTCCCGCGCGGAGGTTTTAATTTGTTTAAAACAACATTATGGAAATTAGAAATATTGCGATTATCGCCCATGTTGACCACGGAAAAACGGCCATAACGGACGCGTTAATGAAGCAGACCGGAATGGTCGGCGATTCCGCGACTATGGATAGCGATGCGCTTGAACAGGAAAGAGGGATTACGATTTATTCCAAAAACGCGTCGCTTTTCTATAAAAACACAAAAATCAACATTGTTGATACTCCCGGCCATGCTGATTTCGGCTCGGAAGTTGAACGAGTGCTCCGGTCTATTGATTCGGTTCTTTTAGTTGTGGACGCGCAGGAAGGTCCAATGCCTCAAACCAAATTTGTTTTGAAAAAGTCATTGGAGCTTGGCTTGAAGCCGATTGTTATTTTGAATAAAATTGACAAGCCTGCCGCGAATCCCGCTCTCGCGCACGAGCAAGTTTTAGAGCTTTTTATGGATCTTGGAGCAAGCGAGGAACAGCTCAATTTCAAAGTTATTTACACGATTGGGCGAGACGGAATCGCTAAAAGAAATTTAGATGACGATTCAAGCGATTTAACTCCTCTTTTGGATATAATACTGGAAGAAGTCCCGGCAGCGTCCTCTGACACTTCTTTGCCTTTTAGAATGCAGCCGTTTAATTTGGGATATGACGATTTTTTGGGCCGGTTGGCTATAGGGAGAATTTACGAGGGGATAATTAGGCCTGGGGAAAAAGTGATTGTCAAAAAACCAAACGGGGAAGCGCGTCCTGCCGTAATTACGAAAATCAGCGCGTTTCACGGTATAGAAAAAAAAGAAGCAAAAGAAGCTATCGCGGGAGATATTGTTATGATTGCGGGCATTGGCGATATTTATATTGGCGAGACAATTTGCGCTAACAAAAACCAAGAGCCCCTGCCGGCGATTGTAATTGACGAACCGACAATCTCCACGAATTTTTTGGTGAACAATTCTCCATTTGCCGGAAAGGACGGGAAATTTGTAACAAGCCGCCAGATTAGGGAGAGATTAGAAAAAGAATTGGAAATAAATGTTGGATTGAAGGTTGATTTTTCCTCTGTTGACAGTTTTCAGGTATTTGGGAGAGGAGAAATGCATCTTGCGATTTTACTTGAAAATATGCGCCGCGAAGGATACGAGCTTCAGATTTCCCAACCCCAGGTTATTATCAAAGAAGAAGACGGAATTAAAAAAGAGCCGTTTGAAGAGGCGATTATTGATATTCCCGATGAATTTTTGGGGACAATCATTGAGAATATGTCAAAACGAAAAGGCGTAATGCGGGAAATGAAATCAGAGAATAGCAACACAAGATTAATATTTGAGATTCCAACTCGCGGGATTCTTGGTTATAGAAACGAGTTTGCCATTAATACGAAAGGAGAGGGGATTTTATGCGCGCGCGTTATCGGGTTTAAGCCGTTTGCGGGGGTAATTGAAAAAAGAAGTGTTGGGTCAATGGTTTCCATGGCAACCGGAAAAGCGCTCGGTTTTTCTCTCTTTAATTTGCAAAACCGCGGCGCTCTCTATATTGCCCCAAACATTGAAATTTACGAAGGAATGGTTATTGGCAATACATCTAAAGGGGATACTTTGTCAGTCAATCCAACTAAAGGAAAACATTTGACAAATACGCGCGCAGCCGGTTCGGACGAGGCGTTAAAACTTGTTCCTCCTCTTGAAGTGACATTGGAAAGAGGGATGCAGATTATGACGGAAGACGAATATCTTGAAATAACGCCTAAGAATATTCGGCTTAGAAAAAAATTTCTCACGGAGATAGAGAGGATAAGAGCAAAGAGAAGGGGTTGATTGCGATTGGCTTTTTAGGTAAAATATGGCATAAGGAATTCGCATTTTGTTATTCTGGCGGATACCAAGAACATAGTATATTAATTGAAAAATAAATAAATTACATGTTTTATAGGCATCAATATTTTAATATAGACACTAAAAGCAAAAAGGTTTTTGATGAAAATAACAAAGAACTTCGTTTAACGGGCAATGCTTATCGCGTGCTCGTTTTTTTGTGTGAGAATAAAAATGTCAATATCACTGAAATTGGCGATGATCTTGATAGAGCCAAAGACTACGACGAGAACAATATCCGGCAATATAAATATAAAATAAATACTATTATTGGACACGATATTATTGAATACAAGAATGGAATTTATTCTTTAGTTGGTGAAATAAAAAAAGCCGATAAACTAAAATTAAAACAGCGTAATAAGGGTTTATTACGGGAGGATAGTATAAAATTAGATAGAAAAGATATTGTGGATAAAATTAAGAATATAAAATTTACCAAGAATCCAGCCATAGTAGCTACAATAATGTCGTTACTAACATTTTTTAGTTGGCCGTATGGTTATTACACATTTTTAAGATTAGTAATTACCGGCGTAGCCGTCTATTACGCTTATTATCTTTATGAGATGATAAAAAAACAAGATTTTTGGTTTTGGAGTTTGGTTATTATCGCAGTTCTTTTCAATCCCATTATCCCAATCTATTTAGGGGACAAATCAATTTGGGGAGTTATTGATGCAGTAACGGCAGTGTTT
>JAYEKG010000054.1:0-2745 GCA_034660935.1 Patescibacteria group bacterium
CATCGCCCACCTTTGTTTTTTTTCAACAATATCGTCAATACAACCATTGGCGCAATTGCCGGTATCCTGCCGGAAATCTCCCAAACAATATGCCGAAAACTTGCCAAAACTTGCCAAAATTTCCGGTAAGAATCTAATCTCCCCGTACTGTTTTTTGCTCCCTTCTTTGTCGCGCGAATACCCGGCCCCAAACATCTCCACTTTTCCGCTTAGTTCAATTTCGGCCGCAGCCGTGTCACCCAATATACCGCTTAATAGGAACAGAAAACTTGCTATGAGCGCGTATATCTTCATTTCCCCTCCTTATTTTTTCAGCAAAAATCTCTTGGTAAAAATAGTCGGCGGCAGATCAGTATTGACCTGTCTTTCGGTAATCTTAATCGTTGTGAATCTGCCAACCGCCATGTTTTCAATTGCAACTCTATTCACTCTCCATTTGCCGTTTCCGGCAATCTCTATTTCTTGATTGTGCTGGATTTTAAGCAGACCTTTCCGGTTATAATACTCAATTCTCGTTACGGCAAAAGTTTGCCTTTCAATCCAAAATACTCGCTTGCTGTATCCAGAACTAACCCCTTTTTTAGGAACCGCCTCAATTATCCGGTACTCGTCTTTTTCGTTGCCCCACTCGCGATAATTAAAATCATCCGTTCGCTCGCCAATCAGCTGCCGTGAATCCTCGTAAGTAACATCGGTACCGGCAAAATATTTTGCCTGATTGTTCACCGATATTTTTCTAGCTCTTCTCATTGATGGAAGCTTGAGCCATTGCTTATCGCCCAACGGATTCCGCCAAATTAAAAGCCCGAGACCTTTGTCTATGGCCGGTTTGGAGAATTTAATTATTATTTTATCTTCTCCATTAGGGTTAAATTTAGTCCAGCGAGTTAGGACTTTTTCTTTAATCCTGCCGCCGCCGCGGACAATGACGCTTACCGTTTCTTTTTCATTGTCCACCTGGCGATATAGCCGCCATGTTTTGGCAATTATTTCTTCAGCCGTTGTTTCCGCATAAGAAAAATTAGCCGTCGCTAATACTAATAATAAGATTACTAAACATCTCATCTCGCCCTCCTTTCGTGAACCGTAAAGTTATGCCGTTTATTATCAAAATTATTAAAGTACGAAATTATCTTTTTGGATAATACTCAATAAAATTAGCATTTTTCTATCTTTTTGTCAAGCACGCAAAAACGCCTCTATCGCCTTTGCCTTAAATTGGACCCTCAATTTTACCTTATAAAGCAACAACAGACATTTTTGTTAATATTGCGAGGCAATAACTCATTAAAACATTGACCTGCGGCAAGGAATAGAATAAAATTAAAATATGAAAGAATTAGAAATTCTGCCATTAGAACTAAGAAAATTAGGCCTGACCAAAAAAGAGGTTGCGGTTTATTTATCAGCTTTAGAGTTGGGATACGCTTCAGCTCAAGAAATCGCCCGACAATCCAAAATCAGCCGGCCGACTGCTTATAAAATCATTAAATCCTTAGAAGAAAAGGGGTTAATTTCTGAGTCAAAAGACAGGCAAAAAAGATATTTTACGGCCGAATCGCCGGATAAGTTCTTGGGAATTATCAAGAGGCAGAAAAGAGAAATAGAAGAAAAAGAAAGGGAATTCATCCGAATTATTGCCGCTTTGAGAGATAAATATCATCTGGGCGATAAAAGAGAAATTAAAACTTACAAAAACAAGTTCGGTTTAAAAACTTTATTTAACGACCTTTTAACCACTCAAAACAGGGAAATTTATGTTTTGGCTAACGATGAAAAAATCTGGCCCAAAGAAAAAAGGCAAATTGTTTACCGAAAAATTAAAAAAAGATTAGGCAAGATACAAATTATTGAAAAAAGATTGCCTATCCCCTTTCAAGGCGTTGTTATTATTTACGATAAAGCCATTATTCTATCAGGCAAGTTAAAAGGCATTATGATTGAAAACAAAATTATTGTTGGTTTAATCAAAGAACTCTTTTCCCGCGAATAAAAATCATATTCACAAGCAAAAAAACTGCCATTAAGACCGTTGGCAGTTTTTTAAAATGATATATTTTATGGGAAAAATCTTTACTCAAACGCCTTGGTATGGATATTTTTCGCTTCCCGGTCCGACAATTCTTTGTAAGTTATTCTGATAGTGTATCTGACCTTATCTTTCAACAAATATTTATCCGCTATTATTATACTCCAGACATTATCCGCCTTTATTTTATTCTTAATATTGTCTAAATAATCGTCAATTGATTTTCCTTTTCCAATTTCAACATTGCGGTCTAACGCGATTAATTTCTGTGTGAGCTCTACTACCGGATTATTTCGCGTTTTACTTAAAAGGTTTGTTGTTTTGTTAATATTAATCTCGGCAAAATATAAATTTTTATCGGATTGTTGGGGTTTTAATTTGTAAATAATACCGATATTTTCGCCGGACAACTCCAAATCCCAGCAGGAATCAGGATTGGCAATTTTCGGCTTTTTTTTAGCCGTTTTATATCTAATATCTTTTAAACCGATTAACCTTAAGAGTTTCTCTATGTTTTCTTTAAACAACGGAAAATTTTTATTTTCTGAACACGACAAAACACCCAACGATTCGTGTTCAATGTATTCGCCCTTTTTATCCCCGAATACTTTTCCAATCTCAAATATGTCAATAAACTGAACATTCTTTTTTTTATATTCTTTAAACTGGCTAATTAAACTGGGGGCAATTGACTGCCTTAAATCCGGGTAAAGTTC
>JAYEKG010000055.1:0-2743 GCA_034660935.1 Patescibacteria group bacterium
GTGTTAGTTTTTTGGTTTTATTGGTTTTTTTGAATTTGAATTGCTTATTGACTCGCTCAAAAATAATTTTATTAATAACCCTTGTTTTTGTTTTGACCAGCTTTTTGTTCACTTTTGGCATTAGCTTGAATTATTTAGCAGTCTTGTTCGCAGTCCTTCTTTTGTTTATGTTTGGATTTTCGCAAGCAATTGACGAAAAACAAAATAGGATTAAAATTCAAATGAGCAAAATTCTTCACAAGGGACTGCCTTTTGTTTTGACCGGCCTTTCCCTGTTAATTGCTGTTGTTTATTATTCTTCTCCCTTAGCGCTGCAAGGGCAAGACGAAATTAAAATTCCACGCCCTTTGTTTGACGCTATATCCCAGCCTGTTATTAATATCGTTGGCGGACAGAGTTTTGGTTCTCAATCGGGCCAATCGGCCGGCGGTTCTTTAATTGTTGACGAAGAAATTAGCGCTTTGCTTTATGAGGGAATCAATAGGGAAATCAACAGATGCGGCGCTCGTTATAAGCAGTATTTCCCCTTAGGATTGTCGGTAGGTGTTTTTTTTGCGATTAAAATGATTAGCGTTCCCTTTATGTGGATAGTTATACTTTTAAGCTGGGCGATTTTTAAGCTTTTAATCTTTTTGGGAGCGGTTAAAATACATGAAAAGGCGGTTTTACAAGAAGTGATGGAAGTGTAGCGCCGCCAAGCTAACAAACGACTACTTTCGCAAATAGAGGGTGGAAGGGAGCCATCCGCCACGGGCAGATGGATGCTTGCGAAAATAGTCGCTTGTTAGTTTGCGGTTTATTTAAGTTATTTTTTTTATGGATTATTATAAAACACTAGGAATTGAAAAGGGAGCGTCGGAGGAAGAGATAAAAAAAGCGTATCGGAAGTTGGCGCTTAAATATCATCCTGACCGCGCGCCGAAAGACAAGAAAAAAGAACACGAGGAAAAATTTAAAAAGGTGAGCCAGGCGTATAGTGTCTTGTCGGACAAAAATAAAAAGGCGCAATATGACCAATACGGCCAAACATTTAACGGAGGAACCGGGCAGGGATTTTCCCAGCAGGATTTTCATTCTTTTTATGATGTTTTTGGCGGACGGGACAACTTTGAGGATTTGGGTTTTGGCAGGATTTTTGAAGAGGCCTTCGGTTTTAAGCGCGGGACAAGGCGAAGGGAAGAGTATGGGCAAGATATTTCCTTAGATATGGAAATAAGTTTAGAAGATGCGTTTCGGGGTGTTGAAAATGAGGTCAGTTTGCGAAAAATGGTTGTTTGCCAAAAGTGCGGCGGCAAGGGCGGGGAATCTTTGAAGAAATGTCCAGTTTGCCAAGGAAGCGGTTATGAGCAAATGAGGGGCGGCGGATTGCTTGGTATGTTTATTCAACAAAGGCCATGTTCCCAATGCCATGGAAGAGGAGAAGTGCCGGAAAAAGTTTGTCCGGAATGCCGCGGGCAAGGAAGAATTAGGGAAACGCAAAAAATCAAAGTTACTATTCCTAAAGGGATTGATGGGGGACAGGTTTTGAAAATGTCCGGACAGGGGGAAGCGGGGCCTTATGGGGGGCCGGCGGGGGATTTATTTGTCAATATTCACATTCGTCCGCACAAACATTTTAAGCGGCAAGGAAGCAATTTAATTTTTGATTTGGTTATTAACTTCACTCAAGCCGCTTTGGGTGATAAAATAGAAATACCGACTTTAAGCGGTAATGTCAATTTAAAAATACCGGCGGGAATTCAACCGGGAGAATTGATACGGCTAAAGGGGAAAGGAATGCCCCTTTTACACGGAAGAGGGTATGGGGATATGATAATTAGGGTTCAGGTCAAAATTCCAAAGAAAACGTCTTGGAAGCAGAAAAGAATTATTAAAGAATTAAGGGAAACTATTTAAAAAATTAATGTATGATATGGCAAAGATATAAATTATGTTGTCTTTAGAAATATATTTTTCGCTTACATAAAATTCCCCAGCGAGGAATTTTATTGCCGAGAAACTCTCACTCTTTTTGCTTCGCAAAAAACCATGCCCGTTCGTGTTTCTAGGCAACCGAAAAATACATTTTTTAAGACAATTCTTTGTATATTTGAAAAATTACAGCTGAAATTTAATTTTATGGAATTCCGCGACTTTTTAGCAAATTTTCATATCGGCGCCGCTTCAGGGTGGGATGTTTTCATTGTCCTTATTTTTTTGATTGCCGTTTTTGTTTATGGTTTTTTTCTTGGGCGCAACAGGATGATTGTTTTGCTTTTGAGCACCTATTTTTCTTTCGCGATTATGCAGGTTTTTCCATGGTCTCGCTTAATTTCTTTGGAATGGCTGGGGATAGGCGAAGAGCCGTCGTCGTCCCTTAGAATTTTAATTTTTTTGGGAATAATACTTTTATTTTATTTTTTAATTCCGCGGTCTGTTCTTAGCTCAACTCTAAGGATTAAAAAAAGGGGAGACGCATCTTGGGCGCAGTTGTTTATCTTAAGCATTGCTCAAGTCGGATTGTTAGCAATGATACTTATTTCTTTTCTGTCTAACGAAATTATTGCGGATTTAAGTTCTCCCATAAAGAAAATGCTAATTGAGCCAGAAGCGCAATTTGTCTGGATTGTTATTCCAATCTTAATTATGGCGCTAATGCGAAGAAGAAAGCATTCGGAAGGAAAATAGGAAAAATTCCGGGATCGAACCTTTGCGGCAACCGCGGAGGTTCGACCTCGGAAAACCTTGATTTTTTCGGGGTTTT
>JAYEKG010000056.1:0-2733 GCA_034660935.1 Patescibacteria group bacterium
ATTTTAGTCCGTATTTTCAAACTTTACCCTATTTTATATAACCTCCGGGATTGCTTCGCTTTGCTCGCAATGACAAAAGAGTGTCATTGCCGGGAATAAATTCTTTGTCATTGCGAGGAGTCCGCGACGCGGCAATCTTGCTCCTCTTGTCCGTAAAAATGGCGTCAACTCTATTTTTAAAAGAAAACAAGGGCACTTATAGAGGTATCCCTGTGAATATCCCATCATTACGGATTTGACCCTCGCAATTCATCTCCCTTTATCCACCTTTTTTATTGACAAAAATAATTTAATGCTATACGATTTAATTAACATTGTAAAATAGAAATTAAGGTTCTAATATGCAAAGATATTTATTACGAAAAAAAGAATCAATTGTTCAGCAGGATTTAAAGAATTTTCCGGCTGTTGCTATTCTTGGTCCTCGTCAATGCGGAAAATCCACTATGGCGCTTAAGCTTGGGGAAAAAATTAAGAATTTTCTTTATTTAGATCTTGAGCTACCTTCTGACGCCATGAAGCTAAATGATCCTGAATTATTTTTTAATTCCAATAAGGATCGCGTAATTTGTCTTGACGAAATCCAGACAAAGCCCGAAATTTTTTCAACACTCCGCGGAATTATTGATAAAAATAGAAAAAATGGAAGATTTATACTCTTGGGTTCCGCTTCGCCAGAAATAATCCAAAAAAGCTCAGAAACCCTTGCTGGAAGAATTTCTTTTATTGAACTTACGCCATTTACTATTAGTGAGGTAAAAAATACAAAATTATTTAATTTAAATAATTTTTGGCTGACAGGCGGATATCCCGAAAGTTTCCTTGCTAAAAATAATGACAGCAGTTTTCGTTGGAGAGAGAATTTTACCAAGACCTTTATTGAGCGCGACATCCCAAAACTTGGAATAAGCATTTCTTCGGTAAAACTGCGAAGATTTATAAAAATGTGCTCTCATTTTCATGGCCAATTAATAAACACTCAAAAGATTGGTGATTCTTTCGGAATATCTTATCATACTGTGAAAAATTATATTGATATTTTTGAAAAAGGATATATTTTCCGCTCGCTTCAACCATTTGAAACCAACCTTAAAAAAAGATTGATTAAATCGCCAAAACTCTATATTCGCGACTCTGGAATTTTTCATACTCTATTGGAAATAAACAATTTTAACGACCTTCTTGGGCATCCGTCTTTGGGTTCATCATGGGAAGGATTTATGATTGAAAATATTCTTTCTGAACTTTATGACTGGAGCGGATATTTTTATAGAACTAGTTCTGGAAATGAGATTGATTTGATTTTAACTAAGGGGAAAAAGAAAATTGCTATTGAATTCAAATCATCCACAGCTCCAACAATATCAAGAGGTTTCTATATTGCCGCGCAAGATTTAAAAATAGATTACTCCTTTATAATTTCCCCAATCAAGGAAATGTATCAACTTAAAAAAAATATTTATATCGCAAATTTAGAAAGTTTTTTAGAATATGTAAACCGTAAGGCGTAAACAACGCTATGATTTCTTACACTTTATTATAACAAAAAACCGCCCACACAGCTAATTTTAGAGCGATTTTAAAATTTTTTTAATTTTTATTGTCCATATCTTTATTTTCCCCCTTCGCCAAAGCTTCCTCCTCCGCTAAAGCTGCGGCGGACAAGAAAGAAAATCCCGAACAATAATAAGGCGCGTTTCCCTGCCTGCCGGCAGGCAGGCGCTTGCCTCCGCGGAGTTTATCCCGCTGGATAGCGGGGCCCGATTTTTTTGCGGGGCTACAAAGTCAAAGGGTGGAAAGTGGGATTAGTTCTGATTATTTTTCAAATATTCTTTTATTCTCTCGCGATCTTCATTTTCTTTATCGCCTTTGAAATATAATTCAATAAATTCAATCCCGATCATTTCTACAATTTGATGGTCTTTAATATAGGCATAAATAATTCTTAAATCCTTTTTTTTCAAACTTCGGCAAAAAAATCTTGCCTTGGTAATATATATGGAGTCAGTTTTTGTAATAAGATTAAAATGTTTGCCAATCCCCAGCGGTGACTCGCTTAAAACCTTTTTGAACTCAATCAAATCGTTTTTCAATGATTGAAATTTTTTGGATAATTTTTTGAAATCTTTTCGAAACTCCGCCGTATTTTTAAAGTTCATCGTCATAATTTCTTACCGAATGATCGTCATCGCGATAAAAAACAGTCTCATAACTAATTTCTTCACCAATTTTATGAACTCTCCATGGTGTATCTGAATGCGAATACGCGCTTAATTCTTTGGCATTTTTCCACGCCAGACGATTCAAAACATCATCAATATGCTGAATTTCTTGAGCCGACAAAACTTTTAAGTCGGCGGAACATCGTGGCAAGTATTTTTTTTGTTTGTATTGAAAATGTTTGCTTCTTACTTTTTCAATTTTGCCATCAGCAGTCATTCTATCGGCTATCTTTCTAAACTCAATCGGTGTTGGTCCAAAATGATTTTTGATATATCTGGCGCCGATCAACTGTTCCTCAAATTTCTCGTAATAATCAAAGTCAATAAAATAAAGCAGTTTGTAAATCGCCGTTTCACCAATATTCGGACGAGCGCCAACTTTTTCCAAAAGATAAAGCAGAACCTCTTCAAACTTTTTTACATTCGCGCGTGGCATAATAATTCTCATTTCTTGTTTTTTTGTTTTTGGATTTGTTTTGTCTTTTTCAATAATTATGCTTCGTTTAGGTTC
>JAYEKG010000057.1:0-2692 GCA_034660935.1 Patescibacteria group bacterium
GAAAATTAAATCTTGACTTTATGCTATTCGACACCCTCTGTATATTTGTTGCTTACAAATTTTCGCATATCAACTTTTTTGCCCAATTTATCTTGTAAGAAATCAGCTCCTTTTTGCATAATCTCGTAATCTTCATCAATAAACGATACTCGTATATCTTTTCTTTCTTTTGCCCAAACATTGAGTTCAATAGAAGCGGCAATATCGCAGGTCTTATTATCAGCATCTTTTAATTGGGCTTCCGCTATAAACCATTGGTTGGCTTGCTCTCTATGCTGCCGATAATAATCATAAGCGTCAAATATGGACTGCATCATGTTTTTTGCCACATCAGGATGAGATGAAATAAAATTTTGGTTCATCAACACTAAAGAACAAACCTTGCCAATATCTAAGGTCCGTATCAGCTCCTTGGATTGAAAAATAGCCGGGGTGGGGTCAAAGCCGCTTAAAGCGTCAATTTTTCCCCATTCGGAAGCGTCCTTGCCACCCTTCAGAACTAACGGGCTTTGTTCCATAATCCCCACATTAATAATTTCAACATCCTTCTCCGGATTAAGCCCATTTCTTTCAAGCGCTTCCATAGTAATTCTTTCCGCCGCCGCTCCGATAGGAATTCCAATAGTTTTTCCTTTAAGTTCTTTTATAGAAGTAATCGAGGAATTTAAAGGAACATAGGTTAAAGTCCGATTATACATCAACCTTCCAACGCCAATCCACCCCTTGTCTTTGGAAAAGAGCGCCGCAGCTGGCTGGTCTGCAGTGAACACCACATCAATGCCGTTCGCCAAAGCAATCTCGTTAAGAACAGGTCCGTAAACGCGACCTATAAATTCGGCTTCCAAACCATTTTTTTTAAGTATATCGGTATGTTTAAGTATTTGCGTTATCTGCCCTTGGGTAGCCCATGGGATTTGCCAGCCAATTCTAATTTTAGCCAATGATTCAATTTCATTAACTTGAAATTGGTCACCTGGCATCTTATGTTTTGAAATAAAAAAAATAGAAACCGCTGTTAAAACTATTGCTAATAATATTATTATCAATTTTTTGTTTGTCATTTTTAATATCTCGTTTCAGTTTTCTAACCTGATAAAAACTATTAAATTAGAAAACATAACGAGACAGATTTTTTAACTCAATTTTTCAAATCTTGCGTATTTATCACTTTGTTATTTTCCAGAAATTAAAATCTTGTATATTTTATTTAATAAATGTATAAAGTGCGGATCATTTCTTAGTTCTTGTATCTGATTTGGCTTTTGAAAATCAATGTTCAATTCTTCTATTATTTTGCCAGGAGAATTAGACATAATAAATATTTTATCTCCTAAAAATATGGCTTCTTCTATATTATGGGTCACAAATATTACTGTTTTATTTAATTTATTAATAATTGATAAAACTTCTTCTTGAATAATATTTCTGGTAATTGGATCCAAAGAGGCAAAAGGTTCATCAAAAAGAAGAATTTCAGGATTTGCGCTCAACGCTCTGGCTATTCCGATTCTTTGTTGCATCCCGCCTGATAATTCATATGGATAATTATCCCCAGAATCACCCAAACAGACCAGGTCCAGATATTTTTTAGCCTCTTTTTTTCTGTCTGTTTTGTTAAGATTTTTTGGTATTAAAGCAAACTCTATATTTTGAATAGCTGTTTTCCACGGAAAAAGAAGATAATCCTGGAAAATTATCATTCTTTCCCTTGAAGGAGAATCTATCTTGGTATCTTTATGCCATATTTCCCCGGCATTGCAATTCCTTAATCCTGATATGAGCAAGAGTAAAGATGATTTACCGCATCCTGATGGTCCAATTATAGATACAATATCTCCTTTATAAATCTTAGCGCTTAAACCATAAAGCGCTTCAACAGGTTTTTTATGTTTATTATCGTATACCAAAGATACATTGTCAATTTTCAATATAGGTTTTTTCATTTTAACTCCATTTGATAAATCTGTTCCTCAATTCTAATATAAAAGTATCTAATAATAATCCAACCATCCCTATGGTTATCATACCTACTAATACTCTGTCCATTCTAAGCATATCCTGATTAATTATTATTAGATATCCAAGACCTGAAAAAGCAGCTATCATTTCTGCCGCAACCACTGCCATCCATCCTATCCCTAAACCTATTCGCATTCCTGATAGTATAAAAGGAAATGCGCAAGGAAAAATAACATGAATCAAAAGTGTTTTTTTATCAACATCAAAAGATTTAGCCACATCAAGATGTTTTTGGGAAATATTTTCCACCCCGGTTATAGTATTAATAAATATAGGGAAAAAAGAAGCAATCATGGTAATAAAATAACTTGTGGTATTGCCAATTCCAAACCATATGATAGCAAGTGGTATCCATGCTATAGGGGGAATGGGACGGATAAAATTAACAAGAGGGCTAACTAAGCGCTTTATTTTTTTATTCATTCCTAAAAACAACCCCAGAGGAACCGCGGTTAATATAGATATTAAAAAACCAAACAATACTCTTCTAACGCTTACTAATAAATCAATTATTAGTTGGCCATTAGCCAAAAGAGCAATAAAACTTTCCACTATTTTAGTCGGCGCTGGAAGAAAAAAGGGATTTAACAAACCGATTTTGCTTAAAATCTCCCATATGCTTAATAAGATTAAAATAAACAGAACTCTATGTATAAAAATTTTCATTTTCCAA
>JAYEKG010000058.1:0-2568 GCA_034660935.1 Patescibacteria group bacterium
GCTGTTTTCAAAAAGCGTTAAAAAAATATCTAAAGCGGTTTTGGTCGGATTTTTGGGTTGGGGTGTTGGGTTTGTGGCGGCGGGTGTGTTGGCTTATCCATTGTCAATTATTGGTGGATTGTTTTTGGTGCCATTAGGATATTTAATAGAGATAAAAACATTAAATAAATTTATTAATTTATCTCCAGATATTAGCATAGGCGATTTTTGGCTAATGTTTTTATTAGCCGGCTTGATTATAAGCTTATCTTATTCTTTGTTCTTCAAACTAAAAAAATGGTCTTTAATTTGGAGAGGAGGAGCTGGATTTGCTTTAGGTTCTTTAATAGCTCCTGTAATTGGAAATTCTTTAGGTTTTTTGTTTAATTGTCAGTTAATTAGCTATCTACTAACTTTCTCTTTAATGGGCGCTATTTTTGGGCTTTTTCTTTCTTGGGGAGTGTATAAACATCAAAAAGGTTAAAAAATCCAAGGGCAGCCCTTAAATCCACAAGGGCTGCCCTTGTTCTGAAAGGGCTGCCCTTGGATTTCTTAAGGGCTGCCCTTGGATTAAACTTGGAGGGATTATGGAGGGGATTATTTTTAGAAAACAAGTTGTTTTTTTGCTGTTTTTGGCGTTATTAACAGCTGGTTTTTTCTTTTGCGTTTTCGCGCAAGATAACAACAATAATCCGCCTTCCGCTTTAAATTACGCGCCTAATTTTCAATTTGATTCTGAAGAGAAATATTATCCGGCTAATCCGCTGGATTTTTATTTTAAAAACGGAGAGGAGATTGAGGGAGAGAAAGCGGTTAATAAATACAATCAGTTATCTTTGGAAACAAAATTGGAAAATTTTACGGTTTTTTATCACATAGAGGACGAAGGAAATTATTGGGTTTATCAATACTGGACATTTTTTGTTCTTAACGATAATCCTGCATCTGCCAAAAATAAACACTATGGCGATTGGGAAGCGGTTTTTGTTTTTGTTGATAAAAAAACAAAAGAGGTTATTAAAACCATCGGAACAGCGCATCAAAGAAAATTTTTTGACACAGAAATTGTGAATCCAGAGACAAACCATATTTGGGCGTATGTTGGAAATGGTTCTCATGCTATTTGTGTTGATAAGGAAAACGATGGGCGTTGTAATTTTCTTATATGGGATGAAATGGAAAAGTGGGATAAAAACGGCTACAAAATGGCGTATAACAAGTACAAACTGCAAGAAATAACACAAGAATATATTGATAGTTTTAACAACACAGTTACTTTAACAAAATCCTCCACACTAGGAATAGATCTGCTTAGTTTGGCAAAACTTGGCAAGAGCAAAGAAATAGAAGCAGACAAAAGTATTTTCGTCATTAAATCTGGCGGCAATTCACCTGATTATCCTTGGGAACAATCAATTTATTACAATCCGGAAGAAGCGAGGCCGTATAGTATAAAATACGCCGGGGAGAAAATTAAAGAAGCGGGGAGCGGGATTGCGAGTTTCCTCGGCGGGTTAGCCGATAAAATAAGCAATGTATTCAAAAAATCAGTTCCATATCAGCCGGCGGGGATAGGCGGAGCGCTAATTGACGAGCCGCTTGATGTCGTTCTGGACAATAGTTCCAATATTGAGCCAGAGAATGATTTAGCTGTTCCCTTTGAAGAGAATTTTGTCCCAATCCGACAAAAACGCGCGCCATTGATTGTTAAGAAAGTTGAGGAAAAACCTGTTGAAGAGAAAATTATTGAACCAGTTAATATCCCTACAGAAGAGCCGATTGTGATTAAAGAAGAAAAAGAAACGGGTGGAGAAAAGAACGAACCAATTGTTCAAAACAAACCGCCATTTGGTTTGCCATTTTTCATTGGCGGAGGAGCGCCGTTGCCTGAATCCGAAACAGAATCCGAAACTGAACTTGAACCTAACTCTGGCTCCGAACCTAACCCTGACCCCAAATCTGAATCCAAACCTGACCCCGACGACCCCGAGTCCAAATCTTCTTCTTCTTCTTCTTCTTCTTCTTCTTCTTCTTCTTCTGCTGCTGCTGCTTCTGTTTCTGCTTCTGTTTCTGCGCCAACCATTACATCCCATTTCACGGGCGCTCTTTTGGGACTGACAGATGATTATTCCACTCCTACTGCCGGTTTTCAGATAAATTTAGTCGGGACATCTTCGCCTAATTTTCTGATTTACACCTCCGCCAGTTCAACTTTGGCAAGTTTCTCGGCGACGACAACCGCGAACGGCAACGGCGATTGGAGCAAGGTTGTCAATTTAGAAGAAGGCGATAATAATATCGCCGCGCAAGCGGAAGACGCGGACGGAAACAAAAGCGAGGAAACCGCTTTAATTTTGAATGTTGATACAATTCCCCCATCCAATATTGTTGATTTATCGGCTAATTCGGGAGACGCGCGCGGAACAATTAATTTATCTTGGACCGCTCCCGGCGATGACGGAGCCGTCGGGACTTCTACGGAATATATCATTAGATATGCTACTTCTTCTGCAATTACCGCAGACAATTGGGCGTCGTCAACCGACATTATCAACGAGCCAACCCCATGCATAGCAAGCACAACAGAGA
>JAYEKG010000059.1:0-2547 GCA_034660935.1 Patescibacteria group bacterium
ATTGTGGATGCGGCCTCAACAATAGTTCAGGGAGGGGATTTAGTTAAAGTTTTGGCTTGGTATGATAACGAATGGGGATATGCGTGCCGTTTGGCGGAATTCGCGGAGTTTGTTGGGAAATAAAAGCAAAGACATATTACTAAACTTTTAAAATAACAAGTATTATTGTAAAATTATGCTTTATATCGGCGCTGACCACGCGGGTTTTTATCTAAAAGAAGAGCTCAAAAAAGAGCTTGAAGAATGGGGTTATCAATACGAAGATTTGGGGAATAAAGAATTGGACGCTCAAGACGATTACCCTGATTTTGCGCTGGCGGTGGGCGAAAAAACGGTTAAAACAAAAGGAAAAGGGATTCTGATTTGCGCGACTGGCTTGGGAATGGCAATCGCGGCGAACAAAGTTAAGGGCGTTCGGGCGGGTGTTTGTTGGGATGATTTTACGGCGTTGCAATCGCGGGAGCATAATGATGCAAATGTTCTTTGTTTGGCGGGCAAAGCGCTGGATGTCGAGACGGCTAAAAAAATTACGCGTGTTTGGCTGAAAACCGAATTCAACGGAGAGGAGAGGCATAGGAGAAGAATAGGAAAAATTAAGGATTATAAAAACAAGTAATTTCTATGAAATTGAAAATTTAGTTTAACTATGGCTCAAATTATTCCGACCATTATTGCTAAAGATTTTCAAGAATTAAAGAAAAAGATTAAACAAATTGAGCCGTTCGTTGAATGGGCGCATTTGGATGTGATGGATGGCGAGTTTGTGGATAATACTACATGGAACAGCCCTTCGGATTTAAGGGGATTAGAAACGAATTTAAAATTAGAAGCGCACTTGATGGTTAAAAAACCAGAAGATGTTATTGATAATTGGATTAAATCGGGCGTTAAGAGAATTATTATTCATTATGAATCCACAAAAC
The DNA here is from genome assembly GCA_034660935.1 of Patescibacteria group bacterium. Classification (GTDB taxonomy): domain Bacteria; phylum Patescibacteriota; class Minisyncoccia; order Portnoybacterales; family UBA2143; genus JAHJSM01. Next base: position 924 of record JAYEKG010000059.1, read on the forward strand.
AATTAGACAAAATTACTAAAAAAATTCAAGATGCCGGTTTAGAAGCAGGCATAGCGCTTAATCCCGAAACTTCTGTAGATGTTTTGGATTCACTTTTACGGATTACGGATTACGGATTACGGATTACTATTTTAATTATGACCGTTAATCCGGGCTTTGGCGGGCAAGAATTTTTGGAAGCGATGTTGGGGAAAATTATGGCTTTGCGAAAGAAATATAAAGATGTTAAAATAGAAGTAGATGGAGGAATTGGTTTGGAGACCGCTCCGAAAGTTATTAAAGCGGGCGCCAATGTTTTGGCGGTTGGAAGCGCTATTTTTAAAAGCGATAATCTTAAAAAAACGATTGAGGAATTAAAATCATGCAAACTATTAAATGCGACCGCTGTTTAAAAAGTAAAAAGTCAAATTTGAAAAACGATAAATGGGTTCGTTTTAATTTTGTCGGTCCATATTTTTATGAAAATTTTGATGTATGCGATAAATGCGCTCCGCGGTTGGTGAATTATGTTAAAAAATATCTCAAGAAAAAAAATAAAAAACAATAAATATGAATACACAAGAATTAGAAAAAAAAGCGAATGAAGTCAGGACGGATATTGTTAAAATGCTGACTGAAGCGAAGTCGGGACACTCGGCTGGTTCGCTTGGCATGGCGGATGTTTTTACCGCTCTTTATTTTGGCGGCATTGTTAAGCATGACCCGAAAAATCCCAAGTGGGAGGAACGGGACCGAGTTATTCTTTCCAACGCGCATATTTGTCCGGTTTGGTACGCGGTTTTGGCCCATGCCGGATATTTTCCCGTTAAAGAATTAAAGACATTAAGAAAGCTGGGCAGCCGTTTACAGGGACACCCCAGCCGTTTGCATCTTGATTGCATGGAAACCTCGGCCGGTTCTTTGGCGCAGGGACTGTCAATTGCTTGTGGCATGGCGTATAATTTCGCGAAGTTAAATCCTTCGACGGGTTTGGGGCAAACAAAAAATTGGGTTTGGTGCCTGACTAGCGATGGCGAGCATGACGAGGGGCAAATATGGGAAGCGGCTATGTTTGCGGGGAAAAACAAGTTGTTTAATTTAACCCAGATTATGGACAGAAATAATATTCAGATTGACGGCTATACGGAAGATGTTATGCCTTTGGAACCGCTTAGAGAAAAGTATGAGGCGTTTGGATGGCATGTTTTAGATGTTGACGGGCATAATATTGAAGAGATTATTGATGCTTGCGCTAAATCAAAAGCGATTTTTGAAAAGCCGACTTTGATTATCGCCCATACTATTCCCGGCAAGGGAGTTGATTTTGTGGAATGGAAATATTCTTGGCATGGCAAAGTTCCTTGCCCCGAAGAGGAGAAAAAGGCGCTGGCTTGTTTAAGAACTTTGGGAGGAAAAATCAAGAGTGAAAATGATTAATATAATTATTTAGAGGCAAGAAAAATACTTTTCAGCTACCGCAAAAATCCCCAGCGAGGATTTTTACTGCGGAGAAATGCTCGCTCTCCTCGCTTTGCTCGGAACCATGCCCGCTCGCATTTCTACGCCGCTGAAAAGCATATTTCCTTATCTTTAATTTTAAATTTTATGAACTTAAACAAAGACGCATATCAAAAAGAAAAGTTGG
>JAYEKG010000060.1:0-2534 GCA_034660935.1 Patescibacteria group bacterium
AAGGCTAAAAAAACCTTTTGCGCTTCTCCTTGCAATCTCAAATAATTTCGCTCAACTTGCTCGTTTTTTGTTAAAAATTTTTCAATTTCAGCTCGCTCTATTTCAAGTTCGCCTAGAGCCGCCTTTAGGCCGTTAACTGACGACCAAAGGGGAATGACTAGAAAAAAGACAATCCCAAAAACAGCGGCTAAACTAATTAAACTAATAATTATTTTATTATTCATAATGCCTTAAAATGTTTTTATCGTAAAAGAGCCGTATCTATTTCCAACAAAAATTTTGAGCTAACATAGCCGGATTTGTCCAAACTAATTTCCGAAACATCAACTTTGCTTATCCGAGAATCTTCTTTAAAAATAGTTATTTGTTTTGCTAAAACACCGTAATCAGCCGCCTCCGCGTTTAATACCAATTGCCTTTTTGGCAAATCCGCCCGCAAATCAATAAAACGGACTTGAGGCAGAGCTGATTCTTCAAGTATTTGAAAAATTCGAGATGGATAAGTGTGTATTTTTAAGAGACCTTTTAACGCGTTTATTTTTTTCTTGAGTTCTATAAAAGTCGCTTCTGTCTTTAAATCTCTTTGGTTTTGTAATTCTTCTACTTTATTCGCCGCCATCTCTTTTTTATCTATTAAACTGTTTTTATAACCCAAAAGTCCGAAGTAGGCTAAAACAGACCCAAACAGCAAAATCAGCGACAAAAACATTAGCAGGCTATCTTTCAGGGACAGATAGTTACCTAATTTAGAAAAGCCGGCAAGCGAAAATTGAGCGCGCGATCCTTTTTTTATTTTATATTTCTCCGGTATTAATTTCATTTTAGCATATAATTCCTATTTTCCCCTCATCGCCAATCCCGTGGCTACCGCCAAAGACGGGCCTATCTCTTTTAGAATCGGCTTAATTTGGGGAGGACAAACAATTCGAGCAAAAGGATTTCCCAATGAAACATCAAGAGCCAGCTTGCTGGTTAAATAATCAGCAAAACCGGCCAGACGAATGCCATCTCCCGCCAAAATGCACTTTTCAACCTTTCTGCCGTATTTATTTTGGTAAGAATCAATAATTTTCCTTACTTCAGTAATAATAGCTCCAAGAGTTGAATATCCGATGCCCCTTAATCGCGATTCTTGTCCTTCCGCTACCTGGTTTACCGGCATATTCTTTTTTAGCGCTTCGGCATGGGTTAAGCTTAAGTTCATCTGCCGGGCAATAACTTCCGTCATTCTTGCCCCGCCCATTTCTAAATTATGAATAATTCTGACATATCCTCCATCTATAATGCTGGTGCTAATTGAACGGGCGCCAACATCTACCAAAATAATAACGCCATTATCATTGCCTATCAAGGCCCGGCTTAAACTGAAGGTTTCTTCTTCTACCCCGCGAAAAGTTAGTCCGGCCAATTCGCTTATCTCCTTATAATTATTAATAACCTTCTTAGGCACGGCAATAAGCAAGACCTGGCGAGCAGGCCGCTTGCCCGATGAATCAATTATACTCCAGTCCAAAACCACTTCAGAAATAGGCGCGGGAATATATTTTTTCGCCTCAAAAGGAATAGCTGCGATAATTTCCTTTTCGGGCATATTCGGAAAATCAATCAAAGTAGAAAAACTGGAATAGACCGGAATAGAAAAAAAGGTGTCGCGGGAAATAATTTTGGCTTCGCTAACCGCCCTTTGAATTGCCTCCGCGATTTCTTTGTTGTCCGCTTTTGGAAATTCTAAACTCGACCGATTATCAGTCCGTTCAAGATATTTCGCCAAAGGAACAATTGCATAATTTGTTAACTTGCGCCTTTCATTGTCTTCGCTTAGTTCAACCAGCTTAATAGCCGAAGCGCCAACATCAATACCTAAAAAACTTTTTGGTTTTTTTTTAAACAAAAACATAGTTAAGACCTTTAGCAGATATTATATCATAGTCAAAAAACTTATCAAAGATACTTATCCACATTTGCCTCTTATGCTATAATAACCTTATGAAGAAGTTTATTCTTGATATTCTCTTTCCTATTCATTGTCTCGGATGCGGAAAAGAAGGAAAATTTATTTGTTCCCGATGTCTTGAACAAATTCCGCCCAGCGCGAAACCGATTGAATCGGACAAACAAAACGGTTTAAAAAGAGTTATCGCCGCAACGGATTATGAGAACTCTTTCGTTAAAAACATTATCTATAGCTATAAGTACAATTTTGTCAGGGAGTTATCAAAACCGCTCGGAATTTTAATGGCAAAAGCGCTAACCGCCTCTCTGCCGTTTCGACCGGGTCCGCGAGCGGAGAAATCCTTTCAACTTTTTTGCCTTTTTCATCGCGACTGCGTTCTAATTCCCGTCCCCCTTCATAAGAAAAGATTGCGCTGGCGCGGATTTAACCAATCCGAATTATTGTGCCAAGAGATAGCCAAAATACTAAACATTGCTATCACCGGTGATATCCTTTCGCGCGCCAAAAATACTCCGCCCCAGGCAAAAATTAAAAACTTTTTTCAAAGAAAAACAAACATCCAAAACGCTTTCGCTTTAAA
>JAYEKG010000060.1:2634-8729 GCA_034660935.1 Patescibacteria group bacterium
CTTCAATGGCTGCCCTTGTAAGGGACTGTCATTCCCGCCCACTTCGCCAAAGCTTCAGCGAGGCGAGCGAAAGCGGGAATCCAGACATTCCTAAGATCCAAAACACTTGAAGAGATACTTAAAATAAAGTATTATAAACCAAGCATAGGAGAGGTGCCAGAGCGGCTGAATGGGGCACCCTGCTAAGGTGTTGTACTTTCGGGTACCGAGGGTTCGAATCCCTCCCTCTCCGCCAGATTTCCATGTTTGAACCACCGAGGGCGGATTTTCAATGTTGGAACTTTTTATGCTATAATTTAACTATATGGCTATTAAAATTAAACCAAATAACGGAAAAATCAAATTACCCTTGTTCAGATCTCAAGGTGGAATTAGAATTGCTGACGAACACGGCAATCATGTAAGCAGTCCAACTAAAACACTAAAATATCCAAAATATTCTATAGAATGGATGATAACTAATGACGAAAATCAGCTTTTAGTTGAAAAATTTTTTGAATCCGATAATGACATTAAAAAATTAATTCAAAAAATGGAAGAAATAAAAAAATTTGCAGAGGAGTCTGAATATTCAAAAAGAGAAACTATTAAGGTAGAAAGGGAAGAAGTCAAAACTTTTGAGGGTTTTAAAATATACCAATATACTGAAAATTTTTCTTCTTTTGAAAAAGAACTTGCTTCAGGGTTAAAAGTAAGAATAACCTTTAAATTAGGTGATTTTGGTCTTGAGCCTCATCCCCACATGTATGTTTTAATCCCGTTTAATAATCAGTTTTTGAAAATAAAAAACCTTAATGGCGAAGTTAAGGATTCAGAAGAATTAGGCAGTGGTTGTTTTGGCGAGTGGACACCATCTACAAAAGATATAGAAGAAATAACAATCACATTAGCTCATGCTTCAAAAAATCATAAAGACGACTTGATTAATATAATAGACTCAATTATCAAATCGTGATTTTAAAATTATAGACGTCTTCTTTTTTGATTGATTTACTGCCTACTCGGCAAGTAATATTTCTAAAATAATCAATCCTATCGTTAATTTGCTTGCAGATGATCTCTTTTATCTGTTTGTTTTTTTTGTATTGATTCTTAACATCAAAAATATAAAACATATCATTTAAGACATCTTTTTTAATATTGATAAGACCGCATTTGCCCACGCTTGCGTTTCCTACTCGAACTACCGCAATTTTATAATCCTCAATTGATTTATTAGAAACTATTTTGTTTTTTGTAAGAATATTTTTAGCCGAAATATTGTTTTCTTTATAGGATTTTTTAGCTTTGATGTTTTTGTCTTCTAAATATTCTGATAATGGGACGCCTTTATTATTTTTAATATATCCATTATTTTTATGAAAAATTATCTGCGGTATTAATTCTTCGTTTATGTTATTTATATTAAAAACCTCTTTATTTTTCGTATCATTCTCGTAAATAGCAACTATTTTGTTTTTAAGTTTTTCATTATTAGCAAAAATGGCAAAACAACAAGGAATATTACGGTCAAACCAAATTTTATCATTTTGGTAGATAATAATTGTTGAAAAATATTTTAAAATTTCGTTTTTGATATTCTTATTCTTATTTTTTATAAAAAATGAAATTGGCAGAACAAAACCAATCGTGGAATTTTTATTCTTTAAGTGTTTCAAAGATTTTAATATGAAAATGTTTTCAATTTTTTCTTTCTCTTTCCTTAACTCCAATTTTGTTAAATAATCAATTAAAAAAACCTCTGACTTTAAATAATTTTTTGGGAAAAAATAACTTTCTTTTAAATTGTATTTACTAAACGGAGGGTTGCCTACGATAAAATCATATTTATTTTTTACTGGCAAATTAAAAAAGTCAGAAGGGTTTTCTGTAAATTTCGGGTCTATTTCGCAATCGTCAATGTTTTTAAATCCTTTTTGATTTAAAACCTTGACGAAATTACCTGTCCCAGACGAGGGTTCTAAAATTTTTATACCTTTCTCATATTTTCTATAGTCAAATAATAAATCTAATAGTTTTTTAACTATTTCAACCTTTGTAAAATATTGGCCCAAAATTTCTTGCTTATTTTGCATATTAAAATTTATTTAATCTATTTATAGCTAACTTGCAATATTCTGAATTGATTTCAAATCCTATATAGTTTCTCCTTAATTGTTTACAGGCAACCGCGGCGCTCCCACTACCAATGAAAGGATCCAAAACAATATCTTCTTCTTTTGAAAACATTGTTAAGAGTTCTTTTATAAAAGTTTTGGGTTTTGGTGTGGGATGGTCAATAAAACCCTCATCTGGTTCTACCGTTTTCCCGGGTGTATCCATAAAAATATCCTTACCCCTTTTAGTCATTCTTGGATTTCCTTTTTTGAAGACAACACAGGACATATATTTAGTAAATCCGATTGGCGACATCACTCGACCATTTGGACAATGTAAAACAAAATTCCAAAAATATTGAAATGGATTGTTTTTAAAAATATCTGGTAAAAATTTTGTGCTGAAAAAAGTTATCAGAAATGCGTCGTTTCTTAAAACCCGATGACTATCTGGCAAGATAGAATAAAATAAATCCAAATTATTATCATTTCTTATCCCTGCTTTGTTTAAACCGTAAGGAGGATCTGTAAAAATTAAGTCAATTGAATTGTTTGGCAAGGATTTTAAGCCTTCCAAACAATCAATATTTTGGATTGTGTTAGTCCATTTTTCTATCATGTTTTTTGGTTTTTAAAATTTTAAGCAAATCCTCTCCTTTAAACCTTCTAAGGCCGTTGAATTTAATTGAGGGAATTTTATTTTCAGCAATATATCTTTTAACAGTAATTGGAGCAACCTTAAGAATTTCCGCCACTTCTTCGGTTGTATAAATTTGATTTTTATCTAATTTCATAGTAACCTGAAAGTATCAATTAGTATCATATTTAGTATAACAAAACTACTAAATAATAAAAAGTGGATAAATATGATTTCTGAAGTTACAAAAAGAAATTTATAAATGAACACGAAATTGGATCATTCAAAGAAAATGATATTTTCTTTGCCGCAATGCGTTTGTTTTTCAATGAACTTCAAAAGAAAGATTTTAATAAAATTTTAAGTAAATGCAAAGGTAACAATCAGACATTTCCACCCTACGGAGGATTAATTAATTTTCTATCTATGACTCAAAACAAAAATTTAGATCTTCTTAATCAGGAACATATTGATTTAATAAATAAGTATAAACAGAAAGATATTCCTTTTTAGAATTAGTTTAATATATTTTAATCGCAAACTTTGGCACTTCAAACCATCTCGGATTTTTTATATATAATTTGCGTAATTCGCGAATTTTTGGTTTAATTGTAGTAATAGTAGGTTCTAACTTGCGGAAACCCGCACCGCCAGTTAAGAAATAATATAGAGGACAACACCCCTCGCGGCGGGAGGGTGCTCTCGTTGTAGTTGGAACAGAAAGGAGAGGTACGAAAGCGGCTTAATCGGGCAGTCTTGAAAACTGCTGTGGCAGTGATGCCACCGTGGGTTCGAATCCCACCCTCTCCGCCAGTTTTCACTTTTTGCGAAATCGTAAGAGATTGCCTCGGCGCAACGCGCCTCGGCACGCGCCCTGCGGGCTATGGAGCAATTCATAGCCGCTTTTCCTTTGCTAAAAAATAGATAAATGTTAGAATGAAAAATGTATATGAATATTGACAAAATAAAGAATGTCTTTGAATGGGGACGAAGCAAACCTGAAGACATTGATATCGATTCAGAACATTACTGCGAAAGTAGAGATGTTTTTTCCGCCCGCGAAAGCCATTATAAATAAGAATTTTAAGGTAGAATTAAGCAAGGGACATTGCAATGGCTGTATCGCCATTATTAGCGCGAATTTATGACTATAAAACTTATAAAATTCGGAGAAGTTCTAATTTCCAGGCCGGCTGGCAGGGAAGCATTTTTGGTCATGCGAGCGTATTTGACAAAAGACTTAAAAACTAATGAAAAAATTATAATAGATTTTTCGGGAGTTAAGGTGCTTACTCCTTCATGGGCAGACGAAGTCATTACAAAATTGGCTGAAAAATTTGAAAATATTAGATTTATAAACGCGGACAATCCAACCGTGAAATCAACTTTGAATACTTTAAGACAATATTCCGGATTAAAAATATAGCTTTACATTTAAATTATGGAAAATGTTGTTAATCTTAGAGAAGAAAACAAAAAAGAGAAACTGAAAAATTCCAAGAAAAAACCAAAAAAACTTCCGCAAACAAAAACAAAAAGCGGTTTAGAATGGAGCGCGCCCGAGTTTTTCTATTTTGAAAAGAGCGAGATTTGGTTTGTGGTAAGCGGATTAATAACTCTTGCCCTTTTTGTCTTGGCGTTATGGACAAGAAATATCCTTTTCGCCCTCCTGATTATTTTAGGATATATTTCAATAACCGCTTACGCTATCAAAAAACCAAGAAATATCGCCATAAACATCGGCCCCCAGGGAATTAAAATTGACAATACGCTTTATCCATACGACAATTTAAAATCATTTTGGATTTTTTATGAACCGCCCGAATTGAAAGAAATTAGCGTTTTAAGCAGAAAGAAAATTATGCCCCATATTAAAATTCCCTTGGGAAATCAAGACCCCAATGAAGCGAAAAAAGTCCTGATTCAATACCTCCGTAAAAAAAAGCAGGATGAATCCCTAATTGACAACATAGCGCGGCAATTAAGATTTTAAACTAATTGTTTCGTTGTTAAATTGTTTCATCGTCAAATTATTCTTGTAAGAATTAGCCGCGGGTTTAATTTTCATAAACAAGCGCCCATAGCTCAGTGGATAGAGCATTTCTTTGCGGAAGAAAAGGTCGTAGGTTCGACTCCTACTGGGCGCGCACAATGCTCTCTTTGGAATCTAAAATTGAAGAAATTAAGAAAATAGGTCCCGCTTATTTGAAAAAGCTTGAACGGCTTAAAATCAAAACTATTCGGGACCTTTTTTTGCATTTCCCTTATCGTTATGATGACTTCAGCAATTTTGTCCCCATTGGCCAACTTCAAATTAACCAAACCGCTACTATTCAAGGCAAGGTTGTTAAAGTTAGCTCCGTTCCTCAAAACCGCTGGCGGAAAACAAGTATAATTGAAGCGTTAATTGAAGACAAAACCGGAACTATTAAAGCGGTCTGGTTTAACCAGTTCTATCTGACCCAGACCCTCAAGCCGGGAATAATAATTAATCTGTCCGGCAAAGCGACTCTCGTGAAAAAAGTCCTTTCTTTTTCAAACCCTGCTTATGAAATCGTCCGCAAGAAGGATTTTGTTCACACGGGCCGCTTAGTCCCCGTTTATCATGAGACGGCGGGGTTAAGTTCCCGCTATCTGCGGTATATCATTAAACCCCTTTTGTGTTTGGCCGATTCAATGAACGATTTTCTTCCCGAACTAATCAAAAAAGAATTTAGCTTAATTGATCTCAATCAAGCTATTGAACAAATCCATTTTCCATCCAATCTATTGTCAGCGCAAAAAGCCCGCGAGCGTTTGGCATTTGACGAACTTTTTTTAATCCAGTTAAACACACTCCAACAAAAAAGAGAACTGGACAAAAAAAGAGCGCCCGCTATTTCTTTTAGCCAAAAGCTGATTAAATCTTTCGTTAAAAATTTGCCTTTTAATCTAACTAATACTCAGCGAATAGCCGCTTGGGAAATTTTTCAGGATATAGAGAGAGACAAGCCGATGAACCGACTGCTTGACGGCGATGTTGGCTCGGGAAAAACTATTGTCGCCTTACTTGCCGCCCTGCAAACAGCAAAAGCGGGATACCAAACGGCTTTTATGGCTCCAACGGAAATTTTGGCGAGACAGCATTTTCAAACTTTTAACAAATTTTTAGCAAAACAAAACCTGCGCATAGCTCTTTTGACCAGAACCGAATCTCTTTTTAGGGACTCGGTCCCTGTAAAAATTTCCGCGAAAAATTTAAAAGCAAAGTTAAAAAAACAAATAGCAGGCGGGAAAATAGATATAATTATCGGAACGCACAGCTTAATCCAGGAAGATGTTGCTTTTAAAAATTTAGCCCTGGCGATTGTAGATGAACAACA
>JAYEKG010000060.1:8829-12881 GCA_034660935.1 Patescibacteria group bacterium
GCCGACTACTCCGCATCTGCTTTCAATGACCGCCACTCCGATTCCGCGCACCTTGGCGCTTACGATTTACGGCGATTTAGCTCTTTCTTTAATAAAAGAAATGCCAAAGGGGCGGCGGAAAATAATTACAGAAATTATCGGCTCGTCCGCTCGCCAAAAAACTTATGATTTCATCAAGAGCCAGATTAAACAAAAAAAACAAGCGTTTGTCATCTGTCCCCTAATTGAGAAATCGGAAAAGATATCCGCGAATGGCAAATTTTTTCTTGACGAAGAAGTTAAATCGGTAACAAAAGAATTTGAAAAATTATCCAAGAAAATTTTCCCCCAATTTAATATCGCTATGCTGCACGGCAAACTTAAGCCAAAAGAAAAGGAAGGAATTATGAAAAAATTCGGCGAAGGAGAAATCGATATTTTGGTTTCCACCTCGGTTGTTGAAGTTGGCGTTGATGTCCCCAACGCGAATGTGATGCTTATTGAAGGAGCGGAAAGATTCGGGCTTGCCCAGCTTCATCAATTCCGCGGAAGAATTGGCAGAGGGAACAGCCAATCATATTGTTTCCTCCGCGCCACTTCAAACAACGCGAAGAATAACATTCGCTTAAAAGCCATTGTTGATTGCCATGATGGATTTAAACTGGCTGAAAAAGACCTTAAATTAAGAGGGCCGGGCGATTTCACGGGCATTCGCCAATGGGGATTGCCCGATTTAGTTATGGCGTCGCTTAATGATTTGGAACTAATTAAAAAAACGCGCCAAGCGGCAAAAAATATTTTGGAAAAAAATCTTCTGAATCCCGCTATTAAAAAAGAGCTTAAAAAATTTCAAGCGGCAATTCATTTAGAATAGCCAAAAAAGTTATTCACATAAAAAACACTTGACACGACTTCCAGAAAGAATATATTATGACTATCGTTCTTCTATGGAGAGAAGATAAAAAAAGAGACAACAAATGTAGCTTGCCTCTAAATTTCTCGCTCTCCACCATTAAAACCTAAAACCGGGGAAAACCAATTCCCCGGTTTTTCTATTTCTTTTTCGGCGTTGCCCAAAACCCCATATATTTGCCAATCATTAAGCGCGTCTGCGCTTCCAATCCGGGGATAGCCCCAAGAATTAGAATGGTAAAAGGGACTAAAATCCACTGAACAATCATGCTTAAATATTTCAAACACCCCCTGATTCCTCTTTTATATCTCTCCGGCCGTTCAGGCAAAAGTAGAGCGCTGTAAATAGCCGAGCCAACTAAGCCAATCATGGCCAGTGTCATTAAAATCCGCGTTATCCGAGGCAGATTATATGACAAAACTGTTATGTTAAATTCTTGTCCGCCCAAGACCAAAGGCAGCCATCCTAAAATAAAAATTAACAAAGCGTTTGTTGCCCATGACCAAAATCCTTCCAATTGAATCCATACCCAATGAAATTTTTGCCGCCGGGATATTTTTCTATTCTTCAAAAAGCCAAAAAACAAAAAAGGGATATTTTCCGCTCCCCACCCCCAGCGCCTCTGTTGCTTATAAACATTAAGGGTGGTTTTTAAAAACGACGGCGATAGATTAGCATCCATTGATACGGGATAATGCAGGGGAATTGTCTCATATTTCCCGTTATAAAAAAGAAGGTTTTTCCAAAAAATCCGCGAATCTTCGGAAACTATATTTACCGGCCAAAAATCAACATCAACCAGCGCCTGAAAACTAATGGCTTGAGATGAAAAAGTGGAAAGCCGTTCCGGCCTTTGCTGTTGTATCATTTGCCAAAATGTCCCCGAAGTGGCTACTACCCGCGAAATAGACGGCGCGTCCCATATATTGTTGTTATAAACAGGAACCGGCTGATAACTTGAGCGGATTGGGTTTTTTGCCGTTAGGTAATGATAGGTTAGGCAAGAAAAATATTTCGGATAAACTCGCGTGTCAATATCAAAGCAAGAAGTAATAATGTTGCTGTATGGGATTTTCAAAGGGTCAATAATATTTTTTTTAACTTGGCGCGCTCCCCATGTAGAATTGGCTCCTTTGCAGGCCATTTCGCCGGCAATTCCTTCCGGATGAACCGTAATTATAAAATTAAGAAAGTCTTTGCCAAATTCCTTTTTCGCTTTTTGGATTCTTTTTTTAGCGGACAGGCCCGCTTTTTCTTCTGCTGTTAAGACAACAATCATTTTGTCTTTCGGATAATCGGATTCAATAATCGCTTGCAATGTTGTTCTGATTACGGACAGCGGCTCTTTATAAACAGGCAAAATAATGAGATGATGTATATTTCTCCATTTTTTATTCCGCAACAATTTAATTTGAGCAAGCCAATCAATAGACAAATGCTTTGTCATTTGGCGATAACTAATTCTTAAATAAAAGGAAAGATAAACCGTCTTTAAAAGCCAATAAACATCAAAAGCAATAATAAAAAAAGCCGCCCAAATTGGCTGAAGCCACGATAAAAAAATAACGCTTAAAAGAGTTAGCCAAGCCAAAACGCCCGGCAAAATTTCCAAAGCTCTATAAATAATTCTTTCTCTCTTGTTTTTTAAATCGCCGGCTTTCCCTATTTTTAGATAATATTTTTTCATAACACAGGTTTTAAAAATCCTATCCTAAAAAATCCTTCTAAGCAAGCGAAATAAAAAAAATCCGCAGGTATTTTTTTAACCGGCGGAATATTGCGCAGCAGCCTCAAGGGGAATCGAACCCCTGTTACCAGGATGAAAACCTGGCGTCCTAACCACTAGACGATGAGGCCAAGAACTTGTCATATAATACAAGTTAGAATATGATTTGTAAAGAGATGATTATTTTAGCCATTGAAACATCATGCGACGATACGGGAATTGCTATTATTGAAGCTAATTCAAAAAAATGCCGGATTTTGTCTAATGTCGTTTCTTCGCAAATAAAAGTTCATAGTCCTTACGGCGGCGTTGTGCCTAATTTGGCCGCGCGCGCGCATTTGAAAAATATCGGACCTTGTTTCAAAAAAGCGCTGAAAAAAGCCGGATGTCCAAAAATCGATTTAATTGCCGTAACAGTCGGCCCGGGGCTGATTCCCTCTCTTTTGGTTGGCGCCAACTTCGCTAAAGCGCTCGCTTACGCCCAAAAAAAACCAATTATTGGCATCAATCACATAGAGGGGCATATATACGCTAATTGGCTGCCCGCTGATTCCGCGGAGGTTCGACCTCTGCAACATATGCGGAGGCCGAACCTCCGCAGATTTCCTGTTCTCTGCCTTGTTGTTAGCGGAGGACATACGCAATTAATTTTGATGGAAAACCATGGAAAATATAAGTTGCTTGGCGAAACGCGCGATGACGCGGCCGGCGAAGCTTTTGACAAAACGGCTAAACTTTTAGGGCTTGGCTATCCCGGCGGGCCCATTCTTTCCCAAAGAGCGAAAAAAGGAAACTCGCAAGCGTTCAATTTGCCGCGTCCAATGATTAACGCGAATAATTTTGACTTTTCTTTTTCGGGATTGAAAACAGCCGCACTCTATGAAATTCGTAAAATCCGGGGACAGTCCCCGCTACGGGGACTGTCCCCGAACTGCATTGATAGTATGTCCGCTTCTTTCCAGCAAGCGGTAATTGATGTCCTAATCAGCAAAACAATCAAAGCGGCAAAAAAATATAGAACGGAGACGATTACGCTTTCTGGCGGAGTTGCGGCAAACAAGGAATTAAGAAAACAATTTAAAAACGCTATTAAAAAAAAGCTCCCCGGCGCCAATTTCTGCGTCCCGTTCCCGGAATTCTGCGGAGACAACGGAGCGATGATTGCGAACGCCGCCTTTTACAAAACAAAGTTTTCTCCAAGGGTCGGACCTTTAAAGAAATATAATTGGCGGAAAATACAAGCAGACGCTAATTTGAGATTAATTGCGTAAAACGGCATTTTTGTTATACAATATAAAGCATAGAACAATACGGCAATATGTTTTTATATCTTTTTTATATTTTTCTCGGTTTCCTTCCCGGTTTAATCTGGTTGTCTTTCTATTTAAAAAAAGACAGGCATCCCGAGCCCAACTCAATAGTGTTAAAACTGTT
>JAYEKG010000061.1:0-2476 GCA_034660935.1 Patescibacteria group bacterium
GTTTTCTGTTATTCTTGTTAATTCCTCCAATCGGCGGCAAGCAAAATCGCCTTGCAATTGGCTTTTCTTTTCACCTAAAGCAGTCACGCTTTGAACGTTTTCACCCGCCCTTTTGATGGAATAAAGCAATTCTCCCGGCAAACTTAATTGCGAGGCCTTTAATGTTAGCCAAGGCCCGCCGATGAAAATGAGAATCAAGCAAAAAGCCAAAGCTAATGACTGTCCATGTTTCATCCATTCAAAAAAGCCCAATGGCTCTTCAAAACCAATTTTTTCTATCAAATCTTGGCGCGCGGAAACAAGCCATTCTTTAGATGGCTCAACTTTTTTCAATTTCTTAATTTTTCTAATTAAATCCTTATTATCCATTGTATAGTATGACGAACACTGCCCTTATTCGTTACATGTAACCCCAAGTTACACATAACCCCAAGGACACCCCTTAGGGGTGTCCTTGGAAGAGAAGGACACCCCTTAGGGGTGTCCTTGATTGTTGGCTTTATAATCGCCTTTTTAATTCTTTTAACGCTCTATGCACTAAAACTCGGATTGTTCCTTCCGGTTTTTCTAAAATATTGGCAATTTCCTTATTTGAGAAATCATCTAAATAGCGCCAGATAATAATATTCTGATATTCATCTTTGATTTGGCTAATGGCCTTCTTAATTTTATCCATATCGGAATCTATGCTTAATTTGCTGTTCAAATCAAATTTGTCCCTGATATCGGTTAGCGCACTGTCTTCCGGGTCCATAATTAGTTCTGTTCGCGATTTCTTGCGGTAAAAATCAATAACTAAATTATTGGCTATTTTATAAAGCAAAGCTCTCGGATTATCAATTTTCGGCTTATTCTGTTCATCTTCAGATATGTTCTTCCAAAATCGCAAAAAGACCTCTGAAGTCAAATCTTCAGAATCCCTCGGCGAACTAACTTTTAAACAAATAAAACGGTAGATTCGCGGAGCGTATCTATCATAAATTTTTCCAAATTCCTTCTTTTTCATATTATTCCAAGGACACCCCTTAGGGGTGTCCTTGGATTATTGAACTAAAAAATGTATTTTTCTTGATTTTGAAATTTCTTTTTTAATATAAGATCAGCAACTTCTTCTTCTGTAATTTGCTTATACTCTTCCGGAGAATTATCTGCCATTATCACCTCTTTATCGCAAAGTGTCCCATTGCGCGCTCCGATATAGTCAGGATAGCTTGACCATTGATAATCTTCTAATTTTTTTACCAAACCAGCTGAAAGAGGATTAAGATGGATGTATGAAGAAAGATGTAAAAGATACTCATCTTTATCCACATTCTTACAGCCAAACCGCCCTTGAAAAAGACGCCCCACTTTACTGTATTTTTTATTAAAATACATTGAATAGCTAGTATGCAAAGATGAAACAAGCTTGTAAATTGGTATTTCTGTATTTTGTTTTACAAGTAGATGAATATGATTTGGCATTAAACAATAGGAAATAACACTGGCATTGTTTTTCTCTTTATAATCTCTCAATCTTTTTAAATAAAAAATATAGTCAACATCTTCCAAGAAAATATCTTGTTTATTATTGCCTCTGTTATAAATATGATAATAACCGTCTTGACAAAAATTCCTTATTTTCTCCATAATTTTTCAATCCTTCAAGGACACCCCTTAGGGGTGTCCTTCAAAGTATAGAGGATAATTTTGAAAACGGCAAGTGTTGAACACCCCCTTATTCTCCAATTCTCCAAGGACACCCCTTAGGGGTGTCCTTCAAAAAGGGATTACGGATTACTCTCCGAAAGCGTATAAAATGCCGTCAGAGGAAGCGACATAAATTATTCCATCAGCGCCGATAACTGCCGATGAGTTAATCGCGCTATCTAATTCAGCTTGCCATTTAACCGAACCATCGGGATTAAGCGCGTAAAACATCCCTCTTTGAGAACCGATATATATCGTTCCCTCCGCGTCAATAATTGGCGAGGCGGAAAATTTTCCTTGAGCGTAAAAGCTCCATTTAATGCTTCCATCTTCTTTATTTATCGCGCGAAAGGCGTAACTGTCGGTTCCTACATAAATTGCGTCTTGGCCAATAGCCGCTATTGAACCGACTATATTGCCAATTGGGGCATACCATTCATGGCTACCATCTAATGAATCAATAGCGTGAAGACCGTTATAATTATATCCCCCCATATAACCGCCGACTAAAATTAGTCCGTCGCTAGTTAAGCTCGGCGCGGTAAAAAATTTTTCCGGAAGGCTTTTCCAAATAATGCTCCCGTCTTGGGAATTTAAAGCGTAAATATATTTTTTACTAACCCAAGAGCCAATTTGAATTACCGCGTAAATATTACCTTCAGAATCCAGAACAGGCGATTTAACCCATTTTCCATTGCTCAATTGCGGACTTTCCCAAATTAATTCTCCATTAGGATTTAAAGCGTAAATACGATAACCAGAACCAACATAGATAGTTCCATCAGAA
>JAYEKG010000062.1:0-2456 GCA_034660935.1 Patescibacteria group bacterium
GCTGACGGTTATCGTTCCAAAACTAATACGGTTTTTCTGAATTTTGAGAATGCCTATCCTGAACAATGTTTTGTCGGAGTGATTTTTAATTCTGATTTATATAAATTTGTTCAAAATCCAGAAGAACATTATTCAAACCAAATGGTCAGAATCAGAGGCAAGATTAAAAAATACGGAGGCAAGCCGGAAATTATTTTAAAAGAACCGGCTCAAATAGAAGCGGGGAGAGGTGAATAATAAGAAGATATCAGGAATGATTGATTCGGATAAGCGCGGAAAATAAAGAAAATTACTTAGCCTAAACAGCGGTTTTTAGGGATAAAAGCCAATAAAAGAACGCTGAAGGGGTTTTATTTTAAGAAATATCTGATATTATAATAACAAAGCTTAATTCTTTATAAAAGGTCGAGAATTAATATAATTTAATTTTAAAGAAAAAATTAAAAAATAAAAAATATGGACAATATAGAAGAAATAAATCAAAAAATAAGAAATGTAGACGCAAAAAGAATTATTTCCAAAATCACCATTGGATTAATTGTTTTAATCGTTCTTCTCGGGGCTTTTGGAACCGTTGGCGCGGGGGAACGCGGAGTGTTGCTTCAGTTCGGAGCGGTTAAAGACAAAGTTTTTAACGAAGGCCTTTATATTAAAATACCTTTTGTCCAAAAAGTGGTTAAAATGGATGTTAAAATTCAAAAAGACGAGGTCCCGGCAACAGCTTCTTCTAAAGACTTGCAGATAATTACTTCAAGAATTGCTCTGAACTATCATTTGGATCCAAAATCAGTCAACAGAATTTGGCAGGAAGTGGGGAAGAACTATAATTTCAGAATTATATCTCCGGCTATTCAGGAATCTGTTAAAGCGGAAACAGCTAAATTTACGGCTGAAGAATTAATTACCAAAAGAGAAACAGTAAAAGAGCAAATCAAAACCAATCTCGCGAAAAGATTATTAGAGAATTCTATTATAGTTGATGAATTTAATATTATTGATTTTGATTTTTCAGCGACTTTCAACGAAGCGATTGAAGCCAAAGTTAAAGCAGAACAACTAAAACTTAAAGCCGATAGAGATTTAGAAAGAATAAGAATTGAAGCAGAACAAAGAATTGTTAATGCAGAAGCGAAAGCCAAAGCAATTCAGATAGAAGCGCAGGCATTGCGCGCTAACGCCCAGATAGTTGAATTGCGATGGATAGAAAAATGGGACGGCAAGGTTCCGAATTACTGGGGACAGGCCAGTCCTTTTATAGGAATAAACAGATAAACAAAGAGAAAAAGCTGGGATAAGCGTCCTGGCTTTTTGATTTTATTTTTCTAGATGCTATAATATATCTACCAATTATGTTTGATAAATTAAAACAATTAAAACAGCTTAAAGAATTACAGGGACAACTTGGGCAAGAAAAAGCGGAGTGCGAAAAAAACGGCGTTAAGGCAGTTGTTAACGGAAAGATGGAGATAGAAGAAATTATTTTGAACGAAGAGTTGAGCAAAGAAGATCAGGAGAAGACAGTTAAGGACTGTGTTAATGATGCAATGAAAAAAATGCAGATGTTAGCGGCGCAAAAAATGTTTAAAATGTAAATTATGTCACAATACTATAATCCAAAGAGGAAATATAATCTTTTTGACCCGGAGTCAAAAATCCCCTTTAAACTAAGCCGTTCAAAGATTGACTTGTTTTTGGCCTGTCCGCGCTGTTTTTATCTTGACAGGCGATTAGGAGTCGGAAGACCGCCCGGTTATCCTTTTAGCTTGAATTCGGCAGTAGACTTTCTGCTTAAAAAAGAATTTGATATTCATCGGGCGGAAAACAAAGCCCATCCGTTTATGAAAGAATATGGATTAGATTTAATTCCTTTCAGTCATCCAATGCTGGATGAATGGAGAGAAAATTTTAAAGGAGTGCAATATCTCCATAAGCCGACCAATCTAATTATCACAGGCGCGGTTGACGATTTGTGGGTTGACAAGAAAGGCGTCGTTTATGTTGTGGATTATAAAGCAACAAGCAAGAACGGCGAAGTCAATTTAGATGCTGAATGGCAGGACGGATACAAAAGACAAATGGAAATCTATCAATGGCTTTTGCGGCATAATGATTTGGAAATATCAAATACGGGGTATTTTGTGTATTGCAATGGAAAGAAAGATGTGGAAGCGTTTGATGGCAAATTGGAATTTGATGTTAAAATTATTCCATACGAAGGAGATGACTCTTGGATGGAAAAAACGCTTATTAGCGCCCGTCAGTGTTTGATGGACACTCAAATACCTCCGGCGGGGGAGGATTGTGATTATTGCGCTTATCGCGAAGAAGTAATTAATGTTGAGAAGTAATTGATTTTCGGAGGTCGAACCTCCGAAAATAAAAATATGACATCTGAAAAATGGGAAAATTTAGTGGGAAATATTAAAGATGATTTTAAGGTAGAGGAGCACAAGAGC
>JAYEKG010000063.1:0-2427 GCA_034660935.1 Patescibacteria group bacterium
GCCAACGTTGCCAGCGATATCGCCCCCGTAGAAGAACCTGGTACTTTCACGCAATGCGATGGTGATAGCGACTGCGACACGGATAATTGCAATGTTTGCGTTAATAATATATGCAAAAGCTCATGTAATAGCGCGTGTCAAACATGCGAAGCCGGCGCATGCGTTAACAAACCAACAGGGATGCCTTGCAGTCACGGGACATGTGAAAATGGACAATGTATTACGGGGTGCGAAACAGAAGGAGATTGGTGCGACCCCGGCGAGTGCTGTCCCGGTTTATTTTGCGACGAAAGCTTAATGCCTGATAAATGCGTTCCGCAATAAATAAAATAAAAAAATATACTATTATGAACCTAAAAAAAACACTTATTATTCTAATTATCCTTCTTGTTTTATCGGCAGTCGCCTTAATTTTCTACAATTTCTTTTTTCAAGAAAAAATTGAACCAAACAGCGGAGAAGTAGCTGACGAACCCGGTTTTTATTCAAACGACCGAATAAAAACCATTTCCCAAGAACCTGTTTTAGGAGTTTCTGTTGATAAGAAAAAAGTTAAATACTATCTAGCGGGCAACGGCAATGTCTTTGAATCCGATTTTGACGGAACAAATCAAACCCGCTTGTCTTCAAATGTTTTAACAGGACTTTTAGAGATTCTTTGGTCGCCGGATAAAAACAAGATAATTGCTATTTCAACGGAAAACGAATTGATTAAAAAATATTTTTACGATTATTCCACAAAAACAGCGATACCGTTAAGCGGCAAAATGCGGTGGATTACATGGGCGCCGGACAGAAACAAGATTGCTTATCAATATTATAACGCTCAAAATGAAGATAATAATATTAGCATCGCCAATCCTGACGGTTCTGAATGGGCTAGCATCTTCCAGACAAGAATGAAAAATTTAATCGTAGAATGGCCCGCGAAAAATAAAATTTCAATTAGAACAATGCCCAGTGGTTTGGCTAAAAGCGTCATCTACATAATTAGTTTGCCGTCTAATGACCTTGAAAAAATAAATGAAACATACGGAATGTCTGCTCTTTGGTCTCCGCTTGGCAATAAAATTCTCTTCTCGGAAACAAACAACGAAGGCAAGAATTTGAAATTAAAAACAATGGATTTAGAGAAGCAAACAATTAGCGAATTAGGTTTTGTTACTTTACCCGAAAAATGCGTTTGGAGCCAGGATAACCGCAGTATTTTTTGCGCGATCCCAAAAAAAATACCAAGTTCAGCCGTTCTACCTGATGATTATTACAAAAACAAGGTCCTTTTCTCCGACGATATTTGGCGAATAAACTTAGACACCGAAGAAGCGGTAAAAATTTTTGAAGGAGATGAAGATTTTCAAAAATCATACGACGCTCAAAAAATGATTTTATCCCCGCAAGAAGATTATCTTTTCTTTATTAATAAGAAAAACGGACTGCTTTATAGTTTAGAGCTGTAATCAGCAAGAAATTAAAGCCCTTTCGCGGAATAACCATAAGAAATACAAGGGCAGCCCTTTCCGTCTTAAATACAAAGGCAGCCCTTTCCATCTTTTTGCCTAAAAAATAAGTGTTCGTAGAATCGTTTTTTAAAAGGGCTGCCCTTGTATTTCTCTAAAAGGGCTGCCCTTGTATTTCTTACGGTTATTCCGCGAAAGAGCCAAAACCAACCAGAAAACAATTGATAAATCATTTTTCCAATATGTGGTATCCGTGAGCCCATGGGTTAAAATATATACCATTGCCGCCATTAAAAAAACGGCAGACAAAGAATGGCGAATACCAAACAGCGCTTTAAATCCGCTTTTAAAAAAACTAACCATAAGCCAGATAAAACCAATTAAGCCAATTAGCCCCGTTTGCAGCCAAAAAGCCAAAAAAAGATTATGGGGTTGAGGAACCGCCCATTCGGGATATAGTCCAAAATCCGTTTGCTTGTCTAAATAATATTTTTGAAACAATCCGGGACCAATCCCGTTTAGAGGATGGTCTTTTATTATTTCCCCTGCACTTTGCCAAATAGCAAGGCGAGAGGATAGTGAAGGATATGAAAAATCAAGCAATTCCTGAAATTTTGGACTGTTTATTTGAGAAAAAAAGAAAGAGATGATTATTAGCAGAACACAAAAACTCGGCTTCCAACCAGAAACCGAGTTTCTGGAACTAAGTTTTTGGAAAACAGATACAAAAAGCAAAGCCGCCGCCAGCCCCGCCCAAGCGCTATAGGAATAAGTTAAAAAAACGGTTGCCAATAGAAGGCATTGTCCTGTAAATAAAAAAACTTTAAAAAGCTGTTTTTCAAGACAAAAATATAGCCACAGCGATAGAATTAAAACAGGAGACAAACACATCGCCAAATAGTTAGGCGAAATATAAAAACCGCTTAAGCGGCCGTCATATGTCAGGTTATTGCTAAAAAAATAAAACAAA
>JAYEKG010000064.1:0-2399 GCA_034660935.1 Patescibacteria group bacterium
AAAAATACAATATAAAATATAATGTATGGAGCATAGAGTATAAGATATGAAACACGGAATGTTTTAATATGTTTCGAGTTTTGTGTTTTATGTTTTGTGTTTTAGAAATTCTATGAAAAAAATTCTTTTTATTGAAGACGAACCAACATTGCAAAAAACAGTCAGTCAATTTTTGGAAAACGAGGGCTATGAAATTAAAAGCGCGATAGACGGAAAATTGGGCGTTAAAGCGGCCGGAGAGTTTCGGCCCGATTTAATTCTCTTAGATTTAATCCTTCCTAAAATGAATGGTTTTGAAGTCCTTAAAGAGCTCAAAGAAAACGCGTCAACTAAAAACATTCCCGTTATTGTATTAACTAATTTAGAGGGAAGCGCGGATGTTGAAAAAGCTATTTCGCTGGGAGCTAAAAATTATTTAGTTAAGGCAAATTACGAATTAGGCGAGATAGCTAAAAAAATAAAAGAAACATTAAATTACTAATTTCCAATTCTCAATCAGTTTTCAATGATTAAATTTCCAAACCATTGCTTTTTTGCGTATTCTTTCTTTGTTTGAAAATTGGTCATTGTCTCCCTTTAGGAAATGTCCCGAAAGAACAAAAATTTAATGAAAAATGAAAATTGAAAATTAATAGTATGCGTGTTGAAGATTCACAATTAAAGGCCTTCCTTCTTGATGCCGATTTGGTCAGTAAGGGGAAATTAAAAATAGCCGAAAAAAAAGCTAAAGAAGCCAAAGAAGAGTTGGCTCAATTTTTAGTTAAAGATAAATTAATTACACGGGAACAATTAATCAAATTGGAGGCGTACATTTTGGGCATCCCTTTCGTTGATTTAGAGAAAGAAATTATTCCTAAAAAGATTCTTCAAATTATTCCCGAACCAATAGCCCGAAGGCACAATATTATCGCTTTCAGAAAAAAGGGCAAAGAATTAGAAGTAGCAATGCTGAAGCCGGAAGACCTTCAGACAATTGAATTTATCAAGAAAAAATCCGACCTCAAAATTCTGCCCCGTCTAACTAATCCCGCCAGCATTAAAAACGCGCTTAAACAATATCAGAAAACGCTTGAAGCGGAATTCGGCGATTTAATCAAAGAGGAATCCAAAATAGTTGCCTTGCCCGAAAAAGCAAAAGAAAAGGACAAGAAAGAGCTGAAAGAAGCGGCCGAACAAATGCCTATTATTAAAATAGTTGACACGCTTCTAAAACACGCTATTCGCCAGCAGGCCTCCGATATTCATATAGAGCCTCTTGAAAAAGAAATTGTCGTCCGCTATAGGATTGACGGCATTCTCCATGACGCAATGACGCTTCCAAAAAAAATAAGCTCTGGCGTAGTGGCCAGGATTAAGGTTTTGTCTAATCTTAAATTAGACGAACACCGCTTACCCCAAGATGGACGTTTTAAAATTGAAACCGAAGATTATAAAATTTCTTTCAGAGTTTCAATTTTGCCTGTTTATGACGGCGAAAAAGTTGTTATGCGCCTTTTACCCGAGGATGCTAAGGGCCTAACCTTAGAAAAACTAGGATTAAGAAGCGAAGCGCTGGAAAGGGTTTATCGAGCTGTCAAAAAACCGAACGGGTTAATTTTGGTTACGGGACCGACCGGTTGTGGAAAAACAACCGCTCTTTATACAATGATGGATATTCTTAATAAACCAGGCGTCAACATCTCAACCGTAGAAGATCCGATTGAATATCGCATGCCCAGAATTAACCAAACCCAGGTTATGCCCCAAATTGGACTTACTTTTGCTAACGGACTGCGTTCTTTGGTTCGGCAAGACCCTGATATTATTATGGTTGGCGAAGTTAGGGACGAAGAAACAGCGCGGTTGGCGATTAACGCCGCCCTGACCGGCCACTTGGTCCTTTCTACCCTGCACACCAACAGCGCTGCCGGGGCCTTCCCCCGTCTAATTGATATGGGCGTTGAGCCATTCTTAATAGCTTCAACGGTAAATATAATCATCGCTAAAAGATTAGTCCGCCGACTTATTCCCGAAACCAAGCAAAAATACAAATTAAGTGAAAACGAAATTAAAAGCTTAGAAAAAGAATTCGACACGGAAAGAATTCTTGAGGTCTTAAAACAAGAAAAAATCATTGCCCCAGAATTAAGCTGGCCTGACATAGAATTCTGCCGGCCCGGCGAGTCAAAAGAAAATACAAAGAAATACAAGGGAAGAATTGGCATTTTTGAAGCGCTTGAAGTTAGCGAGGCAATTAAAGATTTAATCATTAAAGAAACCAGCGCCGATGGAATTAAAAAACAAGCGCAAAAAGAGGGAATGTTAACGATGTTGGAAGACGGCATGGTTAAAGCCGCGCAAGGCCTAACATCCATTGAAGAGATTTTGAGAGTAACCGATGAGTAATTTTGAATTTTGAA
>JAYEKG010000065.1:0-12184 GCA_034660935.1 Patescibacteria group bacterium
TATGAAAATAATTATTAAGACGACAAATGTGGATATTTCTTCAAGTGTTAATGAATATATTGAAGAAAAAATTGGCGGGTTAGAGAAACTTTTAGGGAAATTCAACCCCGGAGTGGTTGACGCGAGGGTCGAGGTTGGCAAAATTAAAAAAGGACAAAGGCAAGGAGAGATTTTTAGGGCAGAAGTAAATTTAAATCTCGGCGGAAAACTTTTGCGAGCGGAGGAAACAGGAGAATCTTTGCGCGCGGCGATTGATTTGGTCAAGGATGAATTGAGAAGAAAAATTAGGCAGGATAAGAATAAGACAGAAACAAAAACTATTAGAGGCGCGAGGTCTTGGAAAAAATTTTGGCGGTTTAGTCCGCTGGCGAGATTTCGTTCGTCTAAGGTTGAAGATGTAATTGACCACTCCGAGGAGGAAGAAAAGAAGTAAAAAGTTTTAAGATAAATTCAAGTAAATTCAAGGGCAGCCCTTTCTTAAGGGCTGCCCTTAAATTAAGAAAGGGCTGCCCTTAAATTAAGAAAGGGCTGCCCTTGTCGGAACACTTATCGGAACAAGAACATCCTTAGGGGGTGTTCTTGTATTTTAGGGTAATTCGTTTTATAGTGGTAATAATTATCATACTGGAGGTCTAAGCACTATGTCTATTTTTTCCAAAATTTTTGGCGGCGCTAACGAAAAAAGGTTGAAGGATATTGAACCGTTAATTGAAAAAATTAACGGGTTTGAACCGCAGTTTACTTCCATCCCGGACGGGGGACTGAAGGACAAAACGGCGGAATTTAAAGAACGGTTTAAGAATGGCGAAACATTGGACGGTCTTCTCCCCGAAGCGTTTGCTTTGGCTCGCGAAGCATCCAAAAGAGCGCTTGGACAGCGTCCTTTTGATGTCCAATTGATTGGCGGCATTGTCCTTCATCAGGGACGAATTGCCGAGATGAAAACAGGGGAAGGAAAAACATTAGCTTCTGTTTTGGCGGCCTATTTAAACGCGCTTCCGGGCAAGGGCGTTCATATCGTGACGGTTAACGACTATTTGTCCCGAAGAGACGCCAACTGGATGGGGCCGATTTTTCATCTTATGGGAATTTCAGTCGCCTGCCTTAACCACGAAAAATCTTATGTTTTTGAGCCGCAGGCCGCGCCTGATAAAAATGAAGTTACGGTTGAAATGGAGAACCTAAAAGAAGTTCCGCGCAAAGAAGCGTATTTGGCTGATATTACTTATGGAACAAATAATGAATTCGGCTTTGATTATCTGCGGGACAATATGGCTCCTTCGCTAGAGATGATAGCCCAGCGCGAACCGCATTTTGCGATTGTTGACGAAATAGACAGCATTTTAATTGATGAAGCGAGAACACCCCTGATTATCTCTATGCCGGACGCGGAATCAACAAAAATGTATGAACAATTTTGCGGAATTACGCCGCAATTAAAAGAAAACGCCGATTATAATTTGGACGAAAAAATGAAGGCGGTTACACTGACTGAAAACGGAATTAACCGGGTGGAAAAAATATTGGGGATGGGGAATATTTATGAAGAAGGCGGCATCCGCTATGTCCATCATCTAGAACAGGCCTTGCGGGCGGAAGTTATTTTTAAAAAAGACAGGGATTATGTTGTTAAAGAGGGCCAGGTGATTATAGTTGACGAATTTACGGGCCGTTTAATGCCGGGACGCCGTTATTCGGACGGACTGCATCAGGCGCTGGAAGCGAAAGAAAAGGTTCGCGTCCAGCAGGAAAGCAGGACTTTAGCCTCTATTACTTTTCAAAACTATTTTCGGATGTACGAAAAACTTTCCGGAATGACGGGAACGGCTATCACTTCGGCCGAAGAATTTGACAAGGTCTATAATCTTAAAGTGGTTGAAATTCCAACCAATAAGCCGGCGATTCGGCGGGATGCGTCTGATAGTATTTATAAAAACGAAAAAGGGAAATTTCAGGCGATTGTGCGGGATATAAAAAAAAGGCATCAGGCGGGACAGCCGGTTTTAGTGGGAACTGTTTCTATTGAAAAAAACGAACTGCTTTCGGCTTATCTTCAGAAAGAAGGAATCGCGCATCAAATTCTCAACGCGAAAAACCATGAACAGGAGGCGCAAATACTTGCCCAAGCGGGCAAAAAAGGAGCCGTAACGGTGGCGACCAATATGGCAGGCCGCGGAGTTGATATTATTTTGGGCGGACGGGACTTGGAGGATAGCGAGAAAGAGGAAAAACATAATGAAGTGGTAAAATTGGGCGGGCTTCATGTTATTGGGACGGAAAGGCATGAAGCGCGGCGGATTGACGACCAGTTGCGCGGAAGAGCCGGCCGGCAAGGGGATCCCGGCTCAAGCCAATTTTTTGTTTCTTTGGAAGATGATTTAATGCGCGTTTTTGGCGGGGACAAGGTTAAGTCAATGATGGAAATACTAAAAGTGCCTGATGACCAGCCGCTTGAAAACAAGCTTGTTTCAAAAGCGATTGAATCGGCGCAGGGCAAGATAGAAGGGTATAACCTTGACGCGCGGAAACATATTTTGGAATACGACGATGTAATGAACAAACAGCGGGAAACGGTTTATAAAAAAAGAAAGGAGGTTTTGGGCCAAAAAGATGTTAAGTCGGAAGTGATAGAAATGCTTAAAAACGAAATTAAAGAAATTGTCCAATCGCAATTTCAGTTGACGCGGGGAGGAGAAGTCCCTTATAAAGAAATTAGCGAGATAATTGAAAGTATTTTTCAGGCGTCAGAATTGCTGCCCCAAAAAAAATTGCCGGAAGTTTTAGCGGAACTGAGGAGCGAGGAAGAAGTATCCGATTATTTAATAAAGCTTGCGGAGGAAGCGTATCAGAAAAAAGAGAAGGAAATAGAGGAAGAAAATATGCGCCGTGTTGAAAAATATGTTCTTTTGCGTTCTTTGGACACTCTTTGGATGGATCATTTGGATAATATGGAGCATTTGCGCGATAGCGTTCGCCTGCGCGCTTACGGACAAAGAGATCCTTTGGTTGAATACAAAAATGAGGGGATACGCCTTTTTAAAAGATTAATAAGGGCAATTCAGTCAACGGTAGTGAATATGATTTACAAGGTCTCTATCTCTCCGAACGCGCCGGTAGCGCGCGAAGTTCACGGAATGCCAATGCGGCAATCTTCGGGAGCTGTCCCCACTGCTTCGGGGGTTGTCCCCGA
This sequence comes from Patescibacteria group bacterium, assembly GCA_034660935.1. Classification (GTDB taxonomy): domain Bacteria; phylum Patescibacteriota; class Minisyncoccia; order Portnoybacterales; family UBA2143; genus JAHJSM01. Next base: position 3,191 of record JAYEKG010000065.1, read on the forward strand.
AGTCCCCAAAGCGACGGGAGCAAAAGTCAGGAGGAATGACCCCTGCCCGTGCGGTTCCGGCAAAAAATTTAAAAAATGCTGTATGGGGAAATGACCATCTGTCGGCTTTCGCATAGCCGACAAAAGATAATAAATAATTAAATTATGAAAGGAGACATTTATCATATCTTAAATAGAGGAGTAGAAAAAAGAAAAATTTTTCTTGACGAAAAAGATTATTTGCGCTTTGTTCATAATCTCTACGATTTTAATAACAAAAACGAAATTTTTATATCCTATCATAGAAGACAGTCGGCTATGCGAAAGCCGACAGGGGGAGAAAGAAGCATGAAACGCGATAATTTGGTGGATATTTTGTGTTGGTGTTTAATGCCTAATCATTATCATATTTTAGTTAGAGAAAAGATAAATGGTGGGGCGAGCGCTTTTTCCAAAAAGATAAGCAGTGGGCATACGCAATATTTTAATTTAAAAAACGAAAGAAGTGGGGTTTTATTTCAAGGAAGATCAAAAATAATCCCGGTAAAACAAGATAATTATTTTTTGTATTTGCCATTTTATATTTTTGCTAATCCAATTAAACTAATTGAAAAGGATTGGCAAGAAAAAAGTATTAAAAATTTAAAACAAGTGATAAATTTCTTAGAAAATTACCAGTGGTCAAGTTATTTAAACGTTATCGGGAAAGATAATTTTTCATTTGTTGTCAATCAAAATAAATTTTCCAAATCATTTATCGGAGACAAAAAACAATTTAAAAAAGATTTTATAGAATGGCTTGTCGGCTATGCGAAAGCCGACAAAAATATATATGCTAAAAGAGAAGTTTAAAATTCTTGATTATCAAAATTATTTGGAAGTAATTAAGGCGAGCGAGGGCAGTAAAATGTTCAGGAATTTTTATGTTTTGAATGATAATAAGAAAAGAGATATTCTTGAAAATGGCCAGCTCTCCTGCGCGCGATATGTTACTTCAATATTAAAGCTGTCTGATTTAATTTCCGAGACCCACGCGACGGTCAGCGGAACGATGAGGGATATGCTTGAAAACGACTGGAAACCGACAAAAAAATTAGTTCCGGGCAATATTTTGGTTTGGGGAAAAGCGGTAAGTTCTAACGGCAAACCTCATTCACATATTGGTTTCTATTTGGGCGCTGATAAAGCAATGAGTCATCGGGAAGAAAAATGCTTGCCGATTATTCATCATTATACTTACGGCAAAGATAAAAATGGCAACCATAAAAGAAAAATTGTTAAGATTTTGACCCATCAATTAATCAAGTGAAACCATGAATAAAAATATATTGGTAAAAATTGAGGGGACCGAATTAAAAATAGGATACGGCATAAAAAGCGGCGATAAAGAGACAAAAGTTTTTAAAATACAGCACAGAAAGCAAAGTTTGACAAAAAACAGGCTTAAAAATAATAGTCTTTATTTACAAGACCCGTATTGGAAAAACGGCGGTCCCTGTCCGCCCGGAAATTATTATCTTTTTTATCGTTATAGGATAGAAAACGGCAAAAATAGAGATAGATTGGAATTTTGCCAAACAAAGCCGGACAAATTAATTATAAACGAAGACAATGGGAAAAACGCTGAAATTCTAAAAAGGCAAGGGTGTTTAAAATTCAAAAATAGCGCCGACAGAACGAATATTCAAATTCACGGAGGAAATAAGAGTAGGGGCTGTTTTGTAATCAAAAATTCAAAAACTTTTTATGGAATCGTTAAAAATTTTTTGAGGGACGGGTATTTAGTTAAAATAAAAGTTGATGATTATTGGAAAGCACGGGAAGGAAAAAAGGAAATAGGGAGATATAAGATTTAACACTATGAGATATGTTGATAAAGTTTATGGCGAGGTTGAGATTGAAGAGCCGTTGGTTTTGGAGATTATTAAGTCGTCCTGTTTTCAGCGGTTAAAAGGAATAGACCAAGCGGGATATTTGCCTCTTTACGCCAATCCAAAATCGCTTCCTTTGAGCCAATTAAAACATAATCGCTTTGACCATTCTGTGGGCGTTTTTATTCTGCTCAAAAAGTTCAATGCTTCTCTTGAAGAACAGGTATCCGGTTTGCTTCACGACCTTTCGCATTCTGCTTTTTCGCATTGTATTGATTATGTTTTTGACGAGGGGTCGGAAACGGAACAGAGCTATCAGGATGATATTTTTACGGATTTTATAAAAACGACAAAAATTCCAAGCATTTTGGAGAAATATAATTTTGATTTGGATTATATTTTAAATGAAAACAATTTTCCTTTGTTAGAAAGAAAATTGCCTGATTTATGCGCTGACAGGATTGATTACTCATTGCGGACAGCTACGCACTTTCAAGATGCAACCGGCGAAGAAATAAAATATTTTTTAGACAGTTTGGCGATTAAAAATAATCAATGGGTTTTTAATGATTTAAAAAGCGCTAAAAAATACGCGCGATTATTTTTCAATTTAAACAAAAATTATTACGCGGGATTATCATCAGCGATTATGTTTAGGACGGTTGGGGACGCCATGAAATATGCCATAGAAAAGAAATATATTTCTAAAGATGACCTATGGACAACAGAAGATGAAGTGTTGGAAAAAATCAAGAGATATAAAGATGATGACCAAAAGTTATGTTTATTATTAGAACGGATGAATAATAAAATAAAATTTGAAAATAATCCTAACGATTATGACGCGCGGGTTTTTTGCAAATCAAGGATAGTTGACCCTTTATTCCAAAGAGACGGTTCGGTAATGCGGCTTTCCGAAGTTGATAAAGAATGGGCGGAAGTCGTTGAAATAGAATCTAAACCAAAAGAGTATTTTATAAAATTTAACGAGTAATATTTGTGGTTAAGCAAGTCAATTCTCACCCTGTCGGCTTTCGCATAGCCGACATTTATAAATGTCGGCTATGCGAAAGCCGACAGGGTGAGAATTGACTTGCTTAACCACAAATATTACTCGTTAAATTTTATAAAATACTCTTTTGGTTTAGATTCTATTTCAACGACTTCCGCCCATTCTTTATCAACTTCGGAAAGCCGCATTACCGAACCGTCTCTTTGGAATAAAGGGTCAACTATCCTTGATTTGCAAAAAACCCGCGCGTCATAATCGTTAGGATTATTTTCAAATTTTATTTTATTATTCATCCGTTCTAATAATAAACATAACTTTTGGTCATCATCTTTATATCTCTTGATTTTTTCCAACACTTCATCTTCTGTTGTCCATAGGTCATCTTTAGAAATATATTTCTTTTCTATGGCATATTTCATGGCGTCCCCAACCGTCCTAAACATAATCGCTGATGATAATCCCGCGTAATAATTTTTGTTTAAATTGAAAAATAATCGCGCGTATTTTTTAGCGCTTTTTAAATCATTAAAAACCCATTGATTATTTTTAATCGCCAAACTGTCTAAAAAATATTTTATTTCTTCGCCGGTTGCATCTTGAAAGTGCGTAGCTGTCCGCAATGAGTAATCAATCCTGTCAGCGCATAAATCAGGCAATTTTCTTTCTAACAAAGGAAAATTGTTTTCATTTAAAATATAATCCAAATCAAAATTATATTTCTCCAAAATGCTTGGAATTTTTGTCGTTTTTATAAAATCCGTAAAAATATCATCCTGATAGCTCTGTTCCGTTTCCGACCCCTCGTCAAAAACATAATCAATACAATGCGAAAAAGCAGAATGCGAAAGGTCGTGAAGCAAACCGGATACCTGTTCTTCAAGAGAAGCATTGAACTTTTTGAGCAGAATAAAAACGCCCACAGAATGGTCAAAGCGATTATGTTTTAATTGGCTCAAAGGAAGCGATTTTGGATTGGCGTAAAGAGGCAAATATCCCGCTTGGTCTATTCCTTTTAACCGCTGAAAACAGGACGACTTAATAATCTCCAAAACCAACGGCTCTTCAATCTCAACCTCGCCATAAACTTTATCAACATATCTCATAGTGTTAAATCTTATATCTCCCTATTTCCTTTTTTCCTTCCCGTGCTTTCCAATAATCATCAACTTTTATTTTAACTAAATACCCGTCCCTCAAAAAATTTTTAACGATTCCATAAAAAGTTTTTGAATTTTTGATTACAAAACAGCCCCTACTCTTATTTCCTCCGTGAATTTGAATATTCGTTCTGTCGGCGCTATTTTTGAATTTTAAACACCCTTGCCTTTTTAGAATTTCAGCGTTTTTCCCATTGTCTTCGTTTATAATTAATTTGTCCGGCTTTGTTTGGCAAAATTCCAATCTATCTCTATTTTTGCCGTTTTCTATCCTATAACGATAAAAAAGATAATAATTTCCGGGCGGACAGGGACCGCCGTTTTTCCAATACGGGTCTTGTAAATAAAGACTATTATTTTTAAGCCTGTTTTTTGTCAAACTTTGCTTTCTGTGCTGTATTTTAAAAACTTTTGTCTCTTTATCGCCGCTTTTTATGCCGTATCCTATTTTTAATTCGGTCCCCTCAATTTTTACCAATATATTTTTATTCATGGTTTCACTTGATTAATTGATGGGTCAAAATCTTAACAATTTTTCTTTTATGGTTGCCATTTTTATCTTTGCCGTAAGTATAATGATGAATAATCGGCAAGCATTTTTCTTCCCGATGACTCATTGCTTTATCAGCGCCCAAATAGAAACCAATATGTGAATGAGGTTTGCCGTTAGAACTTACCGCTTTTCCCCAAACCAAAATATTGCCCGGAACTAATTTTTTTGTCGGTTTCCAGTCGTTTTCAAGCATATCCCTCATCGTTCCGCTGACCGTCGCGTGGGTCTCGGAAATTAAATCAGACAGCTTTAATATTGAAGTAACATATCGCGCGCAGGAGAGCTGGCCATTTTCAAGAATATCTCTTTTCTTATTATCATTCAAAACATAAAAATTCCTGAACATTTTACTGCCCTCGCTCGCCTTAATTACTTCCAAATAATTTTGATAATCAAGAATTTTAAACTTCTCTTTTAGCATATATATTTTTGTCGGCTTTCGCATAGCCGACAAGCCATTCTATAAAATCTTTTTTAAATTGTTTTTTGTCTCCGATAAATGATTTGGAAAATTTATTTTGATTGACAACAAATGAAAAATTATCTTTCCCGATAACGTTTAAATAACTTGACCACTGGTAATTTTCTAAGAAATTTATCACTTGTTTTAAATTTTTAATACTTTTTTCTTGCCAATCCTTTTCAATTAGTTTAATTGGATTAGCAAAAATATAAAATGGCAAATACAAAAAATAATTATCTTGTTTTACCGGGATTATTTTTGATCTTCCTTGAAATAAAACCCCACTTCTTTCGTTTTTTAAATTAAAATATTGCGTATGCCCACTGCTTATCTTTTTGGAAAAAGCGCTCGCCCCACCATTTATCTTTTCTCTAACTAAAATATGATAATGATTAGGCATTAAACACCAACACAAAATATCCACCAAATTATCGCGTTTCATGCTTCTTTCTCCCCCTGTCGGCTTTCGCATAGCCGACTGTCTTCTATGATAGGATATAAAAATTTCGTTTTTGTTATTAAAATCGTAGAGATTATGAACAAAGCGCAAATAATCTTTTTCGTCAAGAAAAATTTTTCTTTTTTCTACTCCTCTATTTAAGATATGATAAATGTCTCCTTTCATAATTTAATTATTTATTATCTTTTGTCGGCTATGCGAAAGCCGACAGATGGTCATTTCCCCATACAGCATTTTTTAAATTTTTTGCCGGAACCGCACGGGCAGGGGTCATTCCTCCTGACTTTTGCTCCCGTCGCTTTGGGGACTTCGGGGACAACCCCCGAAGCAGTGGGGACAGCTCCCGAAGATTGCCGCATTGGCATTCCGTGAACTTCGCGCGCTACCGGCGCGTTCGGAGAGATAGAGACCTTGTAAATCATATTCACTACCGTTGACTGAATTGCCCTTATTAATCTTTTAAAAAGGCGTATCCCCTCATTTTTGTATTCAACCAAAGGATCTCTTTGTCCGTAAGCGCGCAGGCGAACGCTATCGCGCAAATGCTCCATATTATCCAAATGATCCATCCAAAGAGTGTCCAAAGAACGCAAAAGAACATATTTTTCAACACGGCGCATATTTTCTTCCTCTATTTCCTTCTCTTTTTTCTGATACGCTTCCTCCGCAAGCTTTATTAAATAATCGGATACTTCTTCCTCGCTCCTCAGTTCCGCTAAAACTTCCGGCAATTTTTTTTGGGGCAGCAATTCTGACGCCTGAAAAATACTTTCAATTATCTCGCTAATTTCTTTATAAGGGACTTCTCCTCCCCGCGTCAACTGAAATTGCGATTGGACAATTTCTTTAATTTCGTTTTTAAGCATTTCTATCACTTCCGACTTAACATCTTTTTGGCCCAAAACCTCCTTTCTTTTTTTATAAACCGTTTCCCGCTGTTTGTTCATTACATCGTCGTATTCCAAAATATGTTTCCGCGCGTCAAGGTTATACCCTTCTATCTTGCCCTGCGCCGATTCAATCGCTTTTGAAACAAGCTTGTTTTCAAGCGGCTGGTCATCAGGCACTTTTAGTATTTCCATCATTGACTTAACCTTGTCCCCGCCAAAAACGCGCATTAAATCATCTTCCAAAGAAACAAAAAATTGGCTTGAGCCGGGATCCCCTTGCCGGCCGGCTCTTCCGCGCAACTGGTCGTCAATCCGCCGCGCTTCATGCCTTTCCGTCCCAATAACATGAAGCCCGCCCAATTTTACCACTTCATTATGTTTTTCCTCTTTCTCGCTATCCTCCAAGTCCCGTCCGCCCAAAATAATATCAACTCCGCGGCCTGCCATATTGGTCGCCACCGTTACGGCTCCTTTTTTGCCCGCTTGGGCAAGTATTTGCGCCTCCTGTTCATGGTTTTTCGCGTTGAGAATTTGATGCGCGATTCCTTCTTTCTGAAGATAAGCCGAAAGCAGTTCGTTTTTTTCAATAGAAACAGTTCCCACTAAAACCGGCTGTCCCGCCTGATGCCTTTTTTTTATATCCCGCACAATCGCCTGAAATTTCCCTTTTTCGTTTTTATAAATACTATCAGACGCATCCCGCCGAATCGCCGGCTTATTGGTTGGAATTTCAACCACTTTAAGATTATAGACCTTGTCAAATTCTTCGGCCGAAGTGATAGCCGTTCCCGTCATTCCGGAAAGTTTTTCGTACATCCGAAAATAGTTTTGAAAAGTAATAGAGGCTAAAGTCCTGCTTTCCTGCTGGACGCGAACCTTTTCTTTCGCTTCCAGCGCCTGATGCAGTCCGTCCGAATAACGGCGTCCCGGCATTAAACGGCCCGTAAATTCGTCAACTATAATCACCTGGCCCTCTTTAACAACATAATCCCTGTCTTTTTTAAAAATAACTTCCGCCCGCAAGGCCTGTTCTAGATGATGGACATAGCGGATGCCGCCTTCTTCATAAATATTCCCCATCCCCAATATTTTTTCCACCCGGTTAATTCCGTTTTCAGTCAGTGTAACCGCCTTCATTTTTTCGTCCAAATTATAATCGGCGTTTTCTTTTAATTGCGGCGTAATTCCGCAAAATTGTTCATACATTTTTGTTGATTCCGCGTCCGGCATAGAGATAATCAGGGGTGTTCTCGCTTCATCAATTAAAATGCTGTCTATTTCGTCAACAATCGCAAAATGCGGTTCGCGCTGGGCTATCATCTCTAGCGAAGGAGCCATATTGTCCCGCAGATAATCAAAGCCGAATTCATTATTTGTTCCATAAGTAATATCAGCCAAATACGCTTCTTTGCGCGGAACTTCTTTTAGGTTCTCCATTTCAACCGTAACTTCATTTTTATCAGGCGCGGCCTGCGGCTCAAAAACATAAGATTTTTCGTGGTTAAGGCAGGCGACTGAAATTCCCATAAGATGAAAAATCGGCCCCATCCAGTTGGCGTCTCTTCGGGACAAATAGTCGTTAACCGTCACGATATGAACGCCCTTGCCCGGAAGCGCGTTTAAATAGGCCGCCAAAACAGAAGCTAATGTTTTTCCTTCCCCTGTTTTCATCTCGGCAATTCGTCCCTGATGAAGGACAATGCCGCCAATCAATTGGACATCAAAAGGACGCTGTCCAAGCGCTCTTTTGGATGCTTCGCGAGCCAAAGCAAACGCTTCGGGGAGAAGACCGTCCAATGTTTCGCCATTCTTAAACCGTTCTTTAAATTCCGCCGTTTTGTCCTTCAGTCCCCCGTCCGGGATGGAAGTAAACTGCGGTTCAAACCCGTTAATTTTTTCAATTAACGGTTCAATATCCTTCAACCTTTTTTCGTTAGCGCCGCCAAAAATTTTGGAAAAAATAGACATAGTGCTTAGACCTCCAGTATGATAATTATTACCACTATAAAACGAATTACCCTAAAATACAAGAACACCCCCTAAGGATGTTCTTGTTCCGATAAGTGTTCCGACAAGGGCAGCCCTTTCTTAATTTAAGGGCAGCCCTTTCTTAATTTAAGGGCAGCCCTTAAGAAAGGGCTGCCCTTGAATTTACTTGAATTTATCTTAAAACTTTTTACTTCTTTTCTTCCTCCTCGGAGTGGTCAATTACATCTTCAACCTTAGACGAACGAAATCTCGCCAGCGGACTAAACCGCCAAAATTTTTTCCAAGACCTCGCGCCTCTAATAGTTTTTGTTTCTGTCTTATTCTTATCCTGCCTAATTTTTCTTCTCAATTCATCCTTGACCAAATCAATCGCCGCGCGCAAAGATTCTCCTGTTTCCTCCGCTCGCAAAAGTTTTCCGCCGAGATTTAAATTTACTTCTGCCCTAAAAATCTCTCCTTGCCTTTGTCCTTTTTTAATTTTGCCAACCTCGACCCTCGCGTCAACCACTCCGGGGTTGAATTTCCCTAAAAGTTTCTCTAACCCGCCAATTTTTTCTTCAATATATTCATTAACACTTGAAGAAATATCCACATTTGTCGTCTTAATAATTATTTTCATA
>JAYEKG010000066.1:0-2344 GCA_034660935.1 Patescibacteria group bacterium
TCCAGGATTGTAATGACCTACCCAACCACGAAACTCACCTGGAGCAAAGTATAACAGACTTGAAGAATAATCACTCAATTTCATTGCGTCATTATTCAAACTTTACTCCTTACTTGCATAGTACGAGTATTGGATATTATTGTAATGGCAGCTTTTTCCGTCTCGGTTTTTTCATTGCGGTTGATGAGTTCAAACACTTCAGGAAGATCAGTTACTATTGTGTCAGGTTTTAATTCAGCGAATTTAAAGCTATTGTTCTGATGCGACAAAAATAACAGACAAGTATAGGTTGTTGCGGTCTCAAATACCTGGCTGCTCCCAAAATCAACAATCTTTCTAAGCATCCTTTTCGAAGAAATCAATTGCCTCAAATTCTTTCCGAATGCAGCTTGAAAAAATTTATGCGGCAGAATATACGATATGTTGCCTTTATCACATATCAGCCTAATCGCAAGCTCAACAAAACACGCGTAAATATCAAAGCTTCCTGACGCTGATAAAAAGCTATCCTTAAGCCTGGTGGCTAATTGCGAATCGTTCTTCTGAATTTCCTGTATTCTGATATACGGCGGATTGGCAATCACAATATCGAATCCGCCTCCGCTACCGCTTCGGCGGACATGCCCGTCTTTGTTATGCCCGCCAGAGGCGGATTTCGCTCCGCTCAAAAACACTTCAGAAAAATAGAGATTCCATAAAAAAAATGGTTTTATCTTTCTACCACTGCTAAATTCTTTTAGTTGTTTTTCCGCAGATTCAAGGTCAAAATCGAATTTTTTGTTGAGATTATCTTTATCCTGCTTGATTAATTCATGCCTTTGCTTTTCATTTCGCACCACTGAGTATTTGTCTTCAATATCCTTTAATCTGTTGAAGTAATTTGTTTTTTGTGTTTTCAGTTTAGTTTCAAATATTTTGACCAGCAGGTCATCAATCTCCTTTTTCAACTTTGATTTTTGTGATACGTTAGATTCATTTAAGAATTCATCTTTTTTCTGTTGAAATTGTTCTATCACTTTATCTGTCTCATACTTAAACATTGATTTTTCGCTGCTCTGTTTTTTATCAATATCAAAGTTTATCCCCATAAATTCTGATATCAAACTATTACCCTGCATTATTTTATAATCCAGATTTGGTAATGGGTTGATATCTTTAATATTCTGTTCATCAACCACCAGTGAAAGCCAGAGTCTAAGTTTTGTCATCTCCACAGCGCCGGGGTCAATGTCCACGCCGTAAAGAGAATGTTCAATACATGCGCGTTTAAACTGGTATGAAGTGCGAATATCGTCCCGAATAAAGTTTGTCAGCACATTTCTGATTTTTACAATTTCTGTCATCATCCCCACCGGAAAAGCACCACTTCCCACAGCTGGGTCGCAGACTTTGATTTCCGCAAGTTTTTCGTCAATTAGTTTCGCATTTTTGCGTATGCTTTCCGGCAGTTTGTAAAAATAAGTATCAGTTTCTTTGCCCTTGACTCCTACGGTTGATTCGTTTTCGCCTACCTGTTCGCCGGTGTGTATCAGGGCTTCGATGTCTTCTTTGGAAACGACTGGATTCCCGCTTTCGCGGGAATGACGGGATATGGAGCTGGAATGACTATCGGAAAGTTCGGTTGCCAGATCTGCCTGTGCGAGGCACGCAGATAGATAATTAATCAAGCTCTGTTGACACATGTAGTGAACAATCTCACGGGGAGTGTAATAAACGCCGAACTTTTTGTTGAACTTGTTTTCCTCTCCTTTTTTACCACTTTTTAATGCCTTTCTAAATTCATCATAATTATCCGGGCGGATTGCATTAAATTTTTCGTAGGCCTTGCCAAGTAACTCGGGATCAATGGCTACTTCTTTTTCCAATGGCTCATCTTCCCTGACAGTGAAATTGTACAAGTCGAAAACATCAAGAATTCCTGTGCCTTCGCTATCGTATTTGGTTCTATTTGAAAATAATTCATCTGATAATAAAATGTCTGTATTAACCCAGTCATAATTATTTATTGGGTCAAATAAACCACCATTTAGAAATGGTATTTTTGTTTTGAAGTGTTCGTTATAATGGTCAATATCTGAGCGGTCCCGTGCAAGAGCGTCATAGAAAAGTGGTTCTAAAACATCATTAAAGAAATTTTTGTATTGAATAATTTTTCCGTCATATAAATCACGCAAGAACCTTTTTGAACCAGTATCCCAGCCCTTTCCTTTTTCAACACCGAACCAGCCTTTCTTTTGTAAAAAATAGAGAAATACAATCTGCCCCAGGAGTTTTTTGGCAAAGTTTACCGTATCAACACCCTTGCCTTCGAAGTCAGACTTTATTTTCGGATCATTTTTAATAA
>JAYEKG010000067.1:0-1968 GCA_034660935.1 Patescibacteria group bacterium
TTTAATTCTTTCCCCACGGATGGCAATTAGAAACTCTTTTCAATCCAAGCCATAATCCTTTCAGCGTTCCGCCTTCTTTAATCGCTTTATAAGTATATTGCGAGCAAGTCGGATAATGGCGGCATCTGCCCAAAAGCGCCAAAACAGGAAAAGCCCCATGGTCTGGAGAAATGGTTTTTTGGTAAATTTTGATTAAAAGCAAAATGAATTTTTTGAACATTTGTTTTATTATATCACACGCGGGGGATATAAAAAGCCATCGCGCGTTGGCAATGGCTTTTTTGTTAAAGTTAAGAAAAACTTAATCCTTCCAAAGAAGGGAATTTAGTGTTTAAAATATTTATTTTGCTGGGCAGGTATCCACCCTCATCCTCCACCTTAAAAGAAATTTTACAAGAATGGCAGGTAAAGTTAAGCCCCTTCTTGTTTTTCGACAAACCGTTAAAAGAAACCAATTTGCCCTCTTTGCATTTAGGGCAAACTATATCACTATATGCCATAACTATCCCCTCCCTTCTTAAGTTTTAAGTTATAGTTCAAAGTACAATTTGAACAACCCTAACATACTTACAAAAAAAGTCAAACCTACTAAACCTAAACCCGTTCTTGAGAGGCAAGAATCCCTAAAACAATCCAAAACATTAGTTGTCCTTGTTGAAGCGTCCAAAAAAAATGGTCAAATATGCCTATAAATAAAAATCCGCAAAAAAGAATTGTTATTCCCAATCGCGGGATATTTTCCACATTCCGCCAAGCATGGCTTAAAACTAGAAAAAGAAACATCAGGAAAGCAACCAGGCCCAACAACCCTGTTTCGCTGGCAATTAACAGATAAACATTATGAACCGGCTGATATAGCCAGGAGGACATTAAATCAAGCGCCTGCCCAATTCCCCAGACAAAGTTTCCCTGCCCTATTCCCAATAGAGGATATTCATTAATAACGGAAAAAGCCGTTTCGTTGTAAAAAACACGCAGACCGACAGCTTGCTCTGATGAAGAAATGGCAAAACGGGAAAAAATTTCCGTTTGCGCCAAGGAAATAAACAAACAAGAACAAAAAACAATAAAAAGAAAGATAAGAATAATTTTACCAATTGGCTTTTCATATATCGGTTCGTATTTTTGCCTAAGCAAAAGAATAAAATAAAGGGGAATCGCGAACAAAAAAACTAAAATAGCGGTTCGTGAAAAAGAAAGCCAAAAAGCGGATATAATAAAAAAACCCGCGACAATCAGCAAACAATTCCACACAAAAGACCGTTTCTTCGCCAGCCAAAGGAAATAGAGGCAAAAAACACAAAACAAAAGAAAAGCCGCTAAAATATTTGGATGAGGAAATGTCCCATAAGGACGAATAATTGTCAGTCCGTTAACAATAATTTTGGCAACGCCATTCATCCCCGCTTTCAAAGGACTTTCCGCTAAAAACTTCAACCCTAAACTTTTTTGTTCCGCGTACTGCGCAAAAGCGATTAAAGATTGGACAAACCCGCTTATAACCAGCGCTTGCGCAACCCGCGTAAAATTAAATAATTCTCTGAAATTATTTTTTACATAAAAAAATAAAACACTAAATTCTAAAAGTTTAAACCAGGCATAAAAACCCAGCTGAATGTTCCGCGCTTGAATTAAAGAAACTAGTCCAATCGCCAAAAAAATAACCAACCAAAAACCGCTTTTCGCAACCGCTCCTTCCACCAACTTAATCCCATTCTTAAAAAATCTCTTTTCCCTGCTTCTAAAAAACCAAAACAGAAAAAGAATTAAAATTAAAATATCGGTCAGATAAAGAAAAGCGCTTGTCCATTCGTTAAAACCGTTCCCACTCCATTGATAAATAACCTTGCGCGTTTGGAAAGGTAAACAAAAAATCAGAAGATAAAAAAATATTTTTTCTAAAAATATCATTGATATTGATAAAGTTCGGCAATATATATTTTAATTGCCGCAAAATATATTTCTAAA
>JAYEKG010000067.1:2068-4573 GCA_034660935.1 Patescibacteria group bacterium
ACATCGCCTTTCCGCGCTATTTTCAAAGCCCGGCGAATCGCCTTTTTTCTGTCAATAATTTTTTCTACCGGCTTCTTTTTAATACCTGCTGTAATTCCGCTAATAATGGCTTGCGGCTCTTCGTCATAAGGATCTTCGTTTGTAATAATAATTTTGTCCAGATATTTGTCCGCTATTTTTCCCATTTCAGGCCTTTTCCATTTATCGCGCCCTCCCCCCGCCGCGCCTAACACTCCGATTATCCGTCCGCCAAAAGATTTTTTGATTGTCTGATAAACTTTTTCCAAGGCGTCCGGAGTATGCGCGTAATCAATGATTACCGTAAACGGCTTTTTTGTGATTATTTCCAAACGGCCGGGGATACCTCTTACCTCTTCAAGGGCCAATTTTATTTTCCCCAAAGAAATTTTTTCAGCTATTCCGACCGCTATCGCCGCTAAAGAGTTATAAATATTAAATTCGCCCAGCAAATTAAGATTAAAATTTGCATCGTCGGCCGTAAAAGAAACGCCATTTTTGTTTGCCTTGCAATTTTCCGCCCGGATTAAGTTTTGGACATTCACTCCTTCCTTTCTTGGCGGCCTTATGGCGTATCCCCATTTTTTTCCCGCCGGAAAGCGCAAAAAATATTCAGCATTCGGGTCATCTAAATTTACAATCGCTTTACCGCTTTTTTTAAGCGCTTGAAAAAGTCCGCCTTTAGCTTTTTTGTAATTTTCGAAACCGCCGTGGCTTTCTATGTGCTCGGGCGTAAGATTAGCCAAAACGGCCGTGTCAAATCCGATAAACCTGTGTCTGTGCTGCTTAATTCCTTCTGATGTTACTTCCAAAACAGCGTATTGGCATCCGGCTTTGACCGCTCGCCTTAAAAATTTTTGTATTTCAAAACGCCCAGGCATGGTCATTTTTAAATCATTCAGCCAAATATTGTCTTTAATTTTAAATTGAATAGAAGAAATTGAAGCAACCGCATATTCCGCTTTTTCTAAAATGTTGGCTGTTAAATAAACTATTGTTGATTTGCCGTTTGTGCCTGTCACTCCGATGACTTTCAATTTTCTTGAAGGAAATCCATACCAAAAAACAGCCAAAGCGCCCAATAAGAAATGATAAGCCGGTTGAAAGAAATTAAATATTGGTTGAGGAATGATTTTTCTGCCCAAATTTAGCATTTTTTCTAAAATCGTCATAAAATTCTCCTAACTATATTATAAGCGCTATACCACCATTTCTTAAAAACCAAATCAAAAGCGCCAGAGCGAACTATCTCTTTTCCGCCAAATCCTTTTTTAAAACGAGTTACGCCGGGCCATTTTTTCTCATCAATTCCGCCAAAATCGTAATATTTTAATCCAAGCTTTTTTGCTTTTAAAATCGCCTGCCATTGGAGCAAATACGGCGCCATTAGCCGGCGGGCGCTGTAATCCGAAGCGCCATGCATATAAACAGCCGTTTCCCCATAAAAAGAAAAAATGCCCGCGGCAATAATTTTTCTCTTGTCTTTCGCCAAGAACAGTTTTACCAAGCCCCCCCGGCCTAAAAAATCAAACATTTTTTGATAATATTTTTTTTGGTGGGTATAAAAATTATCTTTTTCGGCCGTCTTTTCCAATAAATTCCAAAAAGCGTTTAATGCTGATTTGCTATTGCTCGACGCCTCATCTATCACTACTCCCTTGCGCCGGGAAAGATTAATGTTATATCTTGTCTTTTGGCCCATCTGCTTTAATAAATCTTCTTCTGTCTTCGCAATATCTAAAACTGTCGTTTGGGAGGGTTGAATTTCCTTTTCCGATTTAATAAAATCGTTTCCTAAAATTTTCGCGCCAAAAAGCGGTTCTATTTTAAAAAAAATGCTTCTTTCTTCTTTCGCGATTTTTCTAACTTTTTTGAGAAACAGATTAATTGTTTTTTTTCTGCCGCTTGCCGCTTGTTTTAAAACGGGACCTTGCGGACAATATAAATAAGAACGCTTCAATGGCAAGCCGTGCTTAACAACCAGCGCTTTCAAATTCTCCTCTATTTCAACGCGCCATATCTTTCTGCCAAATGTTTTTTGAAATTCCCCCCATTGATATGATTGCAAAAAAGAACCGCTGTTTTTAACAACAAAACTGTTCCATTTTTCCTCCTTCTTTCTGCCAAGCGCCTTAAAAATCATAATATTTTTCAAGCGAGGTTAAACCTCGCTTGAAACCTCATTTGAAATTATTTTCCTAAAATTCGCAGGGCTTCTTTAATTCTATTCCCTGTTCCCTTGATTTTTGCCGGTATCTGTTCAAGCGCTTCTCTCGCTTGCCGGCCGGTATAACCCAAACTAACCAACGCGTCTATCGCTTCGCTATTAGAGCTTAGTTTTTTAATATCAACAATCGGAGCCTTAATCTTATCTTTTAATTCTAAAATAATTCGCTCGGCTGTCCTTTGGCCAATTCCAGAAACTTTTGTCAAAAGCGATTTTTGCCCGCTGGCTATGGCTTGTTTAAGTGTTTCCGCCGGCGCGAG
>JAYEKG010000067.1:4673-12075 GCA_034660935.1 Patescibacteria group bacterium
CCTTAATCTTATCTTTTAATTCTAAAATAATTCGCTCGGCTGTCCTTTGGCCAATTCCAGAAACTTTTGTCAAAAGCGATTTTTGCCCGCTGGCTATGGCTTGTTTAAGTGTTTCCGCCGGCGCGAGAGCCATTATGGAAAGCGCCGCTTTAGGGCCGATTCCGCTGACAGAAACAAGCGTTTCAAAGAATTCCAAATCATCAAAAGACAAAAAGCCGTATAAATCCAAAATATTTTCACGCGAACAAAGATAGATGAATAGCTTCGCCTCTTTGCCCTTCTTTAACTGAGCCAAAACCGCTCCTGAACAAAAAACCCTATAACCCACCCCGCCAACATTAATAATAGTGAGTTTGTCCGTTTTTAATTCAATTTTTCCCTCAAGTAAAGAAATCATTAGGAATTAGGAATAATTCAAAATTTATAATTGTATATTATCATAAACTTGCTTAATTTCAAAGTTTAGTTTATACTTCAAAGACTTAATGCAACTCTATTCTTAAATCATAAATCTTATTTATTATGCCTATTATTAAATCAGCAAAAAAATCTCTCTTGCAAAGCGCTCGGCGGCGGGTTTTTAACCAGCGCCGAATTAAGAAAACGAGGTCTTTAATCAAACAAACTAAAGCGCTCATTAAAAGCGAGAAAAAAGAAGAAGCGTTAAAACTTCTTCCCGCATCATACAAAGCCATTGATAAAGCGGCTAAGCGCGGAGTAATTAAGAAAAACACGGCTAGCCGAAAAAAATCGCGCTTAACTAAAGCTATCCAAAAAATTAGTTAAATTGTGAATAGTTTTTTCTTGACATATAAACGCGGCGCTGATAAACTTTTATTGTTAAGATTTTTTGCGAAACAACTCTTCCTGCTGAAAAGTTATTCCGCAAGAAGTCTTTATGACTACGATAAAACATTTTTTTAAGGCGGCTTTTAGCCATTTTAAGATTAATATGGGAAAAAAGAAAAAACTGCTCTTCGCGGCAGTTGTTTTATTTGCCTTAAGTTGGCTATTGGCCGGCCCTATAAAAAACACGAAACAGCTTGCTTTGCCTTGCTTTAACGGCAATAAAACAATTATTGAAGAAAAATCAGACAAAATACCCTGCGTTTTTGAAAGCCCCTCAACCGGCGATACATATTTGTCGGCCGGCATACTAGCCAGCGTATTGGCTAAAACAGATGGCGCGAATGATCCGGAACAAAACTTAAACGAGGAGAATATTTCTTTTGCCACGCTTTATGAAAGCGTTTTTTTAATTAAAAACAGTCCTGTTACATTTATTAGCCAAGAGCCAAGAACTGGAATTATTGCTTACACGGTCCAAAATGGCGACACTATTTCCAGTATTGCCGCTTCGTTCGGCATTAGCGTAAATACATTGCTTTGGGCAAATAATCTTAAAG
Organism: Patescibacteria group bacterium; assembly: GCA_034660935.1. Lineage (GTDB taxonomy): Bacteria > Patescibacteriota > Minisyncoccia > Portnoybacterales > UBA2143 > JAHJSM01. The sequence continues at coordinate 6,080 of JAYEKG010000067.1, forward strand.
AAACAAGCATTATTCGTCCCGGCGACGAACTGACGGTTTTGCCTGTTACGGGCCTTATTCACAGAGTTAAAAGCAATCAAACGATCGGCTGGATTGCAAATTATTACAAAGCTGACACAGAAGAAATTATCGCTTTTAACGAACTGCCCGCCGACGGAAGTATTCAAATTGGCGAAAAATTAGTTATTCCGAACGGACAGATGCCGGCGCCAGTACGGGCAAAATCAACATATATCGCGCAAAAAAGCTATATCACCGGAGATGGAACAGGGAAAAGCCATAACTTCCCTTATGGGCAGTGTACTTGGTTTGTCGCGCAAAAGAGGGTTGTCCCTTGGTCGGGTCACGCTAAATCATGGCTGGCTAACGCGCGGGCTTATGGTCGTAAAACGGGAACAACGCCCCAAGTTGGTTCAATTATTGTTACCCGCGAAAGTTGGTATGGCCATGTTGGGTATGTAGAAGCAATTAACGGCAGCTGGGTCACATTTTCAGAAATGAACCACGCGGGGTGGGGTATCAAAAGTGTTCGAACGCTTCGCGCCAATAATTGGAAAATCAGAGGATATATATATTAAACCTGCCACGGGTTTAAATTTTTAATTTTCAAATTTTGTCCCTCCGGAACATCTCCCGAAGAGAGACAATTTTCAAATGAAAAAGGGCCGGAGTGTTTTGTTCCCGCCCTTTTTTGTTTTTTTGCTACATCTGCCCTAATTGGTAGAAATAGCTTTGTATATTAGCTGGTTCCCTCTGCCCGTCAATATCAGACAATTTTTTATTGTCTGTTTTTGTTTTCTTCGCTTCATCCGTTTCCTTTTTCTTGCTCTTTTTCTTCTTCATCCTACTCTCCTTCCTCTGAAAAATTATTAAAGAAAAAACCATTACTACTCTCAAGGCCTGACCTTAAAATTACAATCTTGCGCGCGCAAAAAGAATTCTTTACGCTTCCACCTTCGGACTATACTGAATCGCTTCGGCAATATGAGTCGTTTGAATATTATCGGCGCCGTCTAAATCGGCAATTGTCCGCGACAATTTTAATAAGCGATAATATGAGCGGACAGAAAGGCGCATTCTATCTACGGCATTTTCAAGCAAGTTTTGCCCCGAAAGCCCAATTCGGCAAAATTTCTTGGTTTGGTTTGGTCTCATTTCGCTATTGGTTATTATATTTTTTTCATTTAAAAATCTTCTTCCTTGAATTATTCGCGCTTTTCGAACTCTTTCTCTGATTAGTTTAGACGGTTCTGACAGTTGAGAACTTGAAAGTTCGCTCGCGATTAGACGGGGAACTTCAATATTAATATCAATTCTGTCTAAAAACGGCCCAGAAAGTTTTCTTTGATATTTTGAAATCTGTCCCGGAGAACAGGTGCACTGCTGCTCGGGATCTCCCAACTTTCCGCAAGGACAAGGATTCATCGCGCCGATTAAAATAAATTTGGCCGGAAAAATTTCCGTCCCGCCGGCGCGAGAAACGGTAATAACGCCATCTTCCAAGGGCTGGCGCAATCCCTCCAAAGTTGAACGGGAAAATTCCGGCATTTCGTCTAAAAAAAGAACCCCGCGATGAGCCAATGTAATCTCGCCTGGCTTGGGGCGAGACCCTCCCCCCACCAACGAAACAACCGAAGCGGTGTGATGGGGCGAACGAAAAGGCCTTTCCGTTACCAATGATTGATTATCGTTGAGATGTCCCGCCGCGCTGAAAATTTTGGTTACTTCCAGCGACTCTTTTTTCAATAAAGAAGGCAAAATGGACGGAAAACTGCGCGCCAACAGCGTTTTCCCTGTTCCAGCCGGTCCGCGCATTAAAATATTGTGCGCTCCCGCCGCGGCAATCTCTAACGCTCTTTTGGATTGCTCTTGTCCTTTGATATGCGCCATGTCAACCAATAAATCGTTTTTTGAACAAAGCTTATTTTCGCGCGCTGGCATTTTTTTAGAAATTAAACGCTCCCCTTTTAAATGAGCAATTAATTGTTTTAGAGAATTAACTGGGATTACTTCCAATCCTTTTACTAAAGCCGCTTCAACCGCGTTCCCAATAGGCAGAAAAATGGTTTTAAATCCTTTTTCCTTAGCCGCTAAAGCTATTGGCAAAACCCCGCTAATTCGGCGCAGCGCGCCTTCTAATGAAAGCTCGCCGATAAAAATTTTATCTGTTGTGTTTTCAACGCTAACTTGTCCGGAAGCCAGAAGAAAAGCCATCGCTATCGGCAAATCATACGCAGGACCTTCTTTTTTTAAATCGGCCGGAGCTAAATTAACAATTACTCGGCGGCGGCTGTGATAAGGAGGAGTAATCCCGCTATTTTTGATTGCCGAAGATACCCTGTCTTTTGATTCATTTACGGCCGCGCCAGGCAATCCGACTATCTGAAAACAATGCAATCCGGCGGACAAATCAACTTCTACTTCAATCGGCTGAGCATCCAGTCCGACAACAGCGGCTGAATAAACTTTGGCAATCATAAATTAAAAATAAAAATATAAAAACAGCTCCGCAGACAGAACCGCTCTCTTATTTTATTCCCCTCCTCTTCCGCATTTTGAACACAATTTCGCCTCGGGAACAATCTCAAGCCGTTTGATTTTAATTTCTTTGCCACAGTTAACACACTTGCCATAAGTTTGTTTCTTTATTCTCCCCAACGCTTCCTCAATATCTTTTAAACGCGTTTCCAAGGCATGCTCAACAGGCAGAAGATTTTCGTAATCCTCCCTCTCTTCAGCTTTTTCGTCCGGATGCGAACGGTCCGCGCCAAACAAAGGAAAACGGGTCAGCCAGTTTCCTTTTACTTTCGGGTCCTTCTTGGCAAACGATTTAAGTTCCCGCATCAATTTCTTCTTTTCCGCCTCCAGTTTCTTTTTTAATTGTTTTTGTGTTTTCTTATCCATATCTCTTGTATTCTATATTACCATAAAAAACAACAATTTAATAATTTTTCATAGTCCAAAATTTAGGATAACTCTTACAACGCTTTCCTGATGCGACCAACTAATTTTCAGTTCCGCTTTTTCTCCCTTAAAAGCTCGCTTGATTTGTTTAGCAATACTAACCGCCAATTGATTCTCGGTCGTTAAAATCTCTATTTCCCCGTTTTTCTCTTTGACGGATATAATTCTATCCATTGGGTCTCTCTTAAAAGCGCGTTTGCCGATATTCTGAATTGATTCTAAAATTTCATTCTTTTTATCGGCCGGCATATTTTTCAAAATTATCTGGCCTTCAAACATTTTGTCCCTAATCATCTGGCAAGCAGGACAAACAGCGGATTTTATCGGTTTGTCCTTAAAAAGCTTTTTATGTTTTTCTAAATAATGATGCCAGCTTTTGTAAAAATAAACCGCGCCGCAGTCCTTACAAATAATAATATTAACTTTTCCGGGCCCGAACTCGGCCTCTTCTTTTCTTGGCTTGGGTACGCGCGGTTGGCAACTGCCTTTCTTCTGTCTTTGCATTTTTATTGAAATTTTATCCATAACACAACTTTACCACAAAAAACAAAAAATCAATAGTATGTCCCATCCGGCCACCGCATAGTTGAACAACTCAAATGTTTAATATTTAAATAAAAAAGGAAGAAACCCTGCCATTAAATTTTTCCCAAATCCCCTTTCCGGTTTAACCCGCCCAAATTATTGATAGTTTTTTTAACTATCCCAATACAATCTTGAAGAACACTATTAATTTCCTTCCCGGAAAATCTCAAAACCCGCCAAATAATTATTGCGCTGCCTGTCCTTTGCTAACGCGTCAGGAAGAGTGTGGTATTTTTCCCCATCGCACTCAATATCAATGTTCCCCCCGCAACAAAATATTCCAAAATCTAAACAGTAATTTTGCCCGCCGGCCCTGACATATACCTGCCTTTCAGCTTCTATCTTGGATTCCTTCATCGCCCGATGCATTTTATCCTCCAATGGACTAGTATCATACAAATCATTAATCTCTTCCGCGGCAAATAACTTTTGATAAGTAGTGGGAATATGAATAATTCTTCTCCATTTTCTGCTTGGAATCGGTTTGGGTAATTTCTTAATTTGCCCTATATGAAATTGATAATAATCTTTTTGGGCCCTTTTATGGCTTGATTCTCCCGGAAAAAGTTGAATTCTCTTAATAATATTCACTTTTCGCACATCAGCGTAATAGTTCACCTTATGTCTCTGCTCCGCGCCAAACGCTTTTGGAAAATAAAAAGCAATATATTCCGCAAAAGAAACATTCCGAGGCGCCGCCTCAACCGGAATATGATACCATCCCTCTTCCCGTATTACATCCCAAAGATTTCTTCTGGGCACAATACCAACTAAAGCCGGTTGAATTTGATTAGGCATATTGTTTTTTTAATTGTTTTCCTACCTCCGCCCTTCCGTATTTAGAAACCAATTTCCTCTTAAAAAACTTGGCTTCTCCCCTTATCGGCTTATTTTAATCAAAAAAATTCCTGACACCTTTTTTGCGACTTTGGAAAATTTATTTCCTCCCAAAATTCTTTGCCAACTGCGCGAAATTCTTTGGAGTATATTTTTCATAATCCTCTTGCTTGACATAAAGAGCCGCAAATTTAACTTTGTTTTGCGCGGCGTTTATATCATCGCGCCATTGATATAATCTTTTTATCTTTTCCACATCGTCTAAATCTTCGCGTCCTTTTGTTTCAACGATATAAATCTCGTTCTCGGAAACTTTTACAAAAAAGTCTGGATAATAATTTCTTATATTCCCGTCCGCGTCTTTGTAATCAATCTCGAAATGCACCGCGAAATAATTTTTAGCATAGGAAATTATATCGCCGCACTCCTCAAGAAAATTAGCAAATTGTAACTCAAAACAGCTATCACCGACAATTTTATTAAACACGCTCTTTTTGGGAACAATAAAGCCCTGCTCTTTGACAACAAACGGCCTTGTTTTGCTAATTTTTATGTAATCTTTTATTTCCGCCTCGCCCTTGTCCACAACAGTCAAATCGTTAATTCCCTTTTTGAAAGTTTCAATAATCGCTTTTGTCGCTTCAAGTTCCGACAAATTCCGCAAAATATTTAAATCCTCTAAATCAACTTTTTGAACAAAAAGAAAATTAGTCACAAATTCTTTGATTTTTCCATATAAAATATCATGGCCGCCAACTAATCTAAGTTCTTGTCTGATTATTTGCGCGAAATAGCCAATCACGCTTTGGTAATTTGGTACAAAATCACTATCAAGTTCGGTCGTATGAATTATTTCCCCAGAAGCTATATCGCGAAAAACAATTTCTTTTTTCTCTTTTTCGCTAAACTCTTTTATTTTTAATTTTTTATGCTTAAAACTCGCGACATCAAGTTCTGAAATATTTTTATACTCGCGATAAATTCTTGGAGTCAAAATCGGGATTTGAATATCCAATTTTTCAATATCCTTTTTTGTATTTTCTTTGTCTACCTCAACCACCAATGGAGCTTTTGGTTTTGTCCCCTCACCCATTTTCTTCTTTTCAAGTTCAACGCCTTCACTTTTGATTGATTCCACAAAGTTCATAAAAGCGTCCGTGCCAACTACACTCACATATTCTGCGACATCGGAAGTCCTATACATCCGCCTCAATCCTCGCCCCAAGGTCTGTTCCGGCAAGATATTGCTTTTTGACGAATAAGGACGCAAACCAACAATCGTAGTTACATTTTTTACATCCCAGCCCTCTTTAAGCATTAAAACCGAAACAATCGCTTTATACGGACTTTCCCAACTGTCAATTTCATTGGAAGCTTTTCTGAGTATTTTCAATTCTTCTTCTTTTTTGCCCGTTACGGTTTCCGAAATCTCACCATTATTTTTTGTATGAATAGTTAAAACCGCGTCCTTAAATTCTGGATATGTATTTTGCAGATATTTATTTACATCATCGCAATTTTTCGTATCATCCGTCATCACAAAAAATACCGCTTTTTTACCAAGTTTTTTGTGTTCGCGATAAACTTTCTTCCATTCAAGATAGCCAAGA
>JAYEKG010000068.1:0-2305 GCA_034660935.1 Patescibacteria group bacterium
ATCCCTTGTCTTTTAGCTTCCTCGTCCATTTTTGTTTCACTCATGCCTTCATTAATAATTTCTTCCAACTCCGGAGTCATTCTCAACATTTCATAAAGAGCTATTCTACCACTTGTCCCACTATTATTGCAAAACTTGCAGCCAACCGGACGATAGATTTTAAACGGCTTTTTCCATGGAAAATTCTTTCTTTGAGATGGAGGCAAGCTGTCTAAGGCGCTTTCAATTTCTTTTTCTATCACTGGCGGCGCTGCTATTTCTTTCTTGCAATAAGGACAAAGCCGTCTGATTAAGCGCTGGGCAACAGCCAAATTCATAGAAGGGGGTAAAAGAAAAGAACTGACTCCCATATCAATCAAACGAGGAATTACGCCTGCGGCATTATTGGTGTGGATTGTTGAAAGAAGGATATGTCCGGTCAACGCGGAATGGACAGCTAAACCCGCCGTTTCTTGGTCTCTAATTTCGCCAACCATAATAACATCTGGGTCTTGCCTTAAAATATGCCGCAACCCGGAAGCAAAGCTATATTTAATCTCGGGCCTAATCTGGGACTGGCTTATGCCCTTAATATAATATTCCACGGGATCCTCCAAGCTAACTATATTAGTTGTCTCCTTATTTATACTGTTTAGAATAGCATAAAGAGTAGTTGATTTTCCAGAGCCGGTCGGTCCGCTTATTAATATCATGCCAAACGGCTGCTTAACAGCGTTTTCCAATGTTTCTAGATTACAGCCCTGAATTCCCAAATCGGCAAAGCCCTTCAAGCCTATAGAAGAATCAAGAACCCTTAAAACAACTTTTTCCCCGTCTGTCGTTGGAAAGGTGGAAACCCTAAAGTCGATTTTTTTTTCAGCAACAACCGCGCGAAAACGGCCATCCTGCGGCACTCTGGTTTCGTCAATCTTCAAATTTGAAAGAATTTTTATTCGGGACACAACAGCTGAATGAATTTCCTTCGGCAAGAGCAAGCTTTTGTGAAGAATCCCGTCAACTCTGAAACGCACTCCAATTTTATCTTCGGCCGGCTCAATGTGAATATCAGACGCGCTCCCTTCAATGGCGTGCCTTAAAATAACGGCGACTATTTTAGTAATAGGCGCTTCGGTAACAATTTTTTCGGCTATTTCTTTAACTTCTTTTTTGATCGGCTTGGCTTTTTTCGCTATTTTAAGCTCTTCTTCCAGCTCCTGAAGCGCTTTTTTGATTTCTCCCCGAAAACTTTTGTATTGCTTTAAAACATTTTTAAGATCTGTTCGACTGATAACAAATATTCTTGATTTCAAACCGTTTCGCTGGGCAATAAACCTTAGGGCCGCTTTCGCTTGAAGATCCTCCGGATCAACCATTCCCACATCAAGAACATCTCCTTTTCTGGCAAGCGGCGCAAAATTATAAAAAGCGGCTGTTTCTTCCGGTATTTCTTTTAATACTTCAACCGGTATTTTTTTCCCAGACAAACTGACATAAGAAACGCTTAATGATTTAGCTTTTGCTTTAATCGCCTCTATATCTTCTTGTTTATTGTTTTGAAGATTATTTTGAACGGCCATAAATGTAAAAATTTCCAACTTTCTGCGGAGGTTTAACCTCTGTGTTTCGTGGAGGTTTAACCTCGGCAGAAACAACCATCACTTAATACGGCAAGAACGGATTAGCCCTGCCTTTTTCACCCACTTCCAAAGGCCATTCTCCATAAATTTTTAGATTTTTAAAACAGGAACTTTCCAAGAAATTTGCGTCAAAATCAATTTTTTCGATATCAATTTCTTCAATAAGCTCGTCAGGCGCGTCCACTTCAAAAAACTCACCTTTTGCTATAGGACTTTCATTAACGCCCTCTGTATTTGGCAAAGTCGGAGAACGCCAAAAATTAAAATATAAAATTATTATGATAATCAATACTATAACAAATAAAATAAACACCATTAACCGCTGTTTTTTGTCTTGAGGGGATAATATAGAATTTTTTGAAAATAAATCAAAATTCATATTTTTTTAAGGGACTCGGTCCCTTAAATATTAAAGAATTTCTTATTGATAATAAGTGTTTATCTTTAGGTCAAATTGAAAAATGCCAAGATTGTCAAAAATGCCGCCTTTGTTTTCTGCTTGCGGTTTAAGATTTATGCTTTCAATATCCATCGGGCGAATGTTATTCTCTAAACTCTTTAAACAATTTTTAAACGCTTCGTAAGAACCGCTCACGCCAATATCCGCAAGCAAGCTCGAAACCCCAGCTGGCAATTTTTTCATATCGGTTTTTTCGGACAGTAATTGAATAGCCTTTCGGCGAGACTGT
>JAYEKG010000069.1:0-2260 GCA_034660935.1 Patescibacteria group bacterium
CTCAAATTTTCTAAAAAGCCTCTTATTTAAGCCATTTTATTGCGACATTTTATCTATACCATTACGACATTTCTACCCCCTCCCATTAAAATCCTTACTCGTCTCGCCGTAGCTTTAATATTTTCCGCCAATGTATTCACCCGTTTAATATTCGGCGCTTCAACGCCATGTAATATCATATTCATTATGCCAATGATATAGGCGAGAGATTTTATTTCTTTTCCATAAAAAGTTTTATTCTGAAGCGTTGCCATTTGGCTTGAAGAAAGTTTGGACTGGTTTTCTGCGAGATATTTGTAAGCTTCCACCAAAAATCCCGCGCTGCCGCAAGCGCCATTATAAATTGTATTGCCAATTTTTGGCGCGACTACTTTGACGATTGTTTTAATAAGCGGGCGGGGCGTGTAATATTCACCGCCGTTTCGTCCGGCGTTTCCCATATTTTTGATTTTGGCTTCATAAAGATGCGAAAGTTCGTGTTTTTCTTCATAGAGCCGAAAATGCATTTCATCAACAATATTCAAAATTTCGCGCAGTTTATAACCGCTGGAAATTTTATTTTTCAATTCAGAAAAAATTTCGCCGATTTTGTATTCAATCGTATTGGATTCTTCGGCTCTAAATTTTTTAAGATATGGAAAAAGTTTGTGATTCGCAAAATCTTTCAAGTCATCGCCATCAAGCGCTTTGTTGTGGTCTAATTTCCCATCGTCATTTTTAGGGCATGCCCAAGCATTCCAACGATATTCAGGAGATAAGATATATTTATATTTCTTCCCAGCCAACGCCGCTTCAGTTTTTTTTGTATCTTCTAAGTCATCAAGATATTTCAAGAAAAGAATCCAAGAGGTTTGCTCAACATAATCAAGTTCTGTCCCGCAGCCAGAATCAGTATGAAGTATATTGTCTATATTTTTAAATGATTGTTCAAACATAATTTTGTTATATTCCTTCTTATCCCATCTTCAAAACTAATCTCAAAGCAATTCCTTCTCCTTAAAACTAAAAATTTTGGTTTTGGCGATGATGATGTGGTCTATGACCTCTATCCCCATTATTTTCCCCGCTTCAACGATGCGTTTGGTTGTTGTGAGGTCGTCTTGGGATGGTTCGGGATCGCCGGAGGGGTGGTTGTGGACTAAAACAATTGCCGCGGCATTTTTTTTGAGAGCGTATTGGAAAATTTCTCTGGGATGGACTAAATTGGCGTTAAGGGTGCCAACGAACATCGGTTTTTTAAAAATCATTTCGTTGCGGGCGTTGAGATAAATAACCATCAAATGCTCTCTAGTTTTGTCGCGCATATAGACGGCTTGGGCGACAATATCTTTGGGCGTTTTAATAATCGGCGCGGTCTCATCTCCGACATTGAGAGCGCGTTTGGTTAATTCAACGGCCGAAAGGATTTTACACGCTTTTGCTTGGCTAATTCCCTTTATTTGAACCAATTCATTGTAGGTTAAATTAAGAAATTTTTTTCTTGGATATTTGGACAAAATTGATTTGGCTAATTCAATTACATTTTTGCCCTGATATCCGCTTCCCAAAAGAATTGCCAAAAGTTCGGCATTTTTCAAATTTTGAGCGCCTTTGGCTTTCAGTTTTTCCCTCGGACGGTCAACCGATGGAATATCGCTGATTTTAAATTTTTTCATAAATTCTTATCCCCTTAAATCAACTGCTCTAAAAGCTCTTCTCTCCCTTTGTTTGTTTTTGCCGAATAGAGGATGATGTTTTCTTCGCCAATTTTTGATTTAATTACCTCAAATTGTTTCTTTATTTCCCCTTGTTTTAATTTATCGGTTTTATTCGCGACAATCACAACGCTTTCCCCTTTTTTCCGCAATAAATCAAGCATTTCTATGTCAAACACGCTCGGTCCAACCTTAGCGTCAATAATCAGAACGACTTTTTTAAATTTAACCATTGAATTAAACAAATACCAGATTATCATTTTCCTGATTTTTTCTTTCTGCTTTAGGGAAATTTTCATAAAACCGTATCCCGGCAAGTCAACAAAGTATATTTTTCTATTTATTAAAAAAAAGTTAATTTGAAGCGTTTTGCCCGGCCTTGAGGCGGATTTAACCAAACGGCTTCTTTTAACAAGCGAATTGATAACGCTTGATTTTCCAACATTGGAACGGCCAATAAAAACAATTTGGGGGTGTCGCGCCCTTAGTATTTCATTAGTGCCGGTGATTCCTTTTATGAATTCCGCCGATTTAATAATCATAAAATAATATTAGCAAGAAAAAAG
>JAYEKG010000070.1:0-2239 GCA_034660935.1 Patescibacteria group bacterium
TATATAATTATTTTAGTTCACTAAACAAATTAAATCAATAAGTTCGTAAGCTAAATTATATTTTAATAATCTATATCTATGAAAAAAATCGTAACAATTGCAGTCATAATAATTTTAATAATCGTAACTTATAATTTTTTCAAGAAAGACACATATTTAGGGTTTTATTATCCGAATGGTTGCCTTATTTGTCAGGAAGATTATATTTTTAGTCCAAAATTTGACGATAGAGCATCTTGTTTGTCTTGGGCTACAAATTTAAAACAACAAAGAAATAATCCAGGCGATACTTTTGAATGTGGAAAAAATTGTAAATCCCCTGACGGTAAGAATGGTTTTTATATCTGTGAAGAAACCTTTGATTATTAAAATATAATTCTTAACGCTTGCTCACCCAAATTTTTCTTTCACTTCGTTTCAGAAAAACTTCGTATATCCCCAACATTAGCAGAAATAAAATTTCAAAAACTTTATAAATTTTAATCAATAATCAAAAAGTATGAAAATCGTAATTTGTGGCTCAAGAAGATTTCACGAAGGAATCCGCAGGCTCGAAGAAAAGCTTCGCGCCAATGGTCATATTGTATTTGGCCCAATTCTAAATAGAAACAAAGGCATCAATGACTTACCCGATGATCTTAAAAGATATGCCTTTATTGGTCTGACACATCATCATTTTGATTATATTCGCAAAGCTGATATTTGTTTTATGTATTAATGAAGACGGCTATCTCGGCAATAGCGGAACTTTAGAATTGGGCTTTGCGATCGCTTGCGGAATTCCTATTTATGCGTTGAACAAAGATAAAGATGAGCCTTGTAGGGACATACTTTTTGATTTTATCGTTAAGGATATTGATGAGTTTATTGAAGCCATGAATAAAAGTAGATAGTGACGGTTTTTGAAATTTTACTTGCTCACTATTGTTCGCACCCCGCTGCGCTCTCGCTTCACTGCGTTACGCTCGGGTCTGCTAACACGAGATAAAATGTTCAGCCCTCAGCTCGGGCTCCACCCAAATTTTTCTTCCGCTTCGCTCCAGAAACTTCTCATAAGTCTGATGTTATCCAAAATGTCGCTCCGCTCCATTTTGGATAATGTGGCGCGGCTACCCCGCTGTATCCTCGTGTCGCTCCGCGACTTCGTCTAACAGCGGATATCCAAAATTTCTTTCAGTAAATCCCTCAGGATTTACTTCAAGAAACTTCGGATCATCCGCGCCACATTATACGCAATCACAAAAGCACGCTACAAGCAATAGTTTTATTAAATATTCAATATCCTAACTTAATATGGAATCTAAAATGGAAATTATTTCCAAATGTAGAATTTTGTTGGATGCATATCATTCAGGCAAATTGGGCTATATGAAAATGCCCGAAGATTCCAGTCCCGAATTTTCTGAAGAAGAAAAAGAAGCTCGCTTAACTTATTTTACTTTGCCGATGAGTTTAAACTACCAGAGAGATAGCTATAAACTTTGGGAATCTATTTTGAAAACCTTTAATGATTCTGAAACAAGAATTGTCTTTGGTGTTCAATCTTCTGCCAATATGGATGAAGAGCAGTTGAGACACTTTTTAACAAAATATAAAGTTGCTCTTCAGCCAAATAAACATATTGCTACGTGGCAGAAGATTGCTAAAACAATTTCAGAAAATTGGGGCTCAATTAGTAATCTGCTTGAATCTGCCGATCATGATTCTCTGAAATTGAAAGATATTGTTCAAAGACAATTCAAAAAAGGTTTTCCTTATCTCTCAGGTCCCAAAATTTTCAATTACTGGAGTTTTATTATTCAAGAATACGGCAAAGTAAAGTTGAAAAATTCAGAATTTATAGAAATTGCTCCAGATACTCATATTATAAAATGTTCTATTCTTCTTGGAATAATTACGAAAGAAGAATCTGAATTTTTATCTAAAGAAAAAATATCTGAAAGATGGCGCGAGCTTCTTCATGGGACTGGAATCAATCCGATAGATATGCATCCACCATTATGGTTTTGGAGTAGAAATAATTTCCTCTTTAAGTTAGAATAGACGCGTACTTTTGTGACTTCTCCCTTCGGTCGACCACGTTGCACTCTCCTCGCTTTGCTCGTCGGGGCGTATAACAGGGGATAAAGAGTTCGCTCGTTGCACTTCGCTCTCCCAAATTTTTTGGTGTGGGTTGCCTCACCAAAAAACTTCCCTTAAGCCCGATGTTAGACAAAATCGCTCCGCTCTTTTGTCTAAT
>JAYEKG010000071.1:0-2180 GCA_034660935.1 Patescibacteria group bacterium
TTTGGGAATTTTAATTTTAGGCGCGGTTCTTGTATTTATCGGTTGGTTTTACGCAGACAGAGAAAGTTGTCTAGAATTTGTCCAAAAAGTTGTCGGGCCGTTTTTTAAAGCGATAAGATAAGGCAAGAAATCCAAGGACACCCCTTTCCAGTTTTATTTGTTCAAAATATAAATTTTAGTTACATTTTCTTTGGCAAGGGGTGTCCTTGAATTTAATGAAACTTTTTTTAAAAATAGAAAATAATCAAGGCCAGGCCTTGAAAAATAATTATATACATGAAAAAAATTACCATAATTATTAGTATTGTTGTTATTGCGTTAGGAGGGTATTTTGCTTATCAAGGATTTTTTGGGGAAAAAGATTCTTCTCGCGAAATAGTTATCGTATCTAAAGGAGAAATTATCCAAAATGTTTCTGTGACGGGGACAGTTATTCCCGCCAAACAAATTGATTTGCAACTTGAGGATTGGGGCAGGATTAGAAAAATAGAGGTTGAGGTTGGCGACAAAGTGGTCGCGGGACAATCTTTGGTCCGGTTGAATACAGCGGAGTTAGACGCTCAACTTCAATCAAATTACGCAGCCTTAAATGTTGCTGAAGCCAAATTAGCTCAAATCTTAGCGGGAAGCAGAGAGGAAGCTCTTCAAGTTTATCAGACAGTGGTATTAAATGCTGAAATAGATGTCGCAGATAAAGAGCAAGCGTTAATTAATGTTCAAGTGAATGCGGCTAACGACTTAAACGAGGCATATGAGGATGCTTTAGACGAAGCAAAAATCGCATATACAAAAGCTGACCAAGCGCTTCTAATAACTTTCGCGGAAATGAGAGAAGAATATTTTAATGGCAATGACCAAATTGATTTAAATGTAAAAAGCGAAGAAAGTATCGCAAAACAGAGTTTACTTTCTGCCAGGGGATATTTAGATGCGGCGGAAAGCGATTCCTCTTATAATAATATTGAATTAGTTTTGGAAGAAATAAAATCGGCGTTAGATGACATTAGAGACGCTTTGGCATATTTAAGATTGGCAATGAATGACGCAAGCGTTAAAAATTTAGTTTCTTCCACTCACGAAACAAGCGTTGATACGGAAAGGACCACTATTGACACAGAACTAATCGCTCTGACTTCGGCCGAGCAAAAAATTAAGTCAACTGAAATAAGCAATCAAACAAATATTAATACTGCCGAAGCTAATCTTAATACTTCCAAAGCTACCCTTAAAAAGGCCGAAAATGAATTAGCTCTTAAGGAAGCGGCACCCCGCCAAACAGATATTGATTTAGCAGAGGCGGAAGTAAGGCGGGCAAGAGCAAATGTTGCGCAAATTCAGGAAAAGATTAACAAGAATATTTTAAGAGCGCCGATGAATGGAACTATTACGGCATTAAACAAAGAAGAAGGAGAAATTGCCGTGGCTGATTTTGCGATTGTTTCTATGATCAATTCAGGGCGCTTTCAAATTGAAGCTAATATTTCGGAAACGGAAATCGCCAGAGTTAATTTGGGCGATAAGGCAGAAATGACTTTAGACGCTTTAGGTCCCGAAGAAAAGTTTATCGGGCAAATTATAAAAATTGACCCGGCCGAAACGATTATTTCAGGCGTGATTTATTACAGAGTAACTTCTGTTTTTGATGCGGAAGACGCAAGAATTAAGCCGGGTATGACGGTTAATCTGGATATTCAAACTGACAGAAAAGAAAATATTCTTTATTTGCCTTATTATCTTATTAAAGGAATAAATGGCCAAAAATTTGTTAATGTTTTAAAAAACGGAAAAATTGTTGAGCAAATTATAAAGACTGGATTAGAGGGCGAAAATAGGATTGAAATTATTGAGGGATTAAAAGAGGGGGACGAAGTGGTATTGGAGAGGTAATCGAGTTTTTTAGGTATGCTTATTAAAATAGAAAATATCGTTAAAAATTATATAGACGGGGAACTGACAACACCGGCTTTGCGCGGGGTTTTTTTAAATATTGAAGAAGGCGAATTCGCCGCGATTACCGGTTCTTCTGGTTCGGGCAAATCAACACTAATGCATATTATCGGTTTTTTAGACAAACCAACCAGCGGCAAATATTTTTTTGACGGAAAAGATACCAGCCAATTCAACGATGATAAGTTGGCTGAAATCCGAAATCAAAAAGTTGGTTTTGTCTTTCAGTCATA
>JAYEKG010000072.1:0-2131 GCA_034660935.1 Patescibacteria group bacterium
AGTTCCAGATGTTTGTTCTGTTTGACTCGCACCTTGATACTTATAAGGCACACCGTGATTCTGTATTTCTTGGATTTCTGATTGGGTGAGTTCCTTATTGAAAGGCAATATTAAACAATTACTTCCATTAAAATAGGTTGTATTTACTAATCCAAATCTAAAAGCACTTGCGTCAATATTTGTAGTTGAAGTCAATGCTATATTATGCCAACCTGTTGTTATAATATCTGTATCTTTTCCGTCAATATAACAATTATCCCAACTTGGATAACTAACAGTTCCACTTGAAATTGAAACACCAACATTATCTATTTCTTCAAAGATAGATTCAGTTGTTGAATTTGGATTTATGCGAATTATAAGTGATTTTATTGAATCTATGTTGCCAAAATCTATTAAATCATCATCCCCATCAAACCAATACGCCTTTTCCTGCTCTCTGCCAAGTTCGGTTAGGTCAGGGCTGTTTAGGAATCTGTATTCGCCTGCATCTAAATCTCCGCCAAGTTCAGGTGTAGTGTCTTCAGAAAGATTTGATATTTCAGTTGTAACTCCTGTTTTTGCTGTGTTTAAATTAATTGCGGTTCTGTGAACTCCTATACTATCTTGTAAAGCAGTAACTGTATCAACTATTCCACCAGTTAAATGTACTTTAAAAGCACTATCACTTTCAGAATATACAAGATTCATTGCTTCTTGCCCCGAATAATAATGTGTATTTATATAAAGCGAATCCGATAATACAAGATTCCAAACCTCTTGGACACTTTTATCGTGCAAATTTTTTGCTCCTAATCCTACTGCTATTAAAAGTATTGTTGTTAATATTTTTTTAAACATTTTTTCTCCTTAAAATAGAGGGCTTTTTACACCCTCTATATCTATCCTATGTTATACTATTCAGTCATTATAATCATACTTGAAGTGTTTTCCATTGCCGTAGCTGCGACTACTCCGCCACTTGCTTCACCTCTGGCGAATACCGTCGGAACATCAGCCTCAGTACATATATCAACACGGTTGAATCCGTGAATACTTGATGTAGCAAGTTCTAATATTGCATCGTGGTCATCTGTCTCTTGTGTGAATCCTACTCCTACTGGTCTTGCCATTCCAATTGCACTATTACCAACTACAATAGCATTGTAATTAGTTTCACTCATTGAAGGTGCTATAATTGAAGTTGCATAACTATCAGTACTTGTTCCGTTACCAAATAGATTTTGATTTGTATCATCCCACGGTCTGATTCCAACTATATCTTCATAGATAGCGAATCCTTGACAAGTAGAAACTAATCCTTTCAATGATGGATGATTTGTTTCTGAACTTGTAAATGCTGAATTAGCTGCTGCGAGATAATCAGAATCTTGTTTCAAATCTTTAATTTGTTTTGGATGCATAATTATCTTCCAATATTCATTACCACGAAATTTAATAATCTTTGGAATTTTCAAATATGGTAATTTTGCTGCAATTTCAGCTAAAGCGTCAAATGACATATTATCACCACCACTTCCATCTAAATTATAAGTAGCACCAGCACTAGTTGCACCTATTTCATCGGCTATTTTATTTTTATTTTCTGTTCCTACAGCTACTAAAGCTGTAGTTGTACCGTTATATCTGTACCAGTTAGGATTGTAGCGTACTTTAACACCTAATCCTTGTTCAGCGTCAGTGCTTGAGCTAGCATCTGTTCCTGTTGATAGGTTCAATCCTACGCCTTCGTAAAATGCTCTATAGGCATCCATATTTAGATATTTACTCCAGAAATCAACCAAATGCGGTTTTGCATCTTTCATAAATTCTAATGGTTTTGTTCTATATTCTGAAAGCAAACCACTCTTTGCTAAAAGTGCTGCTCTCGTTACATTTACAAATGCTTTTAACCAATATTTGCTCATTACATTTCCTGTACCTTTCACAAATTGGTTACCAAACACAGGACTGAATGTGGGTGTTCTACCAAATGGCATTAGCATATGGTCGCTTCCACCTTTTCCTGTGAATTGTGTTAATATTTCTATCGGCTTACCCGATATTTTGTACTTATATGGTGAGTACAAATCACCTTTGTCGTGTGTTACTTCTGTTATTCCTGATAATCCTGCCCAGTGTGTTCCGTACC
>JAYEKG010000073.1:0-2110 GCA_034660935.1 Patescibacteria group bacterium
TTATCATACAGTTTTTCGTTTATGATGCTGCTGATTTTTCTCGGTATCATATTTCGTTAAATTTACGATTACAATCACTGAATTAACGTTAATTTTGCGATTTGGATATTTTATTTGTTAGTGTTTGTCATTTCTTTCAAGCTCCTCGCTTAGCGATTAGCCATGGATAGAGCCGCCGCTAATTCGCTTAGCAAGGAGATGCTTCAAATACCTGGCATTCCAGCCATAATTCCATGATTGCAGCCGAAGGTCTTTATTGCTGAATCTTTTTTTATTAGATGAAGACATACACAAATATACAGATTGTTAGATAAAAATAAGATAACAACTTGTTTGACAAGGAATTATGCTGACAAACCAGCCCGGCTTTCATTTGCATTACTAAAAGGGCTGCGGCTTGGATCTCTTATACTTATATTTGGTAAAATCACCTTTCATATAAAAATAGTCCCACCATTTTTTGTCAATGACTTTTAGTACAAAATCTTTTCGCAGGTTATATGTTTTATAATGCTTCATAATACCCAAATAGGAGTTTATACTGCTTAGAAAAGTTGCTTGTTTCTCACAATCTGCAATACTGTTATTAACTGTTTTGTTTTGTTGCATAATGGCATTGTAAAAATTACCTTTAGTGCGATTTGCAATGTATATGCGGTGAGGCTTTATTACTGTGCCCAGAAATTTGACTCCTTTGCTGTAATGTTGCAAATAAATTTTCTTTGGATGCAACTCAAGAAAAAGCTTAGTTTTTAAAAAATCCTTTATCTGTGGAACGAGGAACTTTAAATAATCCTTATTCTCGTGTATTATTACAAAATCATCAACATACCTGCCGTAATATTTGCATTGTAAA
Source organism: Patescibacteria group bacterium (assembly GCA_034660935.1). Lineage (GTDB taxonomy): Bacteria > Patescibacteriota > Minisyncoccia > Portnoybacterales > UBA2143 > JAHJSM01. Next base: position 857 of record JAYEKG010000073.1, read on the forward strand.
CTATGCGTAATCCAATGATCAAATTCATTGAGAAAAATATTGCTAAATAGTTGAGAGTCAGGTTGCCAATGGGTAATCCACATCCCTGTTTGGAGTAAAACAGGCTTTTTGACGGAGGCAAACCATCCCAGTTTTCTATTCTCCCTTTTCTAATAAAATTATCGGTAGGGTCATTAAAAATGATTTGTTTTAATAAATAATATACGGTATCAAAGCAAAAAACATCTGACCATTTTGTTATATCACCCTTTTCGTTTTTGAAATTACGAACTCTGTATTTTTCAAGTATTTGAATGGTTTTATCAAAAAGCAGTTGCCTGTTTATTGCCATAAAATAGCCCTTAATATCGAGGCGTAGTATGTAACAGTCGGTTTTATAATTATTGGAACAAGACCGTATAAACTTATCTATTCTTTTAATACCATAGCTTGTGCCTTTTCCTGTACGACAACTGTAACTATCGTGAATAAATACCCTTTCAAATATTGGGCTGATGTAATTATACACCAGATGGTGAACTACTCTGTCTCTAAAATGTGCTGCAAATATTTCCCGTTGTACAGGGCTGTAGTTAATAAAGCATATCGAAGGTTTTATTTCGTAATTACGGCTTTTTATATCCTGGTACAATTCAAATAATTTGTGTTCGTAGCCCTGCTCAAAAGAAAGTGCACTTTTTGTGTTTCGTTTGTTTTTGCGGGCATTGTAATAGGCTTGAAATAAATCGTATAGTAGTTTCTTATCAGGCTCAATTTCACTCTTTTGTTCAAATAGATTTAACTGCATAAAACAAACCGCTTGCTGTTAATGCTAAATATCCAGTGCTGAAGGCAACGAACAGAGAAACCCAAACTACGGTTGTTGTTGTTCATGTTGGCTTTCTTGTTGTTGCTGTTGATGTTCAGGTTCCACGCGTTATCATATCTATTGTTTCATTTTTTAGCCGCTCACCAAGTGTATATTTGAATTCGCGACTAAAATTCCGGGTAAATTTAAATATCTCAACAAGTAGCTCATAACTTGCTTTGTAAATCGGTAAATTATCATAAGTAGCCATATCAAAAAAAAATCGACCGGCTTCGCCGGAAATTAAACAAATAGTCCAATTGTCAAATAGTCAATCATAGTCCTGAAGGCAACGAACAGAGAAACCCAAACTACGGTTGTTGTAGTACATGTAGGTTCTCTCGGTGTTGCCGTAGATGTACAGGCGCCAAGCGTTACCACCCCCAACATGCGAGGAAGACCAAAAG
>JAYEKG010000074.1:0-2103 GCA_034660935.1 Patescibacteria group bacterium
TTTGGCATAATCACGATATCCTCTTGTTTTAATCCGTTATCTTAACGGCTCTTTCATACCTTCCCCATCTCAAGCCATATCATACCAGCAAGTTTCGCATCATCAATGGCCCTGTGGTATTTTGTGGACATCTATTACTAATTAGTGCCTGTCCGAAAAATCGGTCAGACTGTCATTCCCGCCTGCCAACGCCTGAGACAGCATTCAGCTTATGTGCCAGCACCTGCCTGCCGTCGCCAGGTACAGTGGGCAGGTCAAATGATAGCATATTTGGCAATGGCGGGCAGGTCGAGCATAGCGAGAAATCTTATCTCTTTGATAATATTGACATTCAAGATTTCTCCCTTCGGTCGAAATGACAAAAAACAGAAAGCTCTTTAATAATTTGCTTGCCATACTCAGCCCGATTCTTACCCTGTAATCCTCAACCCGTTGTTTCATCAGCGCTTACCTTCGTGCTGAACATGCATTGATTTTTCCACACACCCCATTCCTGCACTATTGTCATTCCCAAAGCCTTTATCATGAAGATATTGGGAATACTCGCCTGATGATTTTTTTAGGAGACCATAGATGGCGGAATGAAGGGCATAATTGTAATTAAATGGAATAGTGGCCGGTGATTCGGTTAAGGCTGTAATTTTGACTCTCAAAATATCTCATTCTATAGACTTTCAGATAAATAATTTCACATTTTCTTACATATTTCCCATCACCCTGACCCTTTCCCCCAAGAGAGAGGAAAATAAATATTTTTAAGATGTATTTATTTCTCAATCTTTTTAAATTTGCTTTCTATCTGCTTCAAAAAATCTTTTTCCACTTTAGAAATTGTATTTTTAATGCTTTTTTTGTATTTCTCGTATTCAATATGTGCTTTTTCTAATGCTTGTTGATTAGTGATTTGTCCAGCGTGGTTTAGAATTTCTTTACCTGTCATATTCAGAAAATTATCCAATTGCTTTATCCAATCCGCCATATACATTGGCGTGCGGTTCAGGGCTTGAATCTCGGCAATTTCAAGATATGCGGTTACCATTCGGTTCAAAATATCCAATTCTTCCTTAGAAAGATAATTCTTGGCTATTTCTATTTCTGATTTTGTTGGCACTATTCCTTTTACATAGGTAAGTCCAATATTCTCTTTTGATGAATCAACTCGCTTGTAAATAGTTTCGGCAGCTGTTTGTCCGTGACTTGCCCAATGCATTTTATTTTGCACTGTTTTAAAAAACAGAATTGATTGTTCAGTTTTGGAGTCGTAATCGATACTTGTGGCATAAATATCCAAAACTTTTCGCCAAAACACTTTTTCTGATGAACGAATGTCACGGATTCGAGCAAGTAATTCATCGAAATAATTACCACCACCGGCTTGTTTTAACAGTTCATCATTCATTGCAAAGCCCTTTACCAAATACTCTTTGATAAGCGCTGTTGCCCATTTACGAAAATGAACACCTCGGTGTGATTTCACTCTATACCCAACGGAAATAATAATATCAAGGTTGTAGAAATTTGTTGGTTTGGTAGAAAAATCGGAATTTCCGATTTTTCTTACAGTTGGTTCTTTTTCAAGCTCTTGCTCTTTGTATATATTGAGAATATGTTCGTTTATTGTTGAACGAGACTTTTGAAATAGTTCAGCTATTTGATCTATTGTTAACCAGACAGTTTCGTTTTCGAAATGAGTTTCGATTTTTATTTTGCCGTCTTCTGTTTGATATATAAGCATTTCGTTCATATTATACAGCTCGCTCCTGTTTGAAGTTGTAAGGTAATGCCGTTTCCTTAAGGAGAAAACCCTTCAAAGGGGAATTTAAAGGAACGGTTTTTTTAAAATGAATCAACTTGCTGATTTTGCCCTGGCGTTTGGCGATGTAGTTCACATCAAAGCCAAAACAGCAAAAACCTTAATCGCCATCCTGATTGCCTTCGTCTTCTGTTTGTTGTCTTTCTTCAATCGACCTTCGTTCCCGCTCCAGAACAGGAACGCTCCAGCCCTCTTTCTCGGCTTCAATTTCATAAAAAAGACGTTCATTTTTATGCTCAACCTTGCTCAATGTGCGATAGTGCGACCAGCTTAAGCTTGGGGAAAATCCT
>JAYEKG010000075.1:0-10669 GCA_034660935.1 Patescibacteria group bacterium
AAAAACGCGAAAAAGCGGAACCCCCTCATTCCGAGCCGCATTCCCCCGCCAATCCTTCAATTTTTTTAAAATATCTTGAGACATAAAACTATTTTTTTATCCTTACTATCATACCAAAAAACCGCCCTCTTGGCGATTTTTTCATTCGGGGATTGAACCTCCGTTTTCAGAAACCGAGTTTCCTTTTGAGAAACTTGGTTTTTCCCTAATTCTTCTTTACCCGCCGTTTCAACAAGTTAAATGCAAGCCGGCTATAACTTTTTTCTTCAAACAAAGCTGATTAAAAACTTGAACGGCTTTTTCTGTCGGCTCAACAATCAGTTCAATCCCCCGCTTTTCCAGATACTTCTTTGTCTTAGGCAAAACTTTCATCAGTCCGGGATCGCCAGAACCAACAACCAAAACATCCGGTTTTTCAGCAACCGCCTCTTTTATATCCTCAACATAAACCTTATGCCCTTCTTTCCTCCACCATTTTTTTACCTTATCGGGATAAATCATCACATCCGCGCTATATCGCTTTCCGTCAACCACAATCTCCCCAAATTTATAAGAATCTATATGCATACCTTCATTTGTAAAAATTAGCCGCGTTGTTTGCAGTTTATCCCCTACAAGGGCAGCCCTTCGACTTCAAGGGCTGCCCTTGTTCTTTCTTCGGCTTCAAGGGCTGCCCTTATTATAAAAGTTAAAATATTCAAGTCAAAATTTATAGAAACTGTAAACAACGCTATGATTTCTTACATATTATATCACCATCTTCTTTTGCATTTTTTCTTTGGCAAAGTTTTGCGCTTTAAGCAAGCTGTCAAATGTTCCGGCGTCAATCCATCCGTTATTAACCATCGCCACTTCCAATTCGCCCTTTTTTAAATACCAACTAAGTAAATCGGTAATTTCAAGCTCCCCTCTTTTGCTTGGCTTAAGCTTTTTAGCCGCTTCAATCACTCTATGGTCAAAAATATACAATCCCGTAATGGCGTAATCACTTAACCATTTTTTCGGCTTTTCCACGATTTTTCGCGCTTTCATATTTTTATCAAATTCAATTACGCCAAATCGGCTGGAATTTGACACCTTTTTAACAAAGGCCTTAGCGCCTGATTTAAAGCTTTCTATATCTTCCTTAAAATCATCTTCAAAAATATTATCGCTTAGAACCATAACTACATTTTCTTGGCCAATAAAATTTTCTCCGATAATAAAAGCGTCAGCAATGCCTCTTGGTTTGTCCTGAATTTCATAAGTAAATTTAACGCCAAATTCTTTCCCCGAACCGAGCAGGTTCAGATAATCCCCCGCCTTTTCCGGCGCTATGATAATCAAAATCTCTTTAATACCCGCTTTAATTAGAGTATTTAGCGGATAATAAATTAACGGCCGATTATAAATCGGCAGAAGCGGTTTGCTTATTACTTTTGTGCAAGGACGCAAGCGAGTCCCCCTTCCCCCTGCTAAAATTATTCCTCTCATATTTTTGTATCTCTTATTTTCCCAAAGCAAAACTTTCTAACATCTCAAAGATTTTTTCCTTAATCATTGTTTCCTTGATATATTCACGAACTGCTTCAGGACTTGGTTTTTTTTCGGGCTCTTTGATGTTGGCAAAAGCTTTTAGCGTCTGCTCCTTTCTTTTCTCTAAATCTTTTTCATCAATTTGAACTTTTTCCTTTTTGTTAATCTCGTAAATTATTAAATTCAATTTAACTCTGTTCTCCGCGCTTTCGCGCCATCCTTTTAGAATGTCATCTTCGCTTGCCTTTATTTTATCTAAATATTCATCAAACTTAACCCCCGTCCTTTCAATGCTATTCTTAAATTCTTTGAGCATTAAAGCCAGTTCTTCTTCTAATAATAGTTCAGGAACATCTATCTCGCTGTCTTTAATAATTTGTCCAATAATTTTTTCCCTTAATTCTCCGCGCGCGCGCTGCTCTTCTTCTTTTTCAAGACCTTCTTTGATTTTTCCGCTCAAATCGCCTAAATCTTTGAATTGCCCGAGCGATTTGGCAAATTCATCGTTAAGTTCTGGCAATTCCACTTTTTGGACTAAATTAACTTTAACTTTAAAATCAACATTTTTTCCGGCTAACTCTTTTTTAGGATATTTTTCCGGAAAAATAACGCTAAAATTTTTTTCTTCTCCTTCTTTTAGGCCGATTAAATTGTCCTCAAAACCAGGGACAAAATTTGACTCGCCGATAATTAAAGGGTATTTCTTGCCTCCTCCGTTTTCAACTTTTGCGCCATCCAACGCGGATTCAAAATCTATTTCCAAGCGGTCGCCTTTTTGGCACGGTTCCTTTGTGGTAATAAATTTTGCCCTGCGTTTCCGCAATTTTTCCAATTCGCCCTCCACCTGCTTTTTTTGAATTTCCTTTTTTGCCAGCTTCCCTTTTATTTTTTTATAATCTGAAAGTTTTATATCTGGCAAGACAGTTAAAACCGCCTTATACTCCAAGGGATTGCCCGGCGCGATTTTGGTAATTTGAATGTTTGGCCGGCCAATTGCCTCTAAATTGTTTTCCTTAATTAATTTAGGATAGGTTTCTCTGATGGCTAAATCAGCCGCTTCTTGCTCAATCCCAGAATCCCCAATATGTTGTCTGACTATTTCTGCCGGAGCTTTTCCTGAACGAAATCCGTCAATTTTAATTTGTTTTGAAAGTTCCCCTGTCGCTTTTTGGATATATTTTTTCATTTCTTCAACAGAAACTTCTACTTTAATTTCCTTTTGCGATTTAGGTAAATCTTTAATATTTGTTTTCATAATAATGTTTTGCTCTTAAGGTCTGACCTTAGATATTTAACTTAATTTCCTATTTAAAGCCGGCGCAATTTGTTTCTTTCGAGAAACCACTTTTTCTAACGGCATTATGCCATCATTAACTTTTCCGTTAAAAACAGTTTTAGCCAATTTTTCTTCTTCAAAAGCAGGCAAATAAAGATATGTGTTCTTTTTAAGAATATCAACTACTCCAAAGAATAAATAGTCCAATTTGTCTTTATTTTTTTTCTTTCGCAAGGCGTTCATAATCGCTATTTTCTTTTTATTGGCGCTTGACGAATCCACCGTTTCCCAAACTCCAATACCAACCTTGCTTTTGCCCATTTGATAAAATTTATAATCCCCTTCAATTATATCCTTTGTTTTAACGCCATCCAAATTTGATTTCGCCTTAAACATATCGTTCGCCAATTTTTTAATGTTGAGCCGCGCTATTTTGTTTAATTCTTTAGCTATTTTCTTGTCTTCGTCCGTGGTGGTTGGAGAATTAAAAAACAAAGTGTCAGAAACAATCGCTGCGATGAGCAAAAAAGCCGCGTTTTCACTAAGTTTGATTTTTTTCTCCCGCAAAATTTTGTAAAGAACAGAGCAGGCGCACCCGAGCGGTTCTATGCGGATATAAATTGGCATAGATGATTTTATTCCTCCCAAATTATGGTGGTCAATAATCGCCAGCAAATTATTTTCGTTCACTCCCGCGATAATTTGGCTTGGCTCGGTCGTATCAACCAAAATCACCTTTTCTGTTTTGACTTTATTTATTTTTCCGGGCAAACAAATTTTTGCCGATTTTGGAAGCAAGCTCAAAATAAATTTTGTTTCATTGTTAAAATCCCCCGCTCTTTTCGCTAACGCTTTAACGCCAAAAAGTTTTTCACTATAAAAAGCGGCAACCATCGCCGCGATAATTGAATCTGTATCAGGATTAATATGTCCAATAATAATTGTTTTGTTCTTTGCCATAATCATATTCGGAGGTTCAACCTCCGAATGCGCAATAAATTCATCTTTATTTATTATTACATATTCACCGCCCTCTGGTCAATTTTTTGTTAGCCCTATGCTAAAAGATATGATATAATTTTTGTGTGATAAATAAAGATATATTTGAATTAGAGGAAGAAAACGCAAAAAAGAAAGAGGCCGCGCGAGAGAAAAAGAAAAAACCGAAAATGAAGATTTCGGGCAGAAGCGTTTTTGGATTACAGAAGATAATGAGAGAAAAAATAAAAAGCAAGAAATAATATTTCCTTGACCATTGTTTCGCGCTGTGATAGTATTAGATAAAATAAATGAAATTTATAGTTCAAATTTTAGTTAACGCTTTGGCTCTTTTTTTAGCCGATTATTTAGTTCCCGGCTTTAGTTTTCAGGGCAATATTTTAGCGTTTCTTATCGCTGGGTTAGTAATGGGACTAATTAATTTTTTTGTCAGGCCTGTTCTTCGTTTCATTTCCGCGCCTTTAATTGTTTTGAGTTTAGGTCTATTCCTTATAGTAATAAACATTGCTTTGCTTTGGTTTTTGGAATATTTAGTGCCGGAATTGGTTATTGTCGGCTTTTGGGCATATTTTTGGGGCGTGTTTATTTTCAGCGGACTTAATATGGCCTTCGGAACAGGAAGAAAAAATAAAGATTAACCATATATTTACAAGTATTAGACCTTTGTAAGGCGCTTTGCTCGCGGCAAAAAATCTTATGCAATTTATTTTATCTATTTCTCAAATTGTTATCGCCATATCCTTAATTGTAACTATCCTCCTTCAACAGCGAGGAGCAGGCGGTTCGGGTGTTTTTGGCGGCGGAGGCGGTGGCGGATATTACGCCAAAAGAGGATTTGAAAAAGTTCTCTTTACCGCTACTATTATTTTATCTTGTCTCTTTATCGCAACGGCATTTACTAGCCTTTTAATTTAAAACCCTCTTTAAGGGGGCAGGATACGCTTATTTTGTTATTTCTGTTCTCCTTTCTTGTTATTCCTATCTTCCTTTCTTGTCATTCCCGCTTCTCTCGTCCCTTACAAGGGCAGCCCTTCGATTTCAATTCCTTACAAGGGCAGCCCTTGAAGCCGAAGGGCTGCCCTTGTAAGAGACGACTGTCATTCCCGCGAAAGCGGGAATCCGGTATTTATTATATTTATATAGAATTTAGATTCCCGCTTTCGCGGGAATAACAAGAAACGCGGGAATGACAAGAAACTTCAGAATAGCAAAATTACCGCGTTATTTTATTTAAATTTCCATTCATACTCAAATAAACAAAATAATATCCCGCTTAAAGCAGATTGAAATCCGGAAAATACTCAAGGTTCCCGGGAATAAATGGCCCAGTTGGCGCCAATGGGTTTGTTTGCCTAAAATTCTGCCTTCCCGCGAACGCTGGATAGTTTGCGGTTCCGCGTTAATTATATTCGTTTCAATAATTATTTTGCTTTGCGGCATATACGCGTCTAAGACCCAAATTAAGCCGCAAGCAGGCGGAAAATATACCGAAGGCATTTTGGGCCAACCGCGATATATTAATCCTATTTTAGCGCAAACCAACGACACGGATAGAGATTTAGTCCAGCTCATCTTCTCAAGCTTATTTAAATATGACGGCCAAGGCAATCTTATTCCTGATTTAGCCCAAGATTACAATATTAGTGATGACGGATTGGTTTATGATGTTTTCTTAAAAAAAGATATTGTTTGGCACAACGGAGAACCGCTTACGGCCGACGATGTTATTTTCACAATTAAGACCATTCAAAATTCTGAATATAAAAGCCCCTTAAGGGTTAATTGGCAAGGTGTTATTGTTGAGAAAACCGGCGATTTTGCGGTTCGCTTCAAATTAAGCAATATTTACGCGCCATTTTTGCATAATTTGACCGTAGCTATGCTGCCAAAACATCTTTGGTCTGGCATATCGGCGCAAAATTTTCCGTTAGCCGAATACAACCTTAAGCCGATTGGTTCCGGCCCATACAAATTCAAAGGAATAAATAAAGATAAAAATGGGGAAATTAAATCAATTGAATTAATTCGCAATGAATATTTTTATTTGGCCAACAACGCTTATGGCGAGATTCAACCGTTTATTAAAAAAATTAAACTTAAGTTTTATAATAACCAGGCGGATTTAATTAAGGCATGCCAAAAAAGGCAGATAGACGGATTAAGTTTTCTTCCGGCAGAAAACCAAAATAACATTGAGGCGCGCTGCAATATCCACCAAATAAGCCTTCCGCTTTATTACGCCGTTTTTTTTAATCAAACAAAAAACAAGCCCCTTGCGGATAAAACAGTCCGTTTGGCGCTATCGCATAGCATTAATAAAGAGGAAATAATCGCCGATGTTTTAAAAGGAAAAGGCATTGCGGTAGATTCTCCTCTTTTGCCGGGTTGGATGGGTTATTCTCCTGAAACAAAAATATACGACTTTTCCCCTGAACACTCTAAAAATATTTTAAAAGACGGCGGATGGATAGATACAGACGAAGACAATATTAGAGAGAAGGAAATCAACGGCAAAAAAGTAAATTTAGAAGTGAACCTTTTAACCGCCGATCGGCCCGAATTAAAGCAAACCGCTTTATTAATTAAGGAATATTGGGAAAAGATCGGTGTTAGAACAACCTTAAAAATAGTTGGCGCAACGGCTATCCAGCAAGATTATATCCGCCCTCGCGAATACGACGCTTTACTTTTCGGAGAAGCGCTAAGCGCTGACCCAGACCCTTTTGCTTTTTGGCATTCATCCCAAAAAAAAGACCCTGGACTTAACCTGTCTCTTTACCAGAACAAAGACGCGGACAAGCTTTTAGAAGAAGCCCGCCAAACAATGAGCCAAGAAGACAGAATTCAAAAATATATTAAATTCCAACAATTGCTTACCGACGATATTCCGGCTATTTTTTTGCACAGCTCGACATATCTTTATCCCGTCAGTAAAAAAATAAAGGGAATTTCCCTAAAACGGCTAACTACTTACTCTCAAAGATTTTCGCAAATAGAAAATTGGTACATAAAAACAGACAGAGTTTGGAAATAAATTAATTGTTAAATTGTTCTATTGTTTCGTTGTTATTTTTTTCGGGTAGCAATAAAACAATTCAGCAATTCAGCAATTCAGCAATTCAGCAATGAATTTAAAAAACATCAAGCCAAAAATTCGTTATGTGGCAGAGATGGACAGTGTTCTTTATGACCGCGAATGGCTTAAAGACGCTTTTGATTTAAAATTGTATTATATGTATCGCGATCTGGCCGAAAATGAAGAAGACAAAAAAAAAGCGATTAAAGAAAATCTGAGATACGATATTACTATCTTGCCTTCCATAATGTTAGGAACGGAATACAATAAGACAGCCGGACATAGCCATCCAATAGTCCCGCAAACAAGCATTACTTATCCGGAAATATATGAGGTTTTAAGCGGAAAAGCAATTTTTCTTCTTCAAGATACGCAAGGCGGCGAAGTAAATAATGTTTACGCGGTTGAAGCGAAAAAGAATGACAAAATCGTTATTCCCCCTAATTACGAACATCTAATGATTAACGCTTCGGCTCAAGAATTAAAAACAGCCAATTGGGTTTGCCGCGGTTTTACATCAAATATTTATGAAATGGTCAGAGAAAAGCGCGGTTTTTGTTATTATGCTATTAAAGACGAAATGGGGAAAATAAATTGGATTAAAAATAAAAATTATGCCAGTATTCCCGCCTTGGAATTTTCAGAACCAAATCTCGGCTTGGAAAAATTCGGAATAACGAAGAAAGAAAAATTATATAACCTGATTAAAACGCCTGAAAAACTTAATTTCCTAAAAATTCCGCAAGATTACGATTGGAAATAGAAGATAGAAATTCAAGGGCTGCCCTTGTTTCTGAAAGGGCTGCCCTTGAATTTATTGAATTTAGACCTTAAAATCAAATTTACTTCCAAAACGCCGAAGTGGTGAAATTGGCAAACACGCGCGGTTCAGAGCCGCGTGCCTCCGGGCTTAAGGGTTCGAATCCCTTCTTCGGCACGCGAATTTTGTCTAAATCTTTGATTTAGACACAAAATTCAGCGTCCCGTGATTAAATTTTAACTCTGATTAAAATCTTATTTTATGGGATAACATAAACATAAACATAAACATAAACATAATGAACAACAACACAAACGAAAACGACAAAATAACGCCTTCTCAAAAAGACGAAGGAAAACTCCGCATTGTTCCGCTAGGCGGATTGGGAGAAATTGGCCGCAATATGACGGTCTTTGAATACAATGACCCCGCTTTGCCCGACGGCGGCGATATTATCATTGTTGATATGGGACTTCAATTTCCCGAAGAAGATATGCCCGGAATTGACTATATTATTCCTAATACGGCATACCTTAAAGATAAAAAACAAAAGATTCGCGGAGTTATTATCACCCACGCCCACTATGACCATATTGGAGCAATCCCCCATTCAATGGCGCGCTTAGGCAATCCGACCATTTACGCAACCGCGTTAACAAGAGGGATTATTATGAAAAGACAGGAAGATTTTCCCGACGCGCCTAAACTGGATATTCAGTTAATCAAAAAAACCGATAAAATTAAATTAGGTTGTTTTAATATTGAATTTTTCCATGTTAATCATAATATTCCCGATGGAGTCGGGCTGGTTATTGACGCGCCCGTTGGAAGAATCGTCCACACGGGGGATTTTAAATTTGACCACAGCCCTATTGGAGATGAACCTGCCAATATCTCGCGGCTCACTGAAATTGCCGATAAAAAAGTGTTGGCGTTAATGTCTGACAGTACTTGCGCGGAAAAACCGGGCCATTCTATTTCAGAAAAAGAAATTCAGGACAATATGGAACTAATTTTTAAAGAGGCGTCCGGAAGAATTATCATAGCAACTTTTGCCTCGCTGATTAGCCGTATCCAGGAAGTTATCAATTTGGCTGAAAAATACGACCGCAAAGTAATTGTTGAAGGATACAGCATGAAGTCAAATGTTGAAATTGCCCAAAAATTGGGATACCTAAAAGCGCAAAAAGGAACAATCATTCCGGCTAAAAAAATAGAAGATTACGCGCCCCAAAAAATAGCTGTTGTTTGCACCGGCGCGCAAGGTGAAGGAAATGCCGTTTTAATGCGTATCGTTAATAAAGAACATAAGCATATCAGAGTTAAAAAAGGCGACGCGGTTGTTTTCTCATCATCTGTAGTTCCGGGCAACGAAAGGTCTGTCCAAAATATGAAAGATATATTTTGGAAGCAAGGCGCTCGCGTTTATCATTACCAAATGATGGACATCCACGCAAGCGGACACGCGCAAGAAGAAGATTTAAAGCTTATGCTCAACTTGATTAAACCCGAATTTTTTATTCCGATTCATGGCAGTTATTATATGCTTAAACTGCACGGAGAAATTGCCGAAGGCGTCGGTATTCCGCCAAGAAATATTATTATCGGCGAAAACGGCCGCGTTATTTTACTGAACAATAATTCTATAAGTTTAAGCAAAGAAAGCGTCCCGACAAATTATGTGATGGTTGATGGGCTGGGAGTCGGCGATGTTGGACAAGTTGTTTTGCGCGATAGACAAGCAATGGCTGCAGATGGAATGTTTGTTATTATCGTCGTAGTTAACAGCAGGACAGGAAAAGTCCGCGGAGAACCGGATATTATTTCGCGCGGTTTTGTTTATCTGCGTGAATCAAAGGAATTACTTAACCAAACCAGGAAAAAAACCAAAGAAATTATTAACGATGCTTCTTCAGATACCGGAGCGGCAAATTGGATTTATATTAAGAATAATGTCCGTGACAAAATCGGAAAGTTTCTATATACTAAAACGCAAAGGCGACCAATGGTCCTGCCTGTCATAATTAAGATATAGTGAAGGATTCTTTAAAAATTTGATTAATTTTTCGCGCGCGAACGCGAAAAGAGACGGAGGGAAAAAGGTCGAAATCTAATGTTATAAAAAAACACAGTTATGGAAAACAAAGAAAATTCAGGCAATCCAATAAATCAATTTAGTCCGCCAACAAGCGGTCCGCAATTCAACACAGAGAATAAAGGCGGATGGGGCAAACGATTTAAAGAATGGATTAATAAATACGGCAGTTCAGTAATCCTTCCAATTATCGCCCTTTCAATTTTAGCGGGCGGTATTTACCTTTATTCCAGCCAAGAAACGGAAAACGCAACGCTTTCTTTAGGAGAAAATTCGGAAGTCGCTCAAGAAGATTTTAATCTAACGGAAGAATCTATTCTCGCCGAAGAATCCGTTGAATCTGCTCAAAAAGAAATAAAAAAAGAAGAAGTTAAAACAATTATCCCTGAATCCAGAAAAGAGAACGGAACGATTGTGGAAAAAACCGCGCCGGGCGAGGGAGTAACTCATTTAGCCCGCCGAGCGCTAAAAAATTACATTAAAGATAATCCTGAAAATCTGACCGATGAACATAAAATATACATTGAAGATTATCTTAAAGACAGCGTTGGCTCAAGACCGTTAGAAGTTGGCGAAGAAATTGCTTTTTCCGAGGATTTAATCAAAGAAGCAATTAGCGCTTCTCTTGAATTAACGCCAGAACAGCTAAACAATCTTGAAAAATACAGCGCTTTGGTTGTTTCCTGGTAAAAAGTATTTAGTTAAAAAATACTTTGGATTCCCGCTTTCGCGGGGATGACGAATTGACGCAGAAAAGACAAAACATAACTGAAAATCCATAGTTCTTTTTTGAAATTAAAATTTATAATTAAACAACAAAAGCCCCCATTCGGGGGCTTTTGTTGTTATGGTTGGAAAACTCAAGGGCACAGAAATACAAGGGCAGCCCTTTTTATAAAAATACAAGGGCAGCCCTTTCCATCTTTTTGCTTCTAAAAAATAAGTGTT
>JAYEKG010000076.1:0-2069 GCA_034660935.1 Patescibacteria group bacterium
CAATTTCATTGTCATTGCGAGCCGTAGGCGAAGCAATCTCGTTGTTGTCTCTGTTGCCTCGGGATTGCTTCGTCGCTCCTTCGTCGCTCCTCGCAATGACAGTAAATTTCACACTCGCCCCTTCTGTTCGTCCAATCCAATTTTTTTGCGCTGACTTGGTAATCTCTGACCAATCCATATCATCTAAACCGTCTAGTAATCTTTGCGCGTAAGCGGTAATTTTTAAAAACCATTGCTTCATTATCTTTTTTTCTGGAATAGTTTTACATCTTTCGCAAACTCCGTTTTCAATCTGTTCATCGGCTAAAACCGTTTTACAGCTCGGACACCAGTTTAAAAGCGCTTCTTTTTGATAAGCTAACCCTTTTTCAAATAATTTAGTAAATATCCATTGAGTCCATTTGTAATATTCGGGAGAAGTTGTGTCAATTTCACGCGCCCAATCACAACCCAAACCAGCCGATCTTAGCTGTTTTCTAAAATTAGCCATGGTGCGATTAAGCATCTTCCTCGGCGTTTCCTTAATTTTCAAGGCGTAATTTTCTGAATGCATTCCAAAAGCGTCAAATCCTATCGGCTCAAAAACATCCTTCCTCTGCAATTTTTTATATTTTGCCATAACATCCACGCAGGTAAAAGCGTAAAAATTTCCAATATGCAAACCTTCTGCGCTTGGATAAGGAAACATAAAAAGCGCGTAGTAAGGATTTTTGGCTTTTTCTAAATCAGGCGTAAAAATTTTATCTTTAAACCATTTTTCAGCCCACTTTTTTTCTATTTTTTTATGATCATATTTATACATAATTCAAATCTACAAATAAATATTCAAATGCCTCAAATTACTACAAATAGAATTAAATATTTGAGGCATTTGAATTATGTTATATCGTCTTCCTCTCCTTCATCTTCGCTTTCTTTTTCGCCACTTTCTGCAAATCTTCATGCTTATCAAACTCATCAACGATTTCCGCGCCAATAATTTCTTCTAAAACATCTTCAATTGTTACGATGCCTGAAACACCGCCAAATTCATTTAAAACAATAAACAAATGATTCTTTTTTCTTTTAAAATCATTTAATAAATCATCCAAAGTTTTATTATAATCAACAAAAATAACCTCTTTTCTGGCTATTTGTCCTGCTGTTTTATCTTGCCAATCTTCACCAATCAAGTCTTTAACATATAAAATGCCAATAATGTCATCATAATCTTTTTTATAAACCGGTATCCTGGAATGGCCCACATTTTTTATCTTTGCTATAATTGTTTTATTTAAAATTTGATCGTGTTTTAATAAAAAAACTTCAGTGCGCGGAGTCATAATGTTCTGCACGATTTTGTCAGAATAAGACAAAGCTCCTTGAACAATTCTTTCTTCATCAGCGTCAACATCGCTTTGCTTCAGCCCCTTATGCTCTTCTATTAATTTTACCAATTCATGCTTTGAATAAACCGTTGGCATTTCATCGCCTAAAATTTTATCTAACAAATAAGCCATTGGCCAGCAAATCGGAAAAAGAATAATTATAAACAATTTAACAAGCCAAGTAAGCCTTGAGCCAAAAGCCATGGCATAGCGCGAAAAAGTCGCTTGCGGCAAAATCTCGCCAAAAATCACAATTAAGCTTGTTGCGATTAAAACAGCAAGCGCGCTGGTGATAATTGACCCTAAAAAAATTGATAAAGCGGAATTTACCGCAACATTACCAATCAGTAAAGTGCATAATAATAAATTGCCGTCTCTGCGTATTTTATAAACTTTCTTTGCCTGCTTGTCCCCAAGCTTGGCTTTTATTTTCAAGCTATCTTTATTCAAACTAAAAAAACCAATAGTAAGGCCGGAAAAAAGAGCGGAAAAAATGATTAAGATGATGATGATTAGGTAGCTCATGGATTTTTGAATTATGAATATAGAATATAGAATTTAGAATATAGAATATAGAATATAGAGCAAAAAATCCATATTCTAAATTCCAGATTCTATATTCTAGATTCTATATTCCAGATTCTATATTCTATTAATATTTTATCTCAAAACCTCTTAAAAAGCAAACTTAATAATAAAAAA
>JAYEKG010000077.1:0-2048 GCA_034660935.1 Patescibacteria group bacterium
AAGTAGATAGTTTTGATTGGGAATACACGGAGAAGCTGAAAGAGCGAACAGAGCCAGAAGTGGCAACGGAAGAGTTTGAGATTATCACCGCAGAAATTACCGCTTATACGAGCCGACCAGAAGAAACATCAGGCGACCCGTGCATCAGTGCAAGTCAAGTCAATTTGTGCTATAATACAATAGCGGACATTCACAAATTAGGAATTACAGAAGATAGAATAAGTGTTTTTGGAATAGTGGCTTGCCCCCAAAAATATCCCTTTGGAACGATAATAGGAATACCCAAGAAGCTTGAAGGTGGATTAAGTTATTATAGCCCGCATATCTGTCTTGACCGGATGAACTTCCGCTATGAGGAGGCAACGCCAGAAAGGTTTGACATATACTTTGGGAGCGATTTAGAAGGGGCGTTAGAATTTGGGCGACAAACATTACCAGTTAAAATATATAAATAAGAGATATGAAACGAATATCCAAAATCAAAGAATGGGAAATAGCCCGCAAGAAGTTAAAGATTGAATATGAAAATCGCGGAATCACAACTTGCGAATTGCGGTTCAAGGGCTGTTGGCGGAATAACGCTTTGGGTTTTCACCACCGCCACAAAAGATTATGGTATTATTCCAAGCCCGAATTACTGGGGGACTTTGACCAGACCATTCTTTGCTGTAATAACTGCCATCAGAAAATAGAGAACGACAGGGAATTAAATAGAGAAACATTTAAGCGATTAAGAAAATGACCGAAAAATATCTACAAGTTATATTTGGAAAACTCCTCAAAAACAACCCCCCCGACAAGACAGCCGTTTACGAATTAAAGATTTGTAAAGGCAATTCAATGCCGTTCAATCAAGTCAAACAACACCAAATTGAGGCGTTATTACAAGCGAAAGAATGTAATCTCTACCATAAAATAGCAGACAACCCGATATTCGCAGGACACAAAACACGATTTACATTTCCAAAGCCGTTTGATTGTTTAAATATCTACCAAGCCGAAGCGTATATCGTTATCTGCTATTACAAGCCGCGAAAGAAAAAAGAATTTATACTTATTGATATAGAGGACTTTATAATGGCAGATTTTAATAGCGACAGAAAAAGCTTAACCGAAGAACAAGCAAAAAAAATAGCAACAAAAATAACAAAATAAACTTATGAACAAACAACAATTAGAACAATTAAAAGAATTTTTCCACAAAGGAGAAAAAGGTGAACCAGTATTATTTTATACGCCTAATGGTATTTTTCTATCACCAGAAGCAGGACAAGATTTAATAGATAAAAAACTTAAAGCCCAACGCAAAGAGATAGTGGGGATGATAGAAAAGAAAACCGATTTAAAAAAAATACAGAAATATCTTAATAATCCCAATAATGTTGAAGGATTAAATAAATACACCCAACGAGCAATAGAAATTGGATATAATAAAGCTTTGCTTGAAATAATTAAAACCCTAAAACAGACAAAATGAGACCGCTTAAAAAAGACCAACTAACAGAACAAGACATTAAAACGATTATCAAGTTATACATTAAAGGCTGGTCGCAGTCCTGCATTGGCAGATTATTCAACAAAGACCACTCTACAATTTTCTATCATTTACAGAGAGTAGGGATTACAGAAGGAATGAGAGGAAAAAAAAGAGTTAGAAAAGAATATATCAGAAAACCCCGAAAGAAATTCAAAAGAAATATAGCCATTGAAAAGGAATATCAAAAAAACAAAAACAAAAAAGTTAAAACATATCAGGAGTATTTGGACGATGAGAAACAGAGAAACAAGGAAGACGCAATAGAAAAAGCTTTATCCGCCAAAAGAAGCTTGACAAGAAAAAACTTTTAGAATAAAATAAACACAATGACGAAAAGGATACACAATTCACTAATTGAGTATCCCAAAATGTAGGGCGTATTTTTGCGTTCCTTTTTTTTATTAGAAATCGCAAAGCTCTCGCTGATATTCGGTAGTATTTGGCAAGCTATCGTAATAAGCACAGCGACAATTCATTGACTTCTTAAAAGCCATCCCGAAAAGTATTCCTA
>JAYEKG010000078.1:0-2026 GCA_034660935.1 Patescibacteria group bacterium
AAAATAAAGAAAAAGAAATTAAAGGAAAAAACGTCTAAAAAGAAAGAGTGTTCCGAAACAAAAAAAACAGAAAAGAAAGAAAAGAAAAAATAAAAGTTGTGACAAACACGATAAAAACAAGACAAGGGCTGCCCTTCCTTAAGGGCAGCCCTTTATTGCGACAAACACGACAAAACACGACAAGGGCTGCCCTTTCTAAAGGGCAGCCCTTTAGAATTTTCTTGGCAATTTAGTGTCTATTTAATTGACAGTCCCGCCTTTCTCTGATACGATTTTCAGGATAATTAATTATTAGACTTGTTGCATGAACACGACAAGGGCTGCCCTTTCTAAAGGGCTGCCCTTTAGAAAGGGCAGCCCTTGTCGTGTTGAAACTAATTACGCAACAAATCTAAATTACAAATTTATCTTTCAAACGCGAAATGGAAACTAAAACAAATAATCTTATGCGTTTCAATTTGATTACCCGTAAAGGGCTGTTTGGATTTTTCGTTTGCCTATTGATAAAATTTGAAACAATTTATGAACAATTTGATTTTGGATGCCGGTATTATTATCGGCGCTTTGGCAATTGGCTCGGTTTTGGGATATTACGCCCGGCAAACCATTGCCAAAAAACAAATAGGAACGGTTGAAGCAAAACTAAACAAATTAGTCAGCAACGCGAAAAACGAGGCTAAAGAAACGCTAATTAGGGCCAACGAAAAAGCGAATAAAATTCTTGGGGAAATCAAGGTCCAAGAAAGAGAAAGACAGAAACAATTGACCCGAATGGAAGAGAGATTATTGAAGAAAGAGCAAAATTTGGACGCTAAAGACGCCAAATTTGACGCAGAATACAGCGAGTTAAAAACAAAAGTCCGCAAGGTCAAAAAGATAAAAGAGGAAATTAGAGCCCTGCGCGGAGAGCAATTGAGCAAGCTTGAAAATATTTCGCGATACTCTCAAGACCAGGCCAAGGAAGAACTTTTGGCTGCCGCTGAAAAAGAACACCAACAAGCTATTTTAGAGCGATTAAATAAATTAGAAAAGGAAGGAAAGGAAGAACTGGACAAAAAAGCCCAAAAGATTATCGCTTTAGCAATGCAGAGATACGCTTCTTCCCAATCAAGCGAGACCACTTCTACATCCGTTAATCTGCCAAGCGACGATTTAAAGGGAAGAATTATCGGTAAAGAAGGGCGAAATATCAAGACGCTGGAAAAATTGACCGGAGTGGAAATTTTGGTTGATGACACGCCCGGCGCCATTATTGTTTCCGGCTTTGACCCCGTGCGGCGGCAAATCGCCAAAATCGCGCTAGAGAAGCTGATCCTTGACGGACGAATCCAGCCAAATCGCATTGAAGAAATGGTAGAAAAAGCAAGCGAGGAGATAAACAAAAAAATTATGGAAGCCGGCGAAGCGACTATTTATGATGTTGGAATTGCCGGCATTAATCCGCAATTGATTAAGTTATTAGGACGGCTGCGTTTCAGAACCAGTTATGGGCAGAATATTCTTCTGCATTCCTTAGAAGTAGCCCATATAGCGGGCGCTATTGCCGCGGAATTAGGCGCTAATGTGGATTTGGCCAAAAAAGCCGGCTTATTCCACGATATTGGCAAAGCGGTTGACCATGAAATTCAAGGTTCTCATGTTGAAATCGGAAGAAAAATTCTTAAAAAGTTTGATGTTAACGAAAAGGTGATTGAAGCAATGCAATCGCATCATGAAGAATATCCTTACACCAGTATAGAGTCAATTATCGTCCAAGTAGCCGACGCTATTTCCGGAGCCAGGCCAGGCGCCAGAAAAGATACGCTTGAAGCATATCTTAAGCGATTGGAAGAATTAGAAAATTTGGCCAGTTCGTTCCCCGGAGTAAAAAAAGCGTACGCCATTCAAGCAGGAAGGGAAGTGCGGATTTTCGTTAATCCTGAAGAAATAAACGACCTCGCAGCGCATAAATTGGCTAAAAATATTGCCGAGCAGATTCACCAGGAATTAAGATACCCGGGAGAAATTAAAGTTAATGTAATTAGAG
>JAYEKG010000079.1:0-2019 GCA_034660935.1 Patescibacteria group bacterium
TCTATCGGCCAGCGAATTAAAATTAATCAAATTGGTTTCAAAGTGATTGGGGTAATAAAAGAAAGAGGGACAGCTGCTTTTCAAAATCAAGACGAACAGGTTTTTATTCCTGTCAGAACAGCGCAAAAAATTCTTTTAGGAATTGATCATCTTGCTCTTATTCGCGCCAAGATTAACAAATCAGAAAATACCGGTTTAATTATTTCTCAAGTTGAAAATATTCTTCGTTTTCGCCATCATATCAAAGATCCAGTTAAGGATGATTTTTCTGTCAGAAGCGCCGCGCAGGCTCTTGATATTTTGGGCTCAATCACTCAAGCGCTTAAAATGTTTTTGGCGATGGTGGCGGCTATCTCTTTAATTGTCGGCGGAATTGGGATTATGAATATTATGTTTGTGGTTGTTAACGAAAGAACAAAGGAAATTGGTTTGCGCAAAGCGCTGGGGGCTAAAAGAAAAACTATTCTTTTTCAATTTTTAGCAGAAAGCGCCGTGATGACTTTAATCGGCGGTCTTTTTGGAATTGTTTTAGGAGTTATAATCGCTTATGCCGTGGCTGTTGGCGTGAATTATTTTGGGTATGATTGGCGATTTATCGTAACGCCTCTCTCTGTTTTTATTTCTACTCTTATGGCTGTTAGTGTTGGCATTGTTTTCGGCTTGTGGCCCGCCAATCGCGCTTCAAAGTTAAATCCTATTGAAGCGTTGAGATATGAGTAGAGCAGATAAATTTTCAGAGGTCCAACCTCCGCATCTCGCAGAGGTTGAACCTCCGAAAATGATAAAATATCATGAAATTGATTATTGTAGCTAAACAGTCAGTTATCGCTTTGAGAGCAAACAAGTTGCGCAGTGTTTTTTCTATTTTAGGAATTGTAATCGGTGTGGCGGCAGTAGTTATTATTCTTTCCTTGGGACAGGGGCTGAAGGGTTTAGTCACTAATGAAATTGACGCGTTCGGACCCAATATACTTGATATAGCGATAAAAGTTCCCGGAGCGGGGCAAGTAGGAACGCTTGTTTCAATGGTGCAGGGAATTAAAATAACAACGCTTAAAACAAAAGATGTTGAAGCATTGAAAGACGAGCAAAAATTTCCCTACATAGAAGCGGTTACCGGACAAGCATTTGGGCAGGAATGGGCGACATACAAAAATAACGAAAAAAGGATTATTATTTATGGCTGTAATGCCGATTTCCCCGCGGTTATGAAAATGGCTAAAAATAAACAAGGGCGATTTTTTACGGAACGCGAAAATGAGAGCTTATCAAATGTGGTTGTTTTAGGAAGCGGTCTAACAGAATCATTCTTTGGACAAAGCAATCCCATAGGGGAGAAAATTAAAATAAAAGGGCAAAATTTTAAAGTTATCGGTGTGCTTGAACCGCAGAATATAATTTCATTTGGCGGGATTGATATGAATGATTTTGTGTATATTCCATTAAAAACATCACTTAAAAAAGTTTTAGGAATTGATTATTTATCAGAAATAGTTTTGGTTCTCACGAATTCTGATTACTCGAATAGGGCAATTTCAGAAATATCTCAAATGCTTCGCCGTAATCATAATATTACAGACCCCGAAAAAGACGATTTTCAGATTACGATGATGGAAGAAATATTAAATCAAGTTAATGATATGACAGTAATTCTTAATTTATTGCTTGGTTTTTTGGCGGCTATTTCTTTGATAGTTGGCGGGATTGGGATTATGAATATTATGCTTGTTTCTGTTTCCGAAAGGATGCGCGAGATAGGATTGCGTAAATCACTAGGCGCGAATAGGAAGGATATTTTTTGGCAGTTTTTAATTGAGAGTTTGATCGTTACGGGATTAGGCGGATCTATTGGCGCTTTTTTGGGAATCGGAGTGTCTTTAACCGGCGCCATCGGCGCGCGGGCGTATGGATTGGATTGGCCTTTAACGATTTCATGGCTGGCGATTATAGCCGCTTTTTCCGTTTCAATTATTATTGGTTTGGTCTTTGGCATTTACCCGGCGCGCAAAGCGGCGCGGT
>JAYEKG010000080.1:0-10317 GCA_034660935.1 Patescibacteria group bacterium
CGAGTTTAATTCAGCTGTCAAACGAACAGCCCTTAACATCCTCAAGGCGTCTTCGCCAAAACGGGCGTCTGCTTTTCCAACGGCTTTAATAAGCCGTTTTTCAAGAGCTTTTTTGCCGTCAAACAAATCAATGATATTTCCTTTTTTGTCCAAGGCAAGCGCGTTAACGGTGAAGTCGCGGCGGGATAAATCCTCTTTCAAGTTCAAAGTGAAACCAATCTTATCGGGATGGCGCTTGTCTGTGTATTTTTGTTCCGTCCGAAAAGTGGTTATTTCCACTTCTTTTAAGGATTTATCTTCGTTTTTTGTCTTAACCGTTACCGTGCCAAATTGGTTTGCGTAAAAGCTGTCGGGAAATATTTCTTGAATTTGTTCAGGCGTTGCTTTTGTTGCGATGTCCCAATCTTTTGGCTTTTTTCCCAAAAGAAGGTCGCGAACACAGCCGCCAACCGCGTAAGATTTAAATCCAGCTTTTTCTAATTTACCAAGAATATTTTTAATTTCTTTTGGAATTTGCATAATTGAATAATAGCTTGATTTTGCTTTCTTGGCAATTCTGTATTTAAGGGTGGCCTCTTTTTGCGGGGGTGGCATTAAATACTTGCAACGATTGACAGCGAATAGGTTTGTTTTTTAAAATAGGAATATAATACTGAAAACAAAAGACAATATTTACGAGTATAAAAATAGCCTTTTGCTTGAAAAAGACAAAATCTCGCGAAAGGCCCGAGAAATCGGGCGAGGCGAGATTATTGGTTTCGGTGTTTTTACCGGCCTGTCCGCCGAAGAAGAACCGAATATTTTTAGCCAAGAACCGGCTAAAGGGCTTCAGTTCTTTTTTAAAAAAGAAAACAGCGAACAACCATTTGATTTTTTAAGTGAGCCGCTTAACTAAACGGCGCTTCTGAAAGTCCTCCTCTTTCTGTTTAGCTGAATTAAAATTAACAAGCTCTGAATCTTCGCCAAATTTGTATTCTTTTTTTTGGGACTCCCAAAAAATTTTCTCAAGCAACATTTTGTCTTGGGGATTTTTTATCATCGCTATAGCTTGCTTGGCGCTTTCAAATCCGCTTAACAAAGCCGCTTCACCTTGTCTCAGTTCAACTCCTAAGTCTTGATATCTTTCGGTTGTTTGCTTGTCTAGAGAATAAAAGAAGTTATTATGGGCGCGGATGCTCATAATTTTTTTTCGCCCGTTAACGCTAACCAAAGAACGCATGTCAGCCGCCAAAAGAGTCTCGGAAATCTTTCCTTGAGCCGGGGGGTGTTCAATTATTGAATGTCCTTCTTTTTTTAGGGCTTTGTTAACTCCCTTTAAAATATTCGTCATAAATCCGGGGTGCGGCCCCATATGTTGAGCAATAGCTTGGCTCACATGCTCTCTGACTCTTTCTAAATCTTCAGGACTACTATTGTCAAAGCCATGTTCTTTAAGGAATTGGTCGGACAGGATTTTACCGCTTTCTGCGGCGGCTGTTTGTCCATGGGCAACAAGCGCGTAATTTTTAATATTCTTCAGTTTAGGCGGCGTGGAATCCAATTTAGTTAAATCGTGGAGAATTGCCGAGATGGACAAGATTTTCAATTCCTCTTGGCTGAATTCTTTTCTCATTCCCATCTCTATCGCATAATCTAAAATATCTTGATTATGTTGTTTGTAATCAGCTAATTCCTTTTCCGAAAAATTTTTAGATTCATATCTTTGGTTAACTAAACTAATTAAATCTCCGAATCTTTCCTGCATTTCCCTTTTTTCCTGCTCAAAACGAGCCTGAAATTCATTTTGTTCAGATCCCTTTTCTTTTTCAGCGGGTTCTGGTTTGTTTTCTTCAAATGTTATTTCTATGTCTTCAATTTTTTCTTTCATGTTTTTATATTATGCTAAAAAACGCTTTTTGACAATATATTTTTTAGCTATTCTTAAAAAATTGACCAAAAAGCAATTTGAGCGTAAAATAATAATAAATGTCTCTGTAGCTCAATTGGATAGAGTGCTACGCTTCGGACGTAGAGGTTGGGGGTTCGAGTCCCTCCAGGGACACAAAACCCTTCCTATCGGAGTTTTAGGCTTGTCATGCGCTCATAGCTCAATTGGTAGAGCAGTTGCCTCTTAAGCAATTGGTTCCAGGTTCAAGTCCTGGTGGGCGCACTGTTTAATTTGCCTTTTTTTGTTTTGTCTGATAGAATACGAACAATGTTAAAACCAAGTAAAAAATTAAAGATTATTGGCGAATACAAAACGCACGAAAAAGATACAGGCTCTTCGGAAGTTCAGATTGCCATTCTTACTCAGCAAATTGAGGAATTAGCCAAACATTTAAAAAAGCACTCCAAAGACAATCATTCTCGCAGAGGTCTTTTGAAAATGGTCGCCAAAAGAAAAAAACTTCTTGATTATTTGAAAAAAGAAAACGAGAAGAGTTATAATAAAGTTGTCAGAAAATTAGGTTTGAAGAAAAAGTAATGCCTATTCTAAAACATAAAGAACAAAGGGTAGCTGTTCTGATTGATGTTCAAAACATGTATCATTCGGCTAAAAACCTCTATGGAGCCAGAGTTAATTTTAAGGAGGTTTTAGAAATAGCTGTTGGGCCAAGAAAGCTTATTCGCGCTGTTGCTTACACAACCAAAACGGAAACCCCTGAAGAGAAGACATTTTTTGACGCGCTGGCCAAGGCGGGTTTTGAGGTCAGGACAAAAGACCTTCAAGTATTTCCGGGCGGATTAAAAAAAGGGAATTGGGATGTTGATATAGTTATTGACGCGATTAAATTTTCAAATTCAGTGGACGCGATTGTTTTGGTGACGGGTGACGGGGATTTCCTCCCTTTAGTTGAATATCTCAAATTAAATAAAGGGGTTCAGACAGAAGTAATCGCTTTTACGCAAAGCGCTTCGGCCAAACTAATAGAGGCCGCTGACGATTTTATTGATTTAAGCGAAAACAAAAGCAAATACTTAATTAAAAGCGGTAGAAAAAATATTAAAAAATAATTTAGGCCTTCAGGCAGGCAGTATATTAATAATTATACCTTAGAGACAATCTCCAAGGGCGGGGGATTACCCCTAATAATTTGGTTAATATTCTGAAGTTTGGAGGTCCATAATCAAGTATGGCGCATAAAAAATTTCAGATGGATTTAGTAGGAAGAGAACTAAAGATTGAAACCGGACGCATGGCGAGACAAGCCGGCGGTTCGGTTTTGCTGACTTACGGAGGGACAACCATTTTAGCTGCGGCGACAATGGACAAAGAGCAGAGAAACATTGATTATCTGCCTTTGATGGTTGATTATGAAGAAAAGTTTTACGCGGCCGGGAAAATAAAGAGCGGCCGTTTTATGAAAAGGGAAGGGCGCGCTTCGGACGAAGCCACTCTGACAGGCAGGATGATTGACCGCGTTCTTCGCCCTCTTTTTAACAAGAAGATTAGAAATGACATTCAGGTTGTTTTGACGGTTTTGTCCTTTGACCGCGAGAACGATTCAGATATTCCCGCTTTGCTCGCCGCTTCTTTGGCTCTGGGAATTTCTGATATTCCATGGGACGGGCCGGTGGCCGGTTTAAGAATAGGGCGTTCGTCTGTTGGAGAAACGGGGCTGCGGCAGGAATGGATTCTGAATCCTGTCTATGAAGCAAGAGAAAAAAGCGATATTGACCTTATTGTCGCCGGTCGGGAGGATAGGATTAATATGATTGAGGGGCGCGCTAATCAAGCGCCGGAGGATGTTGTGTTGTCCGCGATAGAATTTACCCAGCCGCATATCAAAAAAATCATCCAGTTTCAGAAGGACATTATTAGAGAATTAAAGCCCGTTAAAGCCGATTTGGCCCTTGCTGAAACAGACAAGGCGCTAGTTGAAACGATTCAAAAATGGCTGGGTGATAAACTGGAGAAAGCGGTTTTTCAGCCGGAGAAAATGGCGCGAGCAGAAGATACAGATAATCTTAGAAGAGAATTAATAAGCGCTCTAACGGAGGGTTTAGAAAAAACAGGCGCGGACCAGTCAGCTATTGCGGGAAAAGAGAAGCAGATAAGCGAAATATTTGAAGAAGAAATTGACCGTATTGTTCATCAAAATATATTAAAGGCAGGGGCCGGAAAAGAAAGAAGGCCTGATAGCAGAAAACTGAACGAAGTGAGACAGATTAAATGTAAAGTTGGTTTTTTGCCTCAAGTGCACAGTTCCGCTTTGTTTGAGAGAGGAGCGACGCAGGCGCTTTCAGTTGTTACCTTAGGAGGTCCCGGAGATGAACAGACAATTGAAAATATGCGCATGGAAAACAAGAAGTGTTTTATGCATCACTATAATTTTCCCCCTTTCTGTGTTGGAGAGGTGCGTCCGATGCGCGGGCCGGGACGGCGCGATATTGGCCACGGGGCTTTGGCGGAAAAGGCGCTTTTGCCTTTAATCCCAGAAAAAGACAAATTTCCATATACCATCCGATTAGTTTCGGAAATACTTTCTTCCAACGGGTCTTCTTCAATGGCTTCGGTGAGCGGTTCAAGTTTAGCGCTAATGGATGCGGGCGTTCCTATTAAAAAGCATGTCAGTGGCATTGCGATGGGGTTGATGATGGAGTCTCCCGAGCATTATAAAGTGCTGACCGATATTCAAGGGCCGGAAGACCATTATGGCGATATGGATTGCAAAATTGCGGGAACAGACGCGGGGGTAACAGCTTGCCAAATGGATGTTAAAATAGAAGGAGTAACTTTAGGAATTCTCAAAGAGGTTTTTGAGGGGGCGAAAAAAGCGCGCCGGCATATTATAAAAGAGATGGAAAAAGCAATTGACAAGCCGCGCGCGGAACTTTCTCCTTACGCGCCAAGGATATTGACCGTAAAGATAGACCAAGATAAAATAAGGAAGGTTATTGGGGCGGGCGGCAAAGTAATTAACGAAATTATTGACCAAACGGGGACAAAAATTGACATAGATGACGATGGGTTGGTCAGTATTACCGCGGCAAGCGGAAGCGACGGAGAAAAAGCGCTTCAATGGGTGAAGGACTTAGTTCGCGAGGCCAAGCGAGGAGAGGTTTTTAAAGGAAAGGTGGTTAAAATTATGGATTTTGGCGCTTTCGTTGAAATATTGCCGGGACAAGACGGACTGCTTCATATTTCTGAAATATCAAATGAGCGGGTCAATAGGGTGGATGATGTTTTGAAGGTGGGACAGGAGATTATAGTTAAGGTGAAGGATGTTGACAATACGGGGCGAGTTAGTTTGACATCAAAAGACGCGCGTAAGTAAGATTCTTATTCATAACCCAACTTAAATGAGCGAAAAACAAACAATTGGAGGTATCGCGCCTAAAACGTTTAAATCTGTTCCAATTGCGGAGGATAAAATAGCGGGAGAACAGACCATTAGAACCATGCAAAAGGACATTGATTCTTTGCGGGAACGCGGTTTTGTTAAATTGCCCCAAAATTTGCCTCTTGCGGAAGAGGGCGTTAAAAAACCGGAAGTAAAAGCTGAACTCCAAAAAGAAATGGGCGGGGAAATTTCCGAAAAAAAAGAAAAAGAAATAAGAGAACAAGAAAAAAGAGAAAAAATCCAAAAGAAAACAGAAGAAAAACTCCGCGAACGAAAAGAAAAAGAACAAAGAAAAAAAGAGGAAGACGCCAAAAAGAAAATTATTCGGGAACAGAAAAAGAAAGCGAGAGCGATAAAAATAGCTGCTTTCAAAGCGCGATTAAAAGCAAAATCGCCTGTTTTGTTAAGGTTTTCTCTTATGGGCGTAGTTGCTCTTTCCATAATAGGCATTATCGCCAGTTTTGCGTATTGGTGGAAATATATCAGAGTAATTACTCCGCCAATTGTTGCCACGCATTATGAGTGCCAGGATTTTCAATGCGTTAGTGTTGAGGGGGAGGGGGCTGACCAATGCCAGACAGAAAAAGATTGCGCGCCCGCGGAGCCGGAAATTCCCCAATCGCTTGTTCCCGTAAGCGGGACAGAAACAATTGAAATAAAGGCGAGGCATAGGGAATTGTTTATTAAGGAATTAGAATTGATTTTGGCGAAAGATGGAGAAGGAAACGCCCTGAACAATGTTTTAATAAAGGCAGTTAGCCGAACAGAGAGGAAATATATCGGCTTGAGCGACTTCCTTTTTCTTTCGGAAGCCAGTTTGCCGGAAAAAATTATTCAATCAGCGGCCGTTGATGAGTCGGGCGGAGCAAATTATTCGTTCTTTTTTTACAACCAAGCGAAGGAGCGGCGATTAGGATTTGCCCTAAAAATAGCGGAAGGAATTGATATAAGAGAAGAGCTTAAAATGTGGGAATCGGAAATACCCGAAAATATAACCGCGCTTTTCGTAAATTTAGAAGATATAACCTTATTGGCGGATACGGAAGAGTTTCAAGATAATACTTACAAAAGCATTGCCATTCGTTATATTAATTTCCCAAATCCCGATTTAAGCGTTGATTACGCTATTGTCGGAGATAAATTGATTATTACGACATCAAGAGAAAGTATGTACGCGGTTATTGACGCTTTATTGGCAAATTCTCCCGCGCGATAAGTTTAACGATTGTTTTTTTATGCGCGATACGCCTATTAAAATAAAAAAAGGCGAATATTCGCCGGACCAAATCAGAGATGATTTGAAGGTTGATTTGAATGAAAAATCAGAAGAAAGCAGCAGATGGCTATCAAAAAAATGGCTGTTTTTATTTATTTTCTTGTTTTCCGCGGTCTCTGTTTTAGCGGTCGGCCAGATGTTTTTTTCTCGCAAAATGCCTTTCGCGAATTTAATTCCCCAAAATGCGGTTATTTTTAGCCTAATTAACCAAGAATCGCTTTACAACCAAACAGCTCCTTTTTACGGATTTTTGCGGGAAAGCAATTTTTACGGCCAAAACGCTATTTCCACAATAAACGATTACCTCAATCAAGTTGATTTGAATTTCAAAAGCGCTTTTTGTCCTCTTTTCAAAAAGCAGGCGGCATTTGTCTTAATGATTCCCAACGATGAAACACCTTTCCCTTTCGCTATAATATTCCAAAAGAACCAATCATCGGCTGAAATAAGACAATTTTTGTCCATAGTAGAGCCGAATTTAAAAAAGGATTATAATTTTTCAACCGAGGATTATCGGCAAGTTAAAACAACAGTATTAAAGCCAATTTCTTCTTTTTTAGACAATTTGCCCCGTTCATACGCTTATGCTCAAATAGAGGAATATTTCATTATTTGCAATTCAAAACAAATAATGAAAGAACTCATAGATTCTATTATAGATTAAAAATCCAAGAGTTGTTCTCGAATTTTTTATTGAGGATAAACTGTGGATAAGTGGGGGTTGACAGGGATAACTTCTAAATTGTAGAATGAAGGTGTTCCTAAAAGGTGGGAGCTATTTGAAGCTGGTTCTGCCGGGAACAATGTCTTTTGCTGATTATAAGCGGAAAGTTCTTTAATAAAAAAGTCCTTGGAGGGAAGGACTAATGAACAGCAAGAGATTTAATGTTTTTCCGGAATAAAAATAACATAAAAAAAAGATGATTGCTTATTCTGATTGTATTGCCAGTGTCAGGGTGGCATCTCTATATTCTAGAAAAACAAGGGGGACTTTGACCCACATAAACAAAAAAACAACTGGGAATTCAAAGTCCCTCTAAATATATCATATATTTAGAGGTTAGTCAATAATTTTGATATTTTTACGCAGCCACACGGCTGTTTTTTTTATTCTTGGGGATCTACTTGGAAACCGAGCTTCCAAGCAAGTCTCATATTTCTTTGTCATTTCCTTCCGTTATTCTGGCGTCTGCCAAAATCCAGTTTTCCCTCAGTCGGCTATCTTGTCGGCTATCTTGTCGGCTATGCGATAGCCGACAAACAATCAATTTCCAAGGATATGGTTTTGCGTTCAAGGGGATAAAATAGGGTTCTTATGCGCTGCAACGCATATGGATAATTGTAAAGATAATCGTGTCAACGATATTGCGTTGGAGCGGTTGACTGATATTTTTTAATAAGCGAATAATAAAAATCTATGAAAATCGTCTTTGCTGGCGGTTTTTTGATTGACCAAAAATAACTAAAAAGGTATTATTGTAGTAGAATTATGAGTAAAATTGTTTTGACAGAAAATGAGAAGAGGGATATTTTGAAATATCTTGAGGCGGGGAAGGCGTTGCCGGAAAAGTATCGTTTTTTGCTTTTTGAGGATAAAAAGGAAGTTGAATTGGTTTGGAACGGGAAGACCTCTGAGGTGACGAATATTGTTTTGCCGTTTCAGACGATTGAGGAAGTGGACGAACCGAGGGCGGAAAATGCGGCGGATACAAAAAAACAAGTCCAACAAACGCTTTTTGATTTTGATGAACGCGGACGGCAAATCGCGGGGTGGACAAACAAACTTATTTGGGGCGACAACAAATTAATTTTGTCGTCTTTGAAGGGCGGGGTTTTGCGAGAAGAAATTGAAAAAGAGGGCGGGTTGAAATTAATTTATATTGACCCGCCTTTTGATGTGGGCGCGGATTTTTCAATGAAAGTGGAAATTGGCGACGAAGAACTGACAAAAAAGCCAAATGTTTTAGAAGAATTGGCGTATCGCGACACTTGGGGCAAGGGAGCGGATAGTTTTATAGCGATGATTTATGAACGGCTTTCTTTGATGAAAGATTTGCTGGCTGAAGATGGCAGTATTTATGTGCATTGTGATTACAGGGTTAGTGGTTATTTGCGCTTAGTGCTTGATGAACTTTTTGGAAAAAATAATTTTAGAAACGAAATTTCTTGGAGAAGACAAATAGTTCGCGGAATGAAAACTCACGCAAAATATATGCCGTACAATACGGATTATATTTTATTTTATGGGAAAAATGAGAATACACCTTGGAATATAATCGAGAAAGAGAATTTTATTTCTATTGAAGAAGCTGAAAAAAAGTATATAAAGGATGAAGGTGGCTATTTCCGCACTTCAGACAGAGGATCTTATTCTGACGAAAGTATTATCAGATTAGCAAAGGAGAATAGGATTTATGTCACAAACGGAGGAAAGTTAGTTATTGATGGCAATAAAGTTTCAACAACCAAAGGAAGTATTGCAATTAAGTATTACCGCGAACAGGTTGGAGATAGAGTAAAAGAAACAACTGTTGCAGACAATATATGGGATGATATTCCTGGCATGGGAGTAGTTTCCCACGAATATATTGGTTATCCTACGCAAAAGCCAGAAGCCTTGATCGAAAGAATCATCAAAGCATCTTCCAACGAAGGCGATCTCGTAGCCGACTTTTTCTGTGGCTCCGGCACAACTTTGGCGGTAGCGGAGAAACTTGGCAGGAAATGGATTGGTTCCGACCTTGGCAAGTTTTCTATTCATACGACAAGAAAAAGAATGATTGGCGTTCAAAGGGAGATGAAAAAAACGGGCAAAGATTTTCGCGCTTTTGAAATTCTCAATCTCGGAAAATATGAACGCCAGCACTATATCGGCGTTAATCCGAATTTGCGCGAGGAGCAGAAGCAAAAACAGCTTGCTAAAAAGGAAAAAGATTTTGTAAAGCTGATTGTTAAGGCATACAAAGCTGAAGCAGTAAATAATTTCAAAACTTTTGTTGCTAAAAAAGCTGGGCATTTGGTAGCCATTGGACCAATAAATTTACCGGCTTCACGGCTATTTGTAGAGGAAGTTATCAAAGAGTGTATTGAAAAACAGATTACCAAAGTTGATATTCTTTCCTTTGAATATGAAATGGGATTATTCCCGAAAATTCAAGAGGAAGCCAAAACTAAAGGCATTGATCTTGCACTCAAACACATTCCGCGAGAGGTGTTTGATAAACGAGCGATTGAGAAAAATCAAATTCAATTTCATGATGTTTCCTACATTGAAGTCAAACCGCATATAAAATCTGCGGGCAAGCGAACGCTAGATACTGTGGCAATAGAGCTGACTGATTTTTCCGTCTATTACAATCAGGATATTGTTGATAATGTTATTGCTGTTCTTAAAAAAGGAGCAAATAAGATTTTGGTTGAGCAAGGCAACATTATCAAAATATCCAAAGATAAAGACGGTATTGTGAAGCGAGAAGTTTTAACAAAGAAATGGACTGACTGGATTGATTATTGGGCGGTTGATTTTGACTTTGAAAGCAAAAAGGAAATAGTCCGCGTCAAGGACGAAAAAACCGGAAAAATCAAAGAAGCGTGGACGGGGAATTATGTCTTTGAGAACGAGTGGCAGTCCTTCCGAACAAAAAAAGACCGCTCTATTGAATTAAAAAGCGTTCCTTTTGAGTGCGCAAAAGGTCGCCGCAAAATTGCCGTCAAAGT
>JAYEKG010000081.1:0-2010 GCA_034660935.1 Patescibacteria group bacterium
ATAATAAATAAGCCGCCACTTATAACATTGCTACTCAAAAGCGCTAATTCTTTTTTACGGTTTACGAAATTCATAATTTTAATATTATCTAAATAATATTATCTAAATAATATTACAATGATTTTTGTTTTGTCAAATTATTTACTCCTTGCAATGGCGGAGAGGGATGACACAGGAATTCAAGGGCTGCCCTTAAGAAAGGGCATCCCTTTCTTAGTTCCTCGCAATGACAGATTGTTCATTCCTCGCAATGACAGAAGAGCGCTATCTCCCTAACCCTCCTAAAATAATTTTAATTGTTCTCAAAAGAATGCTGATATCCAAAACAAGAGAACGGCGTTTAATGTAGTAGAGCTCGTATTGCAGTTTTTCAATACTGTCTTTGACGGAGGCGCCGTAACGGAAATTGACTTGCGCCCAACCGGTCAAACCGGGCCTGATAATATGGCGGATTTGATAATAAGGAATTTCTTTTTCCAACCGCTGGGCGAATTCTATCCTTTCAGGACGGGGGCCGATAAAGCTCATTTGCCCGATAAGAACATTCCATAATTGGGGCAGTTCGTCTATTCTGGTTTTTCTCATAAATCTGCCTACACGGGTGATACGATGGTCTTGCTGGTCCGCCCATTGGGCGCCGTCTTTTTCCGCTTCTTCAATCATTGAACGGAATTTAATTACTTTAAATATTTGTCCATCCTGTCCGATTCTTCTTTGTTTATAAAAAACAGAACCATGGCTGTCAATTTTAATCGCTAAAGCGATAAAAGGATAGAGGAATAAACTAATTACGCCAAAAATGAAAGCGCCGACCATATCCACAATTCGCTTAAGCGCTTCATAAAAATTCTTTTGGCTCTCGGTTAGATTCTCCAAAAACCAAATTTCGCCAATGCTGGAAACAGGCACTTTCCCTAATATTTTTTCATAAAAAGAAGGCAGATCGCTAAAGCTGATTTTCAAGGGAAGGCATTGGTACAAACTTCGGACAAGCCGGGAATCTTGATGGGGGTCAATGGCGGTAATGATTGTTTTGATGCTTTTTTGGGCCGCGATTTCCAGAATATCAAAAGGCGTTTGAATATTTTTAGGGCTGATTCGCTTGATAATCCGATAACCCAATTGGGGATTGTTTTTAACAACTTCAATCGCTTGGTCAATTTCTTTGTTTTTCCCAATGATTAGAACATTATTAACCAAAGCGGAGGATTTGATGGAATGGTTGTATAATTGCCGCCAGCTCGCGAAAAGCAAAGCGAAAATAGCCAGATTCAGAAAAAGGTTTGTTTTAGGAGTAATGCCAAAGTAGGGGATAAAATAGAAGAAGGCGATTGCCAGTCCGATATTTATGAGCAAACTGCGGAGAAGAAAGGAGTAGAAATCAATGTTGTTTCTGGCTAATGTTAATTCGTAAAGTCCGGAGATATAGAAGACGGTCAGCCAGAGAAGATAAACAATTGTAAACGGCCAAAAATGCTGCTGCCAGCGGTGAAAATCAAAATTAGCCCCATAGCGGACGAATAGGGCGAGCCAGAGGGACAAGTATAGGACGGCGATGTCTCCGAAGACAAGGAATAATCGCTTGATATTTGGCATATTCTTATTCTATCACTCCGTATTGATAAATCAAGGTAATTGAAGTAAAATAGAGATACTATATCTTCGCGATTTATAAAAAAATCAATAATGACAAAGCTTATTCACAATTTATGTGTTCCAATCCTTTTAATGGGAGCTTTTTTCGTTTTTCCTTTAGGCGCGGAAGCGGCTGTTTTAGAAGACAGAGAATCATTTTTTGTGGATTCCGGATATGACGCGCATGGAAGAACACAATTGACGGCCACCGTAAAAGCTATAGGCGATAATATTTATTTTTATATTGAGGACGATTATTGGAATAATTTAAGCGGGACTGATAAAAACGGATTAAGGGAAGAATTAGAAGAATTGGTGAGTGAATTTGACACTGTTATTTATCCAAAAGAAAGAGCTGTATTCGGTTCAGAATGG
>JAYEKG010000082.1:0-2001 GCA_034660935.1 Patescibacteria group bacterium
GATAGAATATTATTTAGAGACAGATTCAATTCATAATAAGCCGCAAGGACTGAATACGGCGACTCCGTAGTAAAGCAGCCCTTCGACAGGCTCAAGCGATAATAACTATATATATGAAAAAAATATTAATCATTGAAGACGATTCTTTTCTTAGCGAGATGTATGAGACAAAACTTGCCCAAAGCGGGTTTGAAGTTGAAACGGCGTTTGACGGCAAAACAGGATTAAGCAAAGCCAAAGATGGTTCGTACGATTTAATCCTTTTGGATATTGTTTTGCCCAAAATGGACGGTTTTGAGGTTTTAAGGGAAATCAAGAAGCTAGATTCTGCCATAAAAGAAACGCCGGTTGTTTTGCTCACCAATCTTGGGCAAAAAAACGAAGTTGAGAAAGGGGTGGGGCTGGGCGCCGACGAATATATTATTAAAGCTCATTTTACCCCGACGGCCGTAGTGGATAAGATAAAAAAGCTGCTTAAAGAGTGACTTTTATAGATTTTTCGTAAAAAATTATGGATAACGGACAATACAAAAAAAAATTTGAAGAAATTCTTGACGCGGCAATTAAAAAAGGAGCGACAGATATTCATCTTTCGCAGGGCCGCCCTTTTATTTTGAGGATTGACGGAAATTTGAGTTTTTCGGATAACGGGCAAATTTTGACAGCCGAAGATACGGAAGGATTGGCTTATGCTATTTTAACCGAGGAAAGAAAAGAACAATTTATCAGCCAAAGAGACATTGACTTGTCTTTTACTTATAAAGACAAAACTCGCTTTAGAGTCAATATATATTATCAATTAGGAAAAATCAGCGTTGCTTTGCGGCTTATTCCCAATAAGATTATGACAATTGAAGAATTGAATTTGCCTTTAATTTGCCACCAATTTACCAAAGAACCGCAAGGATTTTTTCTGGCGGTTGGCCCTTCCGGCCAAGGAAAATCGGCTGCTTTGGCGGCAATTGTCAACGAAATCAACCATACAAGGCAAGACCATATTGTTACGATTGAAGATCCGGTAGAACATATATTTACCCAGGATAAATGCGTTGTTGACCAAAGAGAAGTGGGCGAAGATGTCCAAAATTTTCACAGAGGGTTGCGCGAAATTCTTAGGCAAGACCCGGATGTTATTATGATTGGCGAGATGCGCGACCCGGAAACAATTAGCAGCGCGGTAACCGCCGCTGAAACAGGGCATCTGGTTTTAACCACTTTGCATACCAATAACGCCGCTCAGACGGTTAACAGAATTATTGACAGCTTTCCTCCGCATCAGCAAAACCAAATTAGAACCCAGCTCGCTTCAAATATTTTAGGCATTCTTTCCCGCCGCTTAATTCCCTGCTTAAAAGGAAGCGTGATTAACGCTGTCGAATTGATGATAGCTAATTCAGCTATTAGGAATTTAATCCGTGAAGGCAAGACCCATCAAATAGATATGGTTATTGAAACCAGTTCGGAAGAAGGAATGATTTCATTGAACCGTTCTCTGGCTGATTTGGTAAAAAGAGAACTAATATCGTTAGAAGATGCCGAAAAACATTCTATTCGCCCTTCGGAGTTGAAAATGCTTTTGAAGAAGTAAAGATATTTTGCGCAATTAAATGAATTGCTAATTTAATTATGAAGTTTAACTATCTTGCCCGCGACCAAAAAGGGGAAACTCAAACAGGAACAATTGAGGCCTCTAATTATTCAGTTGCTCTTAAAGCGCTTCAAGAGCGCGGTTTTGTAGTCACTAAATTAAGAAGCGGCCAAAAGCGCCTTTTTAGCCGCAATATAAAATTTTTTGATAGAATTAAGAAAAAAGACATTTTCGTTTTCTTTAGACAATTGGCCATTTTGGTTGACGCGGATGTTCCCTTAGTCCAGTCGCTTAGAATATTAGGCAAACAAATTGAAAACCGCTCTTTAAAAGAGGTTGTTAATACCGTAGCTACTGATGTTGATGGGGGGATGTCTTTTTCAAAGGCGTTGGGAAAGCACCCAAAAGCGTTT
>JAYEKG010000083.1:0-1993 GCA_034660935.1 Patescibacteria group bacterium
CAGCCTGAGGAATCTTTCCCACGAGAAGACGCGCGGCAGTC
Organism: Patescibacteria group bacterium; assembly: GCA_034660935.1. Lineage (GTDB taxonomy): Bacteria > Patescibacteriota > Minisyncoccia > Portnoybacterales > UBA2143 > JAHJSM01. The sequence continues at coordinate 42 of JAYEKG010000083.1, forward strand.
ACACCAGAAGGCAACGACCAAGTAAATTTTGCGTCGCTTGCCGCATACCACTTGTTAGGGTCTGGGTGCGTAGGCGATGAGATTTGCGGCGCAGACGGAGTACCGACAGCTTCCGACGGAGTTGTTGCTTCAGGAACCGAGGGTTCTGCGCCTCCCAAACTGAAACTCGCATTCCCCAAACTTGCCAAGATATTCGTTCCCTGTCCGTCATTAGCAAACACCGAACCGGAAGAAAAATTAAGAGTAGCGCTTCCTGCCGCTTTTACTTTGAAATTAGCACTGATAATTTTTCCGCTTGAGCCAGTAAATCCTGGATTCAAAACAATCCCTTCAAAATTTACGGTGCCCAAAGCATTTGAAAACGATGGCTCCTGAACCCATAAAGTAAAAATTGATCCGCTCTTGGAAAAAGAAGTAATCTCCAATTTATCTTGGGGGAATGAAATGACTCCTGAAGCCGCATTCATCGCTTGATCAGCGCTTGAAACATACACGTTTACCGAAAACATACTACCGACAATATAAGAGCCGGAGGAAGGAGAAAAATACAGCGAGGCTGCCTGCACTGCTGCGGGCAAAGCGATAAAAAATGCGCTGGTAAAAGCAAAAAGTATTAAAAATTTTATCTTCCGTGTTTTTTCCATAAAATTCTCCAAATGAGATACGCAATCGCTATTACTAATATTATTATAGCGAGAATCAAATAATTTTTATACCAAACAGTTGGCTTTTGCGCCGGCAGAGTTACTATTCTTTCATTGCCACTCTTGTCAATCGCTTTTACGACAATTTCTTCATCTAAATTTTGATTTTGCAAAAGATAAGGACTTTCAGCGATTACGCATTGCAGTTTGCCCTCGCATACTTCGTAGTAATCAATACCCGAACTTTTATCTTGCGCCGCAAACACCAAAAAATATTTTTCATCAAATATGGTCGGGTCGCTCGTCACTATTGGCTCAAATGGCTCCGGCGGCTCAATATCTTTCTTTTTCGGCGGCAAAATCGAAGGCTCTTTTGTAGAAACGGTGATTTCCAAAACAGAAGCTTTGGTCTTGGTTTCCGTGCCTTGGCCGTCGTTTAAAAGAATTTTGGGGTTGCGGATTTCTATAAAACCCTTGCCTTCTTTTTTGGCGTAAAACACCGCTGAAAAAAGCAGTCCTTTATTCCCAGTATAGCCCCCGGGAATAATGCCGGAAAAAACAACTTCCTCTGTTTGTCTTGGTTTTTCCACCCAAAAATTGATGATGGAATTACCGTCTTTAATTTCGCGCAATTCAAACAAATCCTTGGAGAAGAGGAGTTTTCCTTCAATCGCATTGATGTCTTGGTTTTCGGTGTTAAGAAAAATAGCCACCTCAAACTGACCGCCCACCCCGATTTCTTTGGTTTTGGAATCTAAGGAAATTTCCGCGGCAAAAACAGGCGCGGTTATAAAAAATATTGCAAAAACTATCAATAGCGCCACAAAGTAATTTTTAAATTTTTGAATTTGGATCATTGGAATTTGTTTAGAAATTAGAAATTGAAAAATTAGAAATTCCTGTAAAGCAGACTATCCTGTCCAATAAAACGCCATAATACTGAAATCGACCAAGTCAACTTTGCCGTCGCCATTTAAGCGTTCGGCTTCTTTAATCGCAAATTCGGTGCTTATTGACCTCTTATACCAATACGCGGCAATGGAAAAATCAACAAGATTCACCCGGTCGTCACCGTTCAAGTCGCCCTTCAAAAACTCCTGCGTTGCTTTGGCGACGTTTTTTGTTCCGACCAAAAAACCAACACTTTTACTAAAAGAACTGATTTCTGTGATATAAGTGGCTTTGGATTTTGCAAAATGCTGACCCATTTCTAAAATTGCGGTGTCAAAATTGTAAAGATACACTCCATTTTGATCCGCAGATATTTTCCTAAAAATATCTTCTTCTGAACTGACCACAATGGTAATC
>JAYEKG010000084.1:0-1950 GCA_034660935.1 Patescibacteria group bacterium
CGATGAAAAATCTTTTTCGGCAAAGGATATTTTAACAATTAACAGGGGACACTGGACCATTGAAAACTGTTGTCACTATCCGATAGACTGGAATTATGACGAAGATCGCAGCCGCATTCGGAAAGGAGCAGGCCCGGAAAACATGACCCGATTGCGTCGGTTTGCTGTCAGTTTATTGCAATTGAAAAAAAACGGCAAAAGTATTGCGGAAAAAATGCTTTATTTGTTGCTGAATCCCAGAATAGTGCTGACTTATTTAAGAATAGTCGACAATTCTAATCTCAAAAAAAAGGCAATACAAACCGCTTTTGGATAGCTTTTTTTACTTGTTACTTTCTTTGGGGAAAATATTTTTTTGATTTTTCATTTTCGTGCAATAATCTGTGATGCGCAGAGCAAAGGGTAATCAGGTTTTCCACCGTGTTTTCTCCGCCATGAGCCACCGGCTTTACATGATGGAAGTGTAAAAACCGATTACATTCACAGCGCCGGCCATCCGGGGAAACGTATGTGCATTGTCCGCCATCACGCCGATTTACCTCATGGACAATAGTGGCAGAAATTGATTGCCGACCGGTTTTTTCTGTTTCGGATTTGTCATTTGTGACAGATTCCGTTTTATCCTCTTCCGGATAGAAGCTTGTGACAGATTCATTTTTTTTGCCATCCGTTTCTATGATTGATTCTGCTTCTTTGCTGTCGTCCGTGACAGATTGCAGTTCGGCCGTCTGAGCAGCAGATTCCTTTTTTTGCTGCCGTTCTTTCTGGCGCTCTGCCTTTTTTACCGGATCATGTTTCTCTACAAATTCCTGCAAAGCTTGAACAATGGTTTCTGTCATATTCTGACAGGATTTATTTTTACTGCTGGACAGATTTTGAGCTTTTTTCAGTAATTCCCGTTCTTCATCACTTAAATTTATATTCAGACTGCTGGTATTTTCATTAATACGCCGGATGGATTCTTTGCGCCGTGGGGCGGGAGAAACCTTAGCCACCTCTTTTTCAATTTCCCGCGTACACATTGTAACTGTTTTTTTCAGCCATTCGGCAATTTCTTCCGGCTTATTTTCTGCATAGGCTTTTTTCAGCACGGGGCAAATTTTTCTAAGTTTAGATATGCCACTTTGACCTTGTTCCAGCTGTTCTTTAAGTTGAGGAACTATTTTTGCGGTTCTGGCAACATTAATAATGTCACAGGTGGTGGATTCGCTCAGCCCCAGATCTCTCACTAAATAATCAAAGAGGCTCTTATATCCTTTATATAAATATAATTTTTCCTCATCCGCTTTTTGAGTACAATCCAATAATTCCCCTTGTGTTTTCCGATAACGAACAGCCACCATTTTATAATGTTTATGCAAATGATCCAGTTCTGCGAAATTCATAAAAACCTCCCGTTTAAAACATCTGAAACTCTTTACTGTAGCTCCTTACAGTTATATTATAACACGGGTTTTTTATGCGAAATTTTGCTTGCACAGACGCATTTTAAAAGGGTTTTATTTTTCGCTCAATGTGGGTATCGTATTTTATTTTTTACCCATTAAAAAGAGAATCTATTACCTTGAGATATGCTTATTTTAAGGGACAGCATGATCCCCGAAAAAAACACAATTCACAGACCGAAACCATTGTCAATAGAGTTTGGGTATTATTTCTCAATAAAGGCAAAAAATTAACATGAAGCTCACTCTGTAATATATTATGCCTTATAAACAGCCGATGCAATAATTTGAGCTCAACGGTCGTTACTTTTTTAGCCGGCCACATTTTTGGGATGTAGCTCGAAAACTTACTTTTTTATTTGTGACAGGTCAGGCATCCTTGTCATTCCGTGACAGATTGGGGTTTGGCGAGTTTGAGGGAATCTTTGCAGGACAAAAATTTGACAGGTGAAATGCCGGTGGGTAAGGGGATATTTACCTAATTGCAAAATAGGATGAATTTACC
>JAYEKG010000085.1:0-9827 GCA_034660935.1 Patescibacteria group bacterium
TCGACAAATTCATCGCTTCAATTTTCTTAGTCCCATTCTCTATCATTTCTTCTCTCCACGCTTTTAGCGCTCCGAAATACCCCTCTCTGCCCTTCTTATATTCCTCCCATGCATTTCCGCCACTTTTCTCAAAATCCGCAAGTGTTTCGCTGTTTTTCGGCTTTTTTTGCAATTTAAACCATTTCTCCGCGTTCAAATCCGCCTTGGCAAATTCCTCTCTCGCTTCTTTCAAAATTTCTTCTTTTGTTTTTTCTTTTTCTATCGTTTCTTCTGTTTTAGTTTCTTCTCCGGAAATCGGTTCTTTTTTCTCTTCTTCGCGCCCCATTTCTAACTCTCTCAACTCAGCTAATTCTGCCTGAGAAAGCAATTCGCCTCTTTTCTGTTTTTCTTTTATTTTTTCCGCGGACTCCATTTTTTCCAGAGTTTCTTTTGATTTGCCTATTTCTTCTTCACTAATTTTTCTTCCTTCGGCGCCAACGGGACTGATAACTTCAATTTTTTCCTCCGCTATCTCTGTTTTGGGCTCCTTGCTATCGTCAGAAAAATCCTTTTCGCCTTTCACAGCCTCGCTAAAAGAAAGATCTCCTTTTTTCCATGCTTCAAAAATCGTGTCCTTGTCGCTTTCGGACGCTTTAACGGCAAAAGGAGCTTTTTCTCCGCCTTTCACAGCCTCGCTAAAAGAAAGATCTCCTCTTTTCCATGCCTCAAAAACCATGTCTTTGTTGTTTTCCGGCGCTTCGGTTTCTTTGCCGGAAGCTGAAGAAATTGCTTCGCTACTTTTCATAACTTCGTTCCAAGAAATTTCTTTCTTTTTCCACGCCTCATAAAGCGCGTTTTTTGCCTCTTTTTCTTCTACTTTTAATTCGTCCAACCTTTTTAAGATTTCTCTTGATCCGCCTGCCTTCCTTTCACTAATTTTTCTTTCCTCGCCATCTAACAATTCCCCCTCCCGCTGTTTAGCCGCTTCCTCTTGCGAAAGCAGTTTGTCGTTTGTTTTAGGTTCTTCAAATTTATTTGTCATATTTTTATTCTCCCCCTTCGCCAAGGCTTCCCCCTTTGCTGAAGCTTCGGCGGACAGGTCGTAGGACAAGTCCTTTTTAATTTTGATATAAATTTAACTCTTTTTTCAAATTTTCTTCTGTTTTTTCTAATTTTTTATCCAAAACACCATCAACAGCCGCAACAATAATTTGCGCTTGCTCTTTAAATTTCTCATCTAAATATTCTTTTGTAATAAATTGTTTCTCATTCATATTTTACTCTCTCTATTCCACGCAATTATTATATCACAAATTAAAATAAGTTAAAACACTTAAAACATATTCGGAGGTTCAACCTCCGAATTATAAAATACAAGGGCGCCCCTTTCCAAGAAATACAAGGGCAGCCCTTTTAAAAAACGATTCTACGAACACTTATTTTTTAGAAGCAAAAAGATGGAAAGGGCTGTCCTTGTATTTCTTCGGTTGTATTTTCTTTGGCAAGGGCTGCCCTTGTATTTCTTGGCAAGGGACGTCCTTGTATCTCTTTCCGAAATGTCAAACCTTTAATTCCTCAATACGAATATTCATCAACCAATAACCCGCTTCCGTCCCTTAAAATAACTTTATCGCCGTCGTTGTCAAAAATATCAATTGACTTGCCCAAGAAGACTCTCCATTCGTCTCCGAAAAAATCCGCCTCTTGCTCATGGTCTTCATAGCACCGCCTATAATTAAATCTGTCATTCAAAAATCCCGTGCATTCGCTGTCAGAACCAACCTTATAATTGTCGGAATAATCAGGTATCTCGCATCTGTCTAAATTATCAATAAAATCGCGACAGGCGCTTTTTAGATGGCTGTATTCCGATTCATTCAGTTCAGGACAATCTTCATCCAGCGGTGGCTCAAATTGGCCGTATTGGTCTAAATACCCCGCACATTTGTTTATCCTAAAATTCTCTCCCTGCGGACTTATTCTTAATGAAATAATAACTTTATCGTCAGAAGCCAGTTTTATATCCGAAGGAATATTGGCTGAAACAGGATGCCGCAATTTATGGATTGCTTTAGGAATTGTTACGGTTTCATTCTTCGTTTTAATTGTCCAGCCGCCAATATTAATCAAATTGTCGCTATTATTTTCAAGGACTAAATAATCATCTTTAAAATCATCCTCATCATAAGAAATATCGTCAATTTCAACATCTCCATAATAAGGCGAAACACCTATTCGAAATGTTCGTGAAGCCGGGCTGCAATCAATATACCCTTCGGCATTTTTTGCCCGAACATAAAAAGTATAACTTCTGCTCTCGCTTGATAAATCGTATTCTTCCGTATAATTTGACCTTTGTTTATGCCATCTGGAATCATAACCTTCTAAATATGTTTCAAATGTCAAATCTTTCGCGGCGCCGAGAGGATTAGTTCCCGAGTATGTAAAAGAAATGTCAACGCTTTCTAAAACTTCGTCCTGCTCGGGTCCTTCTAAAATAATCGTTTCCGGATATTTATTCGGTTCCGATAAAGTTAAATTATTCCCATCATCAAAGTCGTCTAAAATATCATTATCAACACTAACAATATATTTCCACCCAAAACCGCTTTCTGTAAAAATTCTTGGATTGGGAATCCAGCGCTTTTTGCCTAATTCAATTAGATAAACTTCGGGACCAGAACCCCTTAACAAACTCCCGTCCGGATAGTCATCATACTTATCCCAATCGCCGCCTTGCGGATAGCTTTCCACAACAGAATCGGAAAATACTTTTATATTGTTCCAGCTATAATTGAATAAATTAAAAATTTCCGGATTGGGAATCCAGCGCTTTATTCCGCCTGCCAATAAATATACTTCAGGCGCGCTTCCTTTAATTAAATCAACTTTTGGCAGATACGCTTCTTCCGACGCGCTCGCCCCGCCAAAATAAAAAGGCGCGACATAAAAAAGCGCGCTCAAAACAACTAAGCATAAAAAAATAAAAATCAATTTTTCTTTTCCAAACAGCATTATTGTTAGTTATCTACATTGATTATACACTATTCTTTATGGTAAAATCAATAAAAATGAGCTTTCTGAAAAAGAACAAAACAATAATTCTTTTGTTGCTGATTTTATTCGTAGCCGTATTTTTTCGTGTTTGGCATCTTGATAGCGCGCCGCCGGGACTTTACCCCGATGAAGCCATGAACGCTAATAACGCCTTAGAGTCGTTGAATGACAACCAGTTTAAGCTTTTTTATCCGGAAAATAATGGGCGGGAGGGCCTCTATATTTGGTTTGTCGCTTTTATTTTTAAAATATTCGGCCCTTCAGTTTGGTCTTTTCGATTAGCCAGCGCTGTTCTGGGAATTCTAACAATTCCAGCTCTTTATCTTTTGACTAAGGAATTATTCCATCCTTTTCCCCGCCATCGCGAGGACTCTTCTCCCCACTCTTGTCATCGCGAGCGACCCTTGGGAGCGCGGCAATCTCGTTTTATTTCCATCCAATATTTTAACGAAAAAATCGCCCTTCTATCCGCTTTTTTTCTTTCTATTTCCTTCTGGCATGTTAATTTTAGCAGAATTGGTTTCCGAGCTATTCTCGTTCCGCTTTTAATGTGTTTCTCTTTTTATTTTCTCCTCCGCGCTTTTCGCAAAAACAATCTCCCTAATTATATCTTAGCCGGAATATTTTTTGGCCTCGGTTTTTATAGCTATATTGCGTTTAGAGCAGCCGCAATTTTTTTGGGAATTGTTTTGCTGGCGCGAATGATTAGTTATTGGCAAAAGCGCAGGCCTATTTCCATAAATTGGCCTAATCTTTGGAACAAAATTTATCTCAAAGACGGCTGGTGGAAGGTAGATGTTTTCTTGATAATAATCCTGCTTGTCGCTTTGCCTATGGGTTTTTATTTCTTGCAAAATCCCCAAGATTTAACAGGAAGAACCGGCGGAGTTTCCGTTTTTTCAGCGGAACAGCCGTTGATAGAGCTCGGGAAAAGCGCTGTTAAGGTATTTTTTATGTTTAATGTTTTTGGCGACTGGAACTGGTGGCATAATTACGCCGGCTCGCCGATGCTTGCTTGGCCTATAGGCATTCTTTTTATTTTAGGAATAATCTCCGCGGTTAAAAAACTTTTTTTACCCGAAAAAGAGCGTTCTATTTTCTTATTAAGTTGGTTTGCGATTATGCTCTTGCCTGCTGTTCTCACTTATGAAGGGATGCCCCACGCTCTTCGCGCCATTGGAATTATCCCTGTAGTATGCATATTATCCAGCTTGGGATATTGCCGGCTATCTGAAAAAATATCATCAATGAAAATTAAAGGCGTTAAATATTTTGCTGCTTTTTTGCTTATTTTTATCATCTTATATCCGGGCCTAAAAAACTTTAATAAATACTTTTTTGACTGGGCAAAAAGGCCAGAAACCGCAAGCGCCTTTTCTTATGATTATGTGAAAATCGGACAATATCTTAATACGCTTCCGGCTCAAGTTAAAAAATATGTTATTGTTAATGAAAAAGGAACTCCTTATTACGGTTTGTCCATAGCGGCCCAAACGCCTATTTTTATTGAAAGCGCGGAATTTGGACAACCGCGCGCCATTTATCTGCCATGGCAAGAAATTGGGCAAATAGAAATTTCTCCCCATAAAACCGTTATTTTGACTCTTCATAATCATTATTCCCTTGAAGAGATTCAAAAAATATTCCCTCAAGGAAAAATAAGTCAAGACGAGCCCGAACGGCTTGAAATAGAATAAATTATGTCTAATCGCCTAACTAACATTATCGCGTTCTTTCTTATAGCAAGCGCTTTTGTTCTTTGTTTTTTTACTCTTTTCAATGATTGCTGGACTTTTGACGAAACCGCGCATATTGCGTCAGGTTATTCCTATTTAACCCGGCAAGATTTTCGCCTTAATCCCGAACATCCGCCATTAATTAAAGATTTAGCAGCCGCGCCTCTCCTATTCCTTAATCTCAATTTTCCGGAAGAACATTCTTCGTGGATTCAAGAAGGAGAACCCGTTTGGTGGCTTCAATTTGATTTTGCCCGCCAGTTTTTATACGAGTCCGGCAACGACCCGGACCAAATTCTTTTATTTGCCAGAATACCGATGATTTTGTTATTTCTTTTTCTGGCTTGGCTGGTGTTTTTTTGGGCAAAAAAACTTTTTGGCAATAAGACCGCGCTGTTGTCTCTTTTCTTTATAGCTTTATCTCCCACTTTTTTAGCCCATGGAAGATTGGTAACAACAGATATTGGAGCCGCTTTTGGAACAGTACTCGCAACTTATTTCTGGCTAAAATTTTTAAGAAAACCTTCTTGGAAAAATATTCTTTTAGCATCATTTATTCTGGGTATTTCTTTGCTTTTTAAATTTTCTCTGCTTTTGTTGATTCCTTTCTTGGGCATTATTACTTTGTTTTATGTTTGGATTTACAAGAAACCTTTTTTGAAATATATTGCCCTTTCGGCGCTAATTGGATTAATCGCTTTAATCTTCGTTATTTGGCCTATCTACCAAGCTCATACCTTTAATTATCCGGTCCAACAACAAGTAGAAGATACCGCTTTTCGGCTTGGTGATATGCCTATTCCCGAACCCATAACCGAATCGCTTCTCTGGATGAGCGGTCAGCCGGTATTAAGGTCTCTTAGCCACTATTTTACCGGTGTGTTAATGGTTATCGGACGCGCCGGCGGAGGCAATACCACTTTTTTTATGGGACAAATGTCCGCCGAAGCGTGGAGAAGCTATTTCCCCGCGGTTTATTTAATAAAAATACCTTTGCCGTTTCATATTCTTACCTTGCTCGCTTTAATCTGGTTCATTAATTCAATTTTTAAGAGAAAGAGAATAGTCATCAGAAAATGGCTTTCTAAGCATTTTGCAGAATTTACTATGCTTATCTTTTTAATTATTTATTGGACAGTAAGCATAAGAAGCAATCTTAATATCGGAATTAGGCATCTTTTGCCTGTTTTCCCTTTCATAATTATTTTGGTCAGCCGCGCCGTTGTTCTGTGGTTAAAAAAACCTCCTTTCAAAACTAAACATATTTTTGTCGGGCTTCTCCTTCTTTGGCAGATTGTCGCCGTTATTCATATATATCCTCATTTTCTCGCCTACTTTAATGAATTGGTCGGAGGTCCGGATAATGGCCATAAATATGTTACGGATTCCAATCTTGATTGGGGACAGGACTTAAGGCGTTTAACTGATTTTGTTGAAGAGAATAAGATAGATAAAATTTATCTTAATTACTTTGGCGGCGGCTCTCCCGCTTATTATCTCGGCAATAAATATCATAGATGGGACGCTAAACAAAAACCGGACCAATTGCCGCCAAACAGCTGGCTGGCCGTCTCCGCCAATGAACTGCAAGGAGGGAGAGCAACCCCCGTCAAGGGATTTGGCCAAAAAACCGGCTACTATAATTGGCTCAACCAATACGAACCCGTCACCGTCATCGGCCATTCTATCTTTGTTTATTATATAGAATAAATTGTAAAAAATCATTAGAAGAAAAAAAACAAGGGCAGCCCTTGAGGTCGAAGAGCTACCCTTGTTTTTTCATTTTCTCTATTTCTAGATCCCCGCTTTCGCGAGGATGACTATTTCTTTCCAAATCGGAATTTGGAGAAATAGTCACTTGTAATACACCCTTCCTTCTATTCTTAAATCAACATACTCCAAAGAAGATAAATCGTTTTTAGTTTCGTTGTCTAAAACAGTTTTTAGCGTTTCAATTTGCAAATTAGCCGGAACAGCGGGATTAAAATAAATCTGCCAGCCTTGAAGAGTGTTCGCTTTTAATTCCTCAATAGACACAAATTCAAAACTAACTACAGCCGGAAATATTTTTTTGGCTATTTTTATTTTTGAAAGTTCCTTTTGCGCGGTTAAAATAAAACTCATTACCTTCGGCGGAATGACTTTGTCCCTGATTTTTGCCGAATTGTTTTTCGCGTTATAAATATTGAGAACTAAATTGCCGCTAATCAAAGGCGATTCCCTAAAAATCACGCCATCCTTGTCAATCTTAAAACAATCTTTAATTTCTCTTTTTGTATAATCGCCGTCCTCGTCATTGCGAGGAATTCTCTCTCTTTCGTTATTGCGAGGAGTCTGCGACGCGGCAATCTCGTTTTCTTCTCCGGGATTGCTTCGCTTCGCTCGCAATGACAAAAGAGTGTCATTGCGAGGAGTCTGCGACGCGGCAATCTCGTCCCGATAGTTGCACCAAATCCCGACACCTTTTCTTTCTTCTATTTCAATTTTCAAAATAGAAGGCGCTTTTTTGGAGACATTAACCGACTTAATTTCCGGAAACCTTTCTAAAATATTCTTTTTAATTTCTTCGGTTGGCGCTAGTATAATGCTTTTTATCGGTATAAAATAAAAAATCTTATTTCCCAAAACTCCATTCGCAATCTCTTCTATCTCCGTGAATGAATAATGCATTGGCTTTTTTTTAGCTGAAATTTTAATTTCTTTCACCCAGAAAAATGGCGACCAAATTAAAAAATATGCCAGCGCGCCAAGCAAGCAAAAAAACAATCCTAAAAAAACAAATTTTTTAAAGGATCCTTTTTTCTTTCTTTTCTTAATCATTTTTTTTAAAGGGCAGCCCTTCAGCTTCAAGGGCTGCCCTTTACTGACCTTAATTTCGCTCTTAATGCTATCTTATCCAATCTTCTCTATCCCTCCCATAAATTTCCTCAAAACCTCCGGAATAACAACACTTCCATCCTTTTGCTGATAATTTTCAATAATAGCGATAATCATCCGCCCGATTGCAAAAGCGGTTCCGTTTACAGTATGGACAAATTTCAACCCATCTTTTTCGCGCTCGCGAATATTTAAACGGCGCGCTTGCCAATCGGTACAATTGCTCGCCGAATGTGTTTCGCGATACTCGCCTTGTCCGGGCATCCATGCTTCAATATCAAATTTCGCCGCTGCTGGATCGCCCAAATCGCCCGAACAAATATCAATTACGCGATAAGGAATTTTTAACATTTTTATCAATTTTTCTTCCAATGAAAAAATCAATTGATGCTCTTTCTTTGATTCGTCAGGATGACAAAAACTAAACATTTCAATTTTGTCAAACTGATGAACCCTTAAAATCCCTTTTGTGTCTTTTCCATAAGCTCCTGCTTCTCGGCGAAAACAAGTTGAAAAGCCAACATATCTTTTAGGCAGTTCTTTGCCGTTAAAAATTTCATCTTTATGCATCGCCCCGATTGGCTGTTCGGAAGTGCCGGCTAGATACAAATTGTCTTTTGCTAAATAATAAACTTCGTCCGCGCCTCTGTCTAAATATCCCATTCCCCACATCGGTTCTTCTTTCAACATTACAGGCGGAACAACAGGAATAAATCCCTCACCGCCTAAAACATCAAACGCCAACTGGACTAAAGCAAATTCCATCAAAACGGCCCCGCCCTTCAAATATCCAAAACGAGTTCCACTAACTTTTGCCGCGCGCGCGACATTAATAATATCTAACTTTTCGGCAATTTCCAAATAATTTTTTGGTTCAAAATCAAATTTTATTTTATCCCCTTCTTCCCTTAATACCTTATTGTCTTTATCGCTTTTTCCTTCAATTACATTATCAAGAGGCAAATTGGGAATTTGTTTCATTAAATCATCAAATTCTTTTCCAACCGTGTTTAACCTTGGCTCTAAATCCTTTATTTTTTCTTTAATCTCTTTGACTTTTCCCCGTTGTTTGCCTTCGGCCGCGCCTTTTTCGCTAATCTTATTCCTCTCCGCTTTCAACGCTTCAACCTCTTGCGTCAACTCCCGCTTCTCCCTGTCCAATTCCAAAAGACGAGCGATATTAACCTCAACACCCTTTTTGCGGCATCCTTCTTTTACTTTCTCTGTATTTCCCCGAATAAATTTTATATCCAACATATTTTTTTAAGGGACTCGGTCCCTAAAATTTTTAAAATATATTAACACTGAATATTAACTATTAACAACCACTTTATTATATCAAAAAATCGCCTCCTTGGCGATTTTTTATAATTCATTTTTAATATCTTCCCATGTTATCTCTCCGTTAGTTATAATTTCAAAACCAAGCCGTTCAAGCGCGTTAGTAAATTTTTTTCTTTTTAGCTCGCTGGGCAATTGACTACGCGAAGGCATATTCTTTTCTTGCCTTGCTTACTTTCTTGATATCCGCTTCCTTATCATACACAGACGGAACATCAAAAGCAGTTAGTATAGCATCTTTAATATTTTTTTCTAAATCTTTCATATCTTTTCCAGATGCTACAATAGAACCATATCTAAAATTATCACTAACAGCAATAAGGCGATTATCATTTCCTTTTTTATACTCAAAATTTATTGATTTAAAATGCCTGAAATAGTCGCTCAATTCAAAAAGTTCTCTTGGAACTGAATCCCCAAATCTTAATTTTTTTATAATATAATCTTTAATAACTTTTGTGATTTTCATAATTAATCTTATTGTATCACCCGCTTATCAGCAGTCAACCCTCCAACCCTGCCAACAAACCTCCAATTCTTATAATGACATCCGATATCGCTAATTTTCGGAGGTTCGACCTCCGAATTATTCTTTCGGGCGCATTAAGGGAAATAGAATAACTTCTCTCAAGCTTTTTGAATCGGTCAATAAAGAAACGAGACGGTCTAATCCCATTCCAAAACCGGCGGCGGGGGGCATTCCGTATTCAAGCGCCTCAATAAAATCCTTGTCGTATCTTTGCGCCTCCTCGTCTCCTTTTTGGCGCGCTTTTTCCTGTTTTTCAAACGCTTCTTTTTGTTTAATCGGGTCGTTCTGTTCGGTAAACGCCTTAATTA
>JAYEKG010000086.1:0-9750 GCA_034660935.1 Patescibacteria group bacterium
ATCACCATTGTGTTCGATTTCAATGTATGTATTGTTTTTCGGAATCGGTTGGTTATTCGCGAAATATGGTGAGATGGGTTTTAGCAATGTTTTTCCTCGCGCGTTGGGACTCTTTCTGATTATCTACTTTATAGACGCGCTTGTTAAGAGTATAGTTATTATTAAAGACCACTTTAAACTCACCTTAACGCTGAAACAATAATTGTTTCAGTCAAGTCAAATTTGTCACAGGTCGTCGAGAAAATCGGTGGCCTGTTTTTATTGTCCAACCCCAAATCGCCGTTGACAAAATAATCAAAAACCCAAAACCCAAAACAAAATAGCCAAATTCAAACTTTTTGGCTATTTCTTATTTTCTTCTAATAATTCTTTAGCTGTTTCTTTTATCGCTAATTTAATTATTTTTTCTAATGACTTAAAATTATTTTTGTCCGCTTCTTGCAATGCTTTCACATATTTTTTTCTGCTTTCTTTTGTCTCAACTTTTAGTTCAATTGGCGGAAGATTGAGATTGAGCAGTATTATATTAATAAGTAATCGTCCAATTCGTCCGTTGTAATCCTGAAACGGATGAATCCAAAGAAACTTGTGATGCATCCATGCAAGAAATTCTATAATTTTGTTCAAAAATTCAGAATTATCTATATTAGGCAAGTATACAAGCCGTACTTTTATATCTTGACAAAAATCTGCCATTAACGATGGAACAAGATAAAATTTAGGCGGCGCATAATCTGAAACCGTTACATCAATAACGCGGAACCTACCGCCAATTTTAGGAAATATCCACTTAAAACCAATTGCATGAATTTTTTGAATGAATGTTGGAGTAATAAGGATTACTCCTTTGCTATGTTTCTGCAATACAAAATCCCACGCCCGTTTAATTCCTTCTATCTCTAATGGAATTAATTTGGATCGTGGGATAACGCCAAACGCGGTTTGTTTATAACTTGTTTCGCCTTGCTTTTTAGCAATCATGCTTTTACGCTAATTTTATCTAAAACTCGTTGTACCATTCCACGAGTTGTTTGCGGATTTTCAGTTTTAGTAGTGCGATAAAGCATTTTTTTTTCAAACACGCGAAAATACTCCTGATGTTTTTCGGTTGAAGCTTTTTGGTATTTTTTGAAAATTTGAATTATGTTTTGTTTTACCATACAAAAATCATACCACAAAAAGCAACTAAAAGAAATAAGGACAGTCCCTATTTTAAACCATCGCCGAAAAAATAACCAAAAACCCAAAAACCAAAACAAACCAGCCAAATTCAAATTTTCTTGCCGCCTTTAATAATAAATCAATAGTTAGAATTCCGAAGAGAAAAGCGAAGAGCAATCCAATCGCCACTTTCGACGAAAAAGCAAAATTGTTTAAGTTTAAAAAAATATTGCCAAATAAAACAATCGGCAAACTCATTAAAAAACTTAATTTCAAGGCGCTTTCGCTTTTGAATTTTCTCAAAAGCAGAACAGACACCGTCAATCCCGAACGGGACAATCCCGGCAAAGCAGCAAATCCCTGCGCCAATCCAAGAAAAACACCGTCCTTTCTGCTTAATCCTCTTATTTTTTTGCCTCCGTCTTTTTTCGCTTTTATTTGCAACCAACCGGTGACAAGTAAAAGCAAGCCCACCGCTATAGTAATCGCCTTGGCAGACAAAAACAATTGTTCTTCTAATTCAATAAACACTTTGAGCAAAATAAAACCCAAAAAACCGCTAATTAAAGTAGCGGCCAAAAGAAAATTAAAAATCTTCTTCGTTTTTAAACTGGCTGATTTGTATTTGAATAACGCCTTAAAAAGCAAAACGACATCTTTGCGAAAATAAACCAAAGCGGCGAAAAATGTTCCTAAATGCAAAAATAACGCTTGTCGGATGATTGTTTCCGCGCCCGCTTCCGCGTCAAAAAAATTTTTAATAACTAATAAAATAACGCCTTCCGAACTAACTGGCAACCACTCAACGATTCCCTGAATAATGCCTAAAATTATCTGTTCTAACATAAAATTTTATTGCAACAATCTTGGCTCTCCTTTAATGTCTGCTTCTCTAATTTTTCTTTCCCAACATTGGCGTCCCGCGTTGTGCCGCCATTCTTTGCTGTAAAGATTGATATAAAGTTTTTGTTCGTCCTTGTCATAATTAGACGCTCTGAAATTGGCGCAAATCTCATAAATCTTCGCTTCTTTAACCGCATATTCAAACCTTTCACCGGTCGCGGAATTTTCAAAATCGTCGTCATCTATATAATCAAACGCTACTATCAACTCGCCAAAATCAATAGGCAGTCTTTTATTCTCAATATAATAACTCCTAATAGAGCTATCTAAACGATTCAGTTTTCGCAAAACATTATTATCTATTTTCCTGTCTCTTGTTTCTCGCGGTGATTCAACAATAAAAAGAGCGCCGACAAAAACAGCAACAACAATGATTAAAGAACCATAAAAATATGCCCGTATCACATTATCCTTCACGCCCATCATATTTTCCCGTTTAATATCGTATAAATAAAATGTAAAAACAATCACTGCGATACTAATAGCCGTCAGCGCTTTCAAGATAAATTTAAGAGTTAATTCGCCGTCCAAAAAACTATTAATGACTGCAACAAGCCAGCCAAGCATTACTACAGAAGAAACTAAAAGAATAAGATATGTCAGCCATTTGCGAATTTGCGAATCTTTGTCTAAAGCGCCGGAAAATAAGTTTTTAAAAATCTGCTTTGTGGTGATGTAAAAAATGGGAGCTGAAATTATTAAAGCCGAAATCGCGAATTTTAACTGCTCTGAAGAAAATCGTCCGCGATATTGATTAAGAACATCTACTATATTCTTATTAATAATCTGAAAAACAATCATCCCTGTGGCTAAAGACATAAAAATTAAAGCCACTAAAGACAGCATATAATAAAAAGTATATTTAGCCGCATTATTTTGTTGAGTCATATTTTTTTCGTATATTGTGATTAATTAATTGTTTAGTTATTCATTACAACTTTAATTGAATTATACACTATTTCGACTTTGACAACAAAACATTTCTTTCTTTCAAAAAACAATCTGCTTCTTTTTGAATTATCTCTTCTAAATAATCATAATCTTTATCGCGAATTTCCTCAACAAAAACATTTCTTCTCGCGAAAAAAAGCGCTCTTAATAATATTAACACCGCTTTTTTGTCTGCTATTCTCTTATAAGCGTCCAATAAGCAATAAACTGACTCAACCCACAACTTCCCGCCCACTTTAAAAGATTTTTCTTTAAAAAACACCCCTTCAAGTCCAACGCGAATTTCTTCAGGAATAAACGGCTTTATGTTCCCATAATTCTCATTAAATTCCTCTGCTATTTTCGCGTTAATTTTCTCTTTTTCTTCAGCCGTCCTTTCTTTTTGGTTAAAATTCTTAGGAGAAAATCTATCTTCGTCGCTAACTTCGCAAACCAAAGGCGGTTTCTGAATTTTAATCTCCTTTTTCCAAAGATTTTCATTTTCGGACAAAAATGAAAATAGAGAACCGGCAACTTCTAAAAACATATTGTCTAATTTTGGAGCGCTAACTTTGTGAATTTTTAAACCCAAATCGGCCTGTCCCATTTCCCCCCCAAATTTAATGGCATTTAAAGTCATAAAAATATCAATCCCAAATCTCCCAATTTCTCCCGTCCATTCTTGCCTCAACCAATAATCAACCATTCCGCCCGAAAAACCAAAATCCCCGCCAATCGGCTGGTGAGCATCATACCCCAAAAGACCATAAACCATGGGACGACAAAGATGGTTGGTAATAGAAGCGTCATATTTGTCACGTTTATAAATGGGAGTTATATAATCGTAGCCATTAATAATCGGGGCAATTAAACATTTAACCCATTCAGGACTAATACTTTTTAAGTCGGCGTCAACAACCATTATCGCTTTCGCTTCTAATTCCTTCGCTTTCAAAAAAAGATTTTTGAAATTATTTCCTTTCCCTTTAACACCTGGTGGCGTAGAAATATATATCTTCGGCGTTTTTGTTTTAGTCCCCAAGAAAACTTCGCCGGTGCCGTCCGGTGAATTATTATCGCTATTAATAATTACCGCTGGCTTGCCACTGAAATACCTAACAAGCCCCTTATCAACCTGCTTAACAACATTAGAAATAGAATCAGCTTCGTTATACGAAGGAATACCAACTACAATTTCGCTCTTTTTAATTTTATCCGGATTAATTTCTTTCATATTTTCCCCAAAAAATCCAAGGGCTGCCCTTAGGTTTTCTTAATTTCCAAGGGCTGCCCTTAGGTTTCTTAAGGGCTGCCCTTGGATTTCTTAGGTTTTCATTTTCAAATCCCCGCCAATTTCAAAAAACGCTTTGCGTTTTCTGGCGCTCCATAAACACTTTTGGCAATTTTAAGATTTTCTTTAATAATTTTCTCGCGGTGTTTTCTATTTTGCAAAACTTCAACCTGTTTTAATATTGCCGCTTTATTCAATTCAAATACTTGCTTCTTTAATCTATCATTCTTAAAAATATCTAAAACTTTTTTCGCTCTCTTAAAATTTTTTTCGTCTTCGGAATTTATAACATCGCCTTCGCCAACCAAAAAATTATCATAAAGCCAATCAAAAGAAAGGCCGTCTTTCTCAAAATCCCCGATAACATTTTTAATTCTACGGCCAATCACAATTTTTTCAGCAAACCAGCATTCCAGAAAGGGATAACCAAATCCCTCTCTTAAGCTCGTCATTACTATAGCGCAAGAGGCCTGATACAAATCGCCAATACTGTATTCTTTAATTTCTCTGTCTGCGCCATAACTTCTTTCCAAAGGAAGCGGTTTTTTGGTAAAAATTACAGGAAAACCGGCCGTTATAATAATTTGCTCCAATACCTTATAATAACCACGGCTTAAAGAATCGTGTTTGTCAATCTTTCCGGGAATAACTAAAATATAATTTTCGCCGGTAATTTGCCGAATATAATACGCAAGCAGAATCGCTTCTTCAATGTTTTTTCTAGGCACTACTCGCACCGGATAAAGCAAAATTTTCGCGTTTTTGTCTGAAATCCCTAAACTTGCGTAAATTGCGCCAACTTCCCCGCTTTTCAATCGCTTATTAAATTTTTCTTCATCAATACCATTAGAAAGATAAAATATTTTTTCTTGAGAAATCCCCTCTTTGATTAGTTTTTCTTTAAGGTTATGGTTAATAACAAAAAAACCGTCAACTCCCCTGCCTTTGATAATATTTTTAATTTCCGAAGAAGAAAAAAACTTTAGGGATTCATCGCAATATTGCGGATTATCCGCGTATAAATCATGAATTCTAAAGAAAACTTTTGTTCCGGACGGCTTGAATTGAGCGGCGTAAATTGAAAAACCCAGCATCGCGGGCAAATGATATTCCCCTACAAAGGGATTTTCTATCACTACCGCGGCCGCGCCCTCTGTCGCTTGGGCAATTTTTTTGGCAATGGACAATCCTTTCTTTTCTATGCTTTTCTTATCGGAATATTCTTCCTCGGGAAGAATTTCAGGAATTTCCTTGTAATCCGCATTCTCTAAAAAACGCTCTTTTATTTTTCCGCCAATAAAACAAAAATCCAGACGCGAATTTTGCTTCTGAATTCCATTAACCAAAGTTTCAATAACCGTATTCACACCGTCTCTCCAGCCAATCCCGTAATGTACAAAACAAATTGTTTTTTTGCGATTTTTTGGCATTATCTTTTATATTTATCTTCCAACCTGACTTCGTCTTCTTCGTCAAAATTCCCAAAAGAAATTTCTAAAATTTCAAGAGTTTTTTCTCCGGCCTTGGCTCTGTGTTCCACATTTTGAGCAATAAAAAACTCATCTCCTCTTTTCGCCTTTTTAATCTCGTTGCCAACCGTAACCTCTCCTTCTCCGCGAATAACTCTCCAAAATTCGCTTCTGTTTTTGTGCTTCTGCAAGCTCAATTCCTCCCCAGGCTCAATAAAAAGCAACTTCACCGAGCAAAGCTCATTCAAACAAAACCTCTCAAACTTCCCCCATGGCCTTTTTTCTGAATACTTTTTCATACTCATATTTTAACATAAAAAATAAATAAAAAAAACCGTTTGCTTTTTTAAGATGACAAACGGCTTCTTTATTTATTTAATACGGCTTCATCCCAATATTCTGATGAACTGGCGAACCCTCGTTCACCTTAAAATATTCCGAAACATAATTTTCATAACCCGTCCTTTCCACTTGCAAATAATAATTTCCTTCCGGGACCAAAAAAGAGTACTGTCCTGTTTTACCGGTGATTTGGGGATTTTTCTGGTCATAAGAATAAGCCGGCCAAACTTGCCATTCATAAGTAATCGGATTAAGCCAAAAAAGAGTAACCTTCGCTTCGGGCAGGCGCGCTTCAATAAACTCGTCTACGACTTCAGCCATTGTATAAATATATCCCTCCGGGTCAATCAATATTTCTGTCTTAATCTCTTTAACCGGAACTTCTTGGTATTCAATAATAGTTTTGAAAAAATAATTTCCGGCCACCGGCGGAATCTGAAGAACCGCCTCATAAATACCGTCTTGGTTATTATCAGTAAAAACAAATTGGCCAACCAGCCAATCTTTAGCTTGAGCTTTCGGGATAAAAGCCGCTTCAGCGGTTTTGAAAGGAAAAAATCCTTCGGGAACTTCGCTTTGAAAATTATTAACAAACAATAATTGCCCTTGAATTTGTTTAACGGTTTCACCGTGTTTTGGCTTGATAAACGCCTTAACATTGGCGCCCGCGAGTAAATTAAGCTTATTTTCTTTGGTTTGGCTTAGTTTAATATTTCCATGAGTTGAACTAAAAAATGTTTTTTCCGACTCAATCAACTTCTTTTCTTTAACTTTCTCTACTTCCTTCAACTTAGAGGCTTGTCTTTTAACAGGCGGCGTCAAATTAACTATATCTTCATAAGTGGGCGGGTTAAACAAAACCGCCAACCGTTTAACTTGAAATTTAGTTAATTTATAGAAATTAGTTATTTTTTGAGCTATTAACTTAGGCGCTTGAATAAAAACCGCTTTGGTTATTTTCTTGGTTTGCTTAATAAAACCAAAACTTGCCGGCTTAATAAATTCATCAACTGCCAATTTGGCTATTTTCTCTAAAAGAGTGAATTCCGGCAATTGGGGAATTCTCCTGATTGATTCCGGCAATTTTTTAAGAACGCCTGGGATTTTTTGTTGGAATTTTTCGGAGATAAAATCATAAGGTTCCGCGATAATTTCTTCCGGTTCAAGGACCGCGGGAATTTCCTCTTCCTGTTCTAAAACATCTGGAATCTCCGGCTTAAACGGCCATTCAATTTCTTCTTTAGGCGTTTCAATTGCTTCAGCGATTTTAGTGATTATAGTAAAATCAATTCTTATTTCCTCGCTTATTAAACCAGCCGCATCTTGAACTTTGATTTCAACATAATGGCCACCGTCCCTTAATGGAGTATCAATTTGGTATAACCAGCCGCCATTTGCGTCCGCAGCAACTTGATAAACAACAAAATCATCAAGAGTAATAGTAATTTTGGCGCCTGATTCAGCTATTCCCTTGATTGATGGCATATTATCATCTATAATTTGTCCGCTTTCCGGCTCAATAATAACAGGTTTTTCCGGAACACTCATATCAAGAAAAATACTATCCGAAACCGTTTCCGAAACACCGCCTTGTTCTGAACGGAACATAACATAGACGCTTTTCAAACCGTCGCCTTCCGGCAAAAACCATGTCTTGGAAGTTTGATAATCCTCCCAGCTAATTCCCTCAAAACTGTCTGAATTAGAAATCGCCATCTGAGCGGCGCCTTGAGCAAATAGAGAAAGAGTTACTCTAGATGAAAAAGTATAAATCGCGCCATCATTAATCAACAAAGACGACGGCTGTTCATCTGTCGCTTGTCCGCCAGAAATTGTTTGGGGCGGATTGGTCGGCATAGGTCCGGCCGCGCCCACTTCCGTAACACACGCGGAACTGCACCCGTCTCCCGATACGGTATTTCCATCGTCGCATTCTTCGCTTCCCTCAACTAATCCGTTTCCGCAGCGAATCGTCACCCAATCGGTCTTGACTTTGTAATCAACCGTCCCGCAAGAATCAGCGTTAGAACAATTAAAGCTAATCCAGCCGGCATTCTCTCCATAAGCATATCCGGAAAAATAGCCGCTTGAGTCAATAGACACTCCCCCGCCGGTCGGATTAAAATCCACCCATCCGATATTTTCTCCCCACGCGTATCCCGACAATATCCCGCCGGTGGTATTACTGACTCCGCCATTCGTTGGATTTAAATTAAGCCACCCTGCGTTTTCCGACCAGGCGTATCCGGTCAAACCGGAATCCGTTACCTGAACATTGCCATCGCTATCCCCAAAATTCACCCAGCCCAAATTCTCCGACCAAGCGTATTTATCTGCAGAGTTAATAGTCCCCGTAGTTCCTGATGCCAAAGCAAAATTAGCCAACAGAGTTGGAATAAAAAAAGAAATTAACAATAAACTAACAACAATTTTTTTCATAATATGCTAAAATACTTCTATGATTAAAATTTCAAGCGCAATACGAGAGAGAGTAAAGCCATCTTTAGATGTTTTTTCTTTCCAAAACCTCCTCACCGCTTATTATCTCCAAACCGATATTTCGGCTTTTTTTATGTCTCTTAAAAAAGATATTCTTTATAATATCATTAAACTGCATACTAAACATCCGGAAATTTTGTGGTTGGCTAGGCAAATTATCTTTCAAGACCCCACCAAAAATTTTTATCAAAAAGGCGACCCAAAACTTTTTCGTCTTATTCTCCCTCATAAATCGCTTTTCAAAATTCCAGAGAACCAAGGCTTGCCAATCGGCAATCTTACTTCCCAATTTTTTGCCAATGTCTATTTAAACGAATTGGACCAGTTTGCCAAACATCAACTGAAAATCAAATACTATCTTCGCTATGTTGACGACATTCTAATCTTGCATCAAAACCCCAAACAGCTAAAACTCTGGGGACAAAAACTTGATCAATTTCTCAAAGAAAAACTAAAACTTCATTTCCATCCTCAAAAATCAATTCTTCAACCAATTTATGGAGGCGCTAACTTTATTGGTTTTATTATTAAACCCCATTATTCGCTCGTTCGCAGAAGAACCGTCGGAAATTTGAAAAGAAAATTATGGGAATTCAACCAAACTCCTCTTCCCGAAACTGCTGAAATTTTTAACGAACAACTCCAACAAATTTTAGCCGTTATTAATTCTTATTACGGACAATTCAAGCATGCCCACACTTTTAATCTTAGAAAATCAATCTATCAAAAACATTTTGGAGTTTTGAAAAGCTATCTTAAGCCAGCGGACCAAAATTTCAACCATTTTATTATTTTAAGCCCTCTTTCCGCCATTACAAACAAAGAGAAACTCAATGAAGCCAAAAGTTCTTTTGTGATTATTGCCAAGGGAACTAACGCACGCAACGAGAGTCATAGGTACCAGTCTTACCACCGTAGTCCGTGTGGCCGGCGTTCAAGTACACCCTCCAAGCGCCGTGAGTACCACCGGACCGCGTAGTAGCCGACCAAAAGGTGTAGCCTGCGTGAGGCATACCACTACCCCAAGACCCGTCAATATACGCTTGCATTAATTCTTTTTGATGAGGCAAACGCCAATTGCCATCTCCTAACGCTTCGCAACCGGTAATGTTGGGCGTGCTTGTCGCTTTTACGCATTGGCAAGCGTCATTGCCG
>JAYEKG010000087.1:0-6647 GCA_034660935.1 Patescibacteria group bacterium
CAAGGACTTAATCGACGAGATAATTGCTAAGTTGGGGGAAAACATTAAAATAGGAAAGTTTTTAAGGTTGGAAATATAGGCAATATGTTTACAATTGTTCTCTATTTTTTTATTATTCTTGGCTTGGTTGGTTTGGGTTTTGTTATTTATCGCAAAATTCCCGCTTTGGCGAATTTGTCAGAAGAAGAGATTATGATTTTATCAAGAAGAAAGGGATTTATTCAGAGAATTCGCGAAATAAACTATAAGCAAAGCTGGCTTAATGTAATGATTTTTTTGGAAAAATTTTTAATGCGGCTTAAAATTGTATTTTTAAAAATAGAAAATTTATTAAGTAAATGGATTAGAGGATTAAGGGCGCAATCGCAGCTTATGGCGCAAAAATCGAAAGAATGGATAAGGCAAAGAGAGATAAAACGCAGGAAAAAGCAAGAAGTTTTATTTAACGGGACAAACAAGGAAGTGTCTATTAAAATAAACGATAAAAAAGCTGATTCGCAGTTTGAAAAAACAATGGACGAACTTTCTCTTGACGAGTTAAAGAAACCAATTAAAGAAGAGCAGAAATGGATTGACTTAATTGTTGAAAATCCTAAAAACATTACGGCTTATAAATTTTTAGGGTTATTTTATTGGAAACAACACAACTATCCCGACGCTAAAGCGTCTTTAGAAATGGCCATAAAATTTGGTTCTAAGGATAAAAAAGTAAAAGAAACCCTGAAGGAAATAAAAGACATAGAAAAACAACAGAATTAGCCCGCGTAGCTCAGGGGTAGAGCAACTGTTTTGTAAACAGTCGGTCGGCGGTTCGAATCCGTCCGCGGGCTCGCGGCATTAGCACTTTAAAGTTTTAACCAGCGGTGGCAGAACGGTTTATGCGCTGGTCTGTAAAACCAGTTTAAGTAGGTTCGACTCCTACCCGCTGGACTGAATTTATTCAGAAACTAAGTTTCTGAATAGTTTGCTATATGACAGTTAATGAAAAAGTAAAACTTATATCCAGATTTACCGAAGAAGTAATGACACCCGATGATTTAGCTTGCCTCTTGTCAAAAAACACTCCTCTTAACCACTATATCGGTTTTGAAATTTCAGGAAAAATCCATATTGGAACTGGTTTGATGTGTATGCAAAAAGTCAAGGACTTTAATGATGCTGGCATAAAATGCCACATTTTTTTAGCTGATTGGCACACATGGATTAACGACAAGCTTGGCGGAGACAGAAACGCAATCGGAAGAGTTGCTGTTGGGTATTTCAAAGAAGGTATGAGCGCCGCTTATAAATGCTTGGGCGGGAATCCGAATGATTTGAATTTTATTCTTGGCTCGGAATTGTATAATAACAATGATGATTATTGGAAAACGGTGATTGAAGTTAGCAAGCATACTTCTTTAAGCAGAATGCAGAGAAGTATTGATATTTTAGGGCGAAAAGAAGGACGGGGAGTAGATTTTGCCAAGCTGATTTATCCGGCAATGCAGGTAGCGGATATTTTCGCGATGCAAATTCATTTTCCGCACGCAGGTTCGGACCAGAGAAAAGCGCAAGTAATTGCTCGCGATGTCGCGAAAAAATTAACAATAATGCCTTTGATTGCCAAAGGGGAAATTGTTAAGCCGGCGGCTGTTCATCATCATCTTATTTTAGGGCTGCAAAAGCCGTCAGTCTGGCCTATTCCATCCGAAATTGACAGACATGAGCTTTGGTCATCAATGAAGATGAGCAAATCAAAACCGGACAGCGCGGTTTTCATCCATGATTCAGAGGAGGATATAAAACGAAAAGTAATGAAAGCGTTTTGTCCCGAAAAAGAAACTGGCTTTAATCCGATTATAGATTGGGTAGAATATTTGATTTTTTCCAGAGAAAAGAGTATAACCATAAAACGGGAACCAATGCATGGCGGTGATTTGAAAATCAAAAATATTGAAGAATTAAAAAAGCTTTTCCAAAAAGGCGAACTTCATCCTCAAGATCTCAAAAAATTTGTCGCGGAATATTTAGCAAATTTACTTAAGCCGATTAGAGGCCATTTCAGCAAAGGCAAACCCAAAAAAATGCTGGGAGAGTTAGAAAAGATTTTAAAAACAACATAAGCCGATGTAGCTCAGTGGTAGAGCACCTCCATGGTAAGGAGTAGGTCGTGAGTTCGACTCTCACCGTCGGCTCGGGATAAAAATAAAAAGAGAAATTATGGCGCAAGAACATATAATAAAATTTCAATGCGGCGAATGTAAAAGAATAAATTACTATTCGCGCAAAAACAAAAAATCAGTCCAGAAGAAATTAGAACTGAAGAAGTTTTGTAATTGGTGCAGGAGGCATACCCTCCATAAAGAGATGAAGAAATAAGGGCCTGTAGTTTAGTGGTAGAACGAAGCTCTCCAAAAGCTTTGGCGGGGGTTCGATTCCCTCCAGGCCTGCCAAATCAAAAAGGCGTTCCGCAGTACTGCGGAACGCCTTTTTTAATTCTGAATAGAATCCTATCTTTGGAAATCGCCTTGAGGACGTTTTTCCATAGGACGAGCTTCATTAACAGTTAAATTGCGTCCTTCAAACTCTTTGCCATTCCACATTTCAATCGCTTTCGCGGCATCTTCATCGTTGGTCATTTCAACAAATCCGAAACCTCTTGAACGGCCAGACATCTTATCAGTAATGATTAACGCAGATTCAACAGCTCCAGCCTGCGCGAAAGCTTCTTTCAAAGCGTCCTCGGTAGTGCTGTAAGCCAATCCGCCTACATATAATTTTTTAGCCATATTTTTCCTTAATAACTTAGACCCGTTGACGGGCCTATCTTCTAGATTATAATTCGACCTTTTTCCCGTTTCGCTAAAACTTCTTCTTTTAAGACCTCAATAGACCTTTTAAGATACAGGGCAAACCTAATCCTACTAAAGAAAAGAAAGCTGACCGAGATTTATAATGAGAGTATAAGCCCCCATCTTAAGGAAGTCAAGCTTTTTTGGAGCATAGTTGTTTGTTTGTGGATTTATTCGCTTGTAATATTTGTTTTTTATGTGTTAAGATTAAGCTGGTAAAAAAATATATATTAGCTATTTAATGTAATGGACAAAAAAAATATTAAAAATCTTCCTGATCATGTCGCTGTTGTCCCCGATGGCAATCGTCGCTGGGCAAAAAAAAGAGGGCTGTCTCCTTGGGAAGGCCATTTAGCGGGAGCAAAAAATACAGAAAAATTGGTTAGAACCGCTTTTGATATGGGCATAAGATGTTTTTCTTTGTGGGGCGGTTCGTGGTCAAATTTAACCGAACGGCCCAAAATGGAAATTAAAGCGCTCTTTGGAATATATGAGCGTTATTTTCGCAAGCTGATTAAAGACAAGGAAATTTATAAAAATAGTGTAAAGGTTAATATTATTGGAAGATGGCGAGAAATTTCTCCAAAAAAATGCGCGCGAACAGCTGAAGAATTAATTAAGGCAACCCAAAACCATTGCCAATATATTCTCAATATTTTTATCGCTTACAACGGAACAGACGAAATGCTTGCGGCTATTAAGGGCATTATAAAAGAAAGTCGCGCAAACAAAAATTTAAAAATAAACGAGAATCTAATTAAAAAACATCTTTGGAGCGGCGAACTGCCGCCTGTTGATTTTTTAATCAGAACCGGCAGTGAAAACGACCCGCATAATAGCGCCGGGTTTATGATGTGGAATTGCGCTAATAGCCAATTGTATTTTGCTAAGGAATTTTATCCCGGTTTTGATGAAAAGAAATTTACCGAAGCAATTAAAGATTTTGCGAAAAGACAAAGGCGATTTGGGAAATAAAGGGGTTTTTGGATTGGCGCGTATATGACAAACAATCAAAAATTTAAGTTGTTTAATCAAATCATGGCTGATTATCAGCAGAAGATTAACTTGGAACTTGAAAAATTTTTCCAGCGAAAAATTAAAGAGGCAGGTTTGATTTCCCAAAAAGCGGCGGATACAATTAAAGTATTAAAAGAATTTAATTTAAGAGGCGGTAAAAGAGCGCGTCCTATTTTAATTAATACCGGATATTTTTTAGCCGGCGGGAGAGATAAAAAAGCGATTTTAAAAGCCTCACTATGCGCGGAGTTAATTCACAACTTTTTTTTAATTCATGACGATATTATTGACCAAGATGAATTGAGGCGCGGCAAGCTGTCCCTTCACGCGCTTTATCAAAAGAAATTTGGCGGTAATTCATACAAAGGAGTTTCTTTTGCGATTATCGCAGGCGACATTGGCAATGTTTTAGGATTTCAAGCTTTAACAGAAAGTAATTTTTCGGAGAGAAATAAGATAAAAGCGCTCAATATTTTAAATGAAATGGTTGAAAGGACATGCCATGGCGAAATGCTGGAAATGTTTTTGAAAGAAGAAAAGAAAATCAAAAAGAGCGATATAGAAAAGGTGTTGAAATATAAAACGGCATATTATGCATTTGTTGCTCCGCTTAAAATAGGGGCGGTTTTGGCGGGAGGGAATAGCAAGCTTTTGAAAAAAATAGAGAAATTCGCTTT
The DNA here is from genome assembly GCA_034660935.1 of Patescibacteria group bacterium. Taxonomy (GTDB): domain Bacteria; phylum Patescibacteriota; class Minisyncoccia; order Portnoybacterales; family UBA2143; genus JAHJSM01. The sequence continues at coordinate 4,526 of JAYEKG010000087.1, forward strand.
GCCTGTCGGTTCCGCGTTTCAAATACAAGACGATATTTTAGGAATTTTCGGTTCGCAAAAGAAAATAGGCAAGCCGGTTGGTTCGGATATAACAGAGAACCAGCCCAATCTTCTAATTCGTAAAACATTATCTTTAGCCAAAGCAGAAGCTCGACGAAAATTTCAAAATTATTTAGGCAAAAGCAAAATCAGCCAAAAGGATATTTGCGATATAAGAAGAATAATAAAAGAAAGCGGCGCTTTGGATTATTGCCGGCGCAAAGCGGAGAAATTAGTCAAGGAAGCGAAAGCGTCCATGCTAAAATTTACCCTGCCAGGCAAGGAAAAGCAATTCCTTTTGGATTTATCGGACTATGTTATAAAAAGGGATTATTAACTGAGACAAATATTCTCAAGGTTCGATCTCAAAAAAAATTATATGGAAAAATTAATAAATCAGCTTATTAGGGACGGGTATCTAAAAAGTCCCCAAATTATTAGCGCTTTTCGCAAAATTAAACGGGCCGATTTTGTCCCGGAAGGAATAAAAAAAGAACAAGGGGAAGATTTTGTTAATGAATATAACGCGCCTTTGCCGATAGGCTTTGGCCAAACTATTTCACAACCTCTAACAGTAGCTTTTATGCTGGAATTGCTTCAGCCGGAGAAAGGAAATAATATCTTAGATATTGGTTCCGGTTCTGGCTGGCAAACAGCAATACTCTGCCAAATAGCCGGTTCCAAAGGATTTGTCCACGCGATTGAAATTATTCCTGAATTAAAAGAATTTGGGGAAAATAATGCAAAGAAGTACAAGTTTGGCAATGTAGAATTTATTTGCGGCGACGCGTCAAAAGGACTGGCGGCTCAAGCGCCCTTTGACAGGATTATTGCCGCTGCTTCGGCCGAAGAAAAAATACCGCAGGCATGGAAAGAACAATTAAAAGTCGGCGGACGGCTGGTGGCGCCTGTTGGCAACAGTATCTGGATGCTGATTAAAAAAAGCGCGAGAAAGTTTGAGGAAAAAGAATATCCGGGCTTTGCTTTTGTGCCGCTGGTATCCAAATAATATTTTTTTACCAAGGTTAAACCTTTGCAAGTAGAAATGAATATAAAGCTTATTTTAATTTTAATCTTTATCTTTTTGATTTTCGCTCTTTGCGGATTGTTTTTGGCTGTGGCGAATTATCAGTTTAACGCGCCCTTAAGCGAAAAATCTGTTGAACAGAATTTTTCCATTAAAAAAGGGGAGGGATTGAGAAAGATTGCCGCCAATCTGGAAAAAGATAGTTTAATTAAAAACAAAATTTGGTTTACTCTATACATAATCCATAAAGAATGGGAAGCTAAATTGCGGGCAGGGCAATATGTTTTAAGTCCTTCTTTGAGCGTTAAACAAATAGCGGAAAAACTGGTAAAAGGCGAGATGATTTCCCAAGACATTGAAGTTACCATTCCCGAAGGATTTACTTTAAAAAAAATAGACGCGCGTTTGGCGCAATTCGGGCTCATTGAACCGGGGGAAATTTTGGCGCATTCGCAATTGGAAGGATACTTGTTTCCCGACACATATATGCTTGATATAAATAGCGGGGCGGAAGGCATTATTGCCAGAATGAGAGAAAATTTTAACAATAAGCTGGATGAAAACTTAAGGAGCGCGATAAAAAGACAGAATAAAACTATTGAAGAAATCGTGATTATGGCCAGTTTAATTGAAAAAGAGGTGAAAAGCTGCCAGGACCGCCGCATAGTTTCAGGAATTTTTTGGAATCGGCTTAGAGATAATTACCCCCTGCAGTCGTGCGCCACAATAGCGTATATTTTAGAAAAAGACAAATGGCGTTATTCCACGGAAGACACAAAAATAAATTCTCCTTATAACACATATCAAAATATTGGATTGCCCAAAGGTCCGATTTGCAATCCGGGACTTTCGGCAATCCGCGCGGCCGTTAATCCGCAAGAAAACGGTTATTATTTCTTTTTATCAAAGCCAACAGGAGAAACAGTTTTCAGCGCGACACTAAAAGAGCACAATTCAAATAAGGCGAAATATTTGAGGTAAATAAATTTCTGCCTATTGACAAAAAATTAGAGAGAGATTAGGATGTTAATAAATAGCCATAGACAATAGGCAATT
>JAYEKG010000087.1:6747-9749 GCA_034660935.1 Patescibacteria group bacterium
TAAGACCTATCGAGGCGGGAAGAAATTTAAGATAAATATATCGTATTTTTTCGCGGTCTGTGGTTTAGCAGGCTTTTTTATTTGAAACAGGGACAGTCCCTGTTTTGAGATAGGGAACTGTCCCTTATCTTAAAATTATGATTACAAAAGAAAAAAAGCAAGAAATTATAAAAGGCTTAGTTGACAAATTTTCTCGCCAGAAATCAGTTGTTTTCTTTGACTATACAGGTTTAACAGTTAACCAAGTCCAAGAATTGCGCGAGAAATTAAGAAACGAAAAGATAGATTGCCAAGCAAGCAAAAAGACGCTTATCGGATTGGCTCTCAAAAAAGCTGGACTTGAGGGCGTTGACAACAAAAGCTTATCAGGACAAATCGCGATGGTTTTTGGATACAAAGACGAGGTTATGCCAGCGAAGATTTTATATGACTTTTCGAAAGAAAACGAAAATCTGAAGATGCTATCCGGTTTCATTCAAAAAGATTATTTAGAAAGTGAAGCTATAATGAATTTGGCCAAACTCCCGTCAAAACAAGAGCTGTTAGGCCGATTAGTTGGAAGTATTACATCGCCCTTATCTGGTTTGATTAATGTTTTACAAGGCAATTTAAGAGGATTAACTATTGTATTAAAAAACTTGGAACTAAAAGCGTAAAATTTGAAATGCGCGGAATTTTAATATAAAATTTCAAATTTGAGGCTTGTAGTTTCTAAAATATTATGACTGAAGAAAAAAAAGTTGAGGAAAAGAAAGAAGAAAAAAAGGACGCTCCTGCAAAAGAAGAGTCCAAAAAAGAAGAAACGGTTGAACGGCCGGTTTCTAATAAAAAAGAAGACGCAAAAGTAGAAGTTCCAGCGAAATTCAAGGACTTAGTCAAGCAGATAGAAGAGCTAAGCGTTTTGGATTTAGCCGAATTAGTTAAGGTTTTAGAAGAAAAGTTTGGTGTTAGTTCCGTTCCTATGGCAGCGGCGGCGCCGGCGGCAGGCGGAGCTGGCGCTGGAGGCGAAGGAGCGGCAGAAGAAAAAAGCGTTTATGATATAGAGCTAAAAGCTGTTGGAGAGCAAAAGATTTCCGTTATTAAGGCCATTAAAGATATTACGGGATTAGGTCTTAAAGAAGCCAAAGATTTAGTTGACGGCGCGCCGAAATCAGTCAAGCAGGGAGTTAAGAAAGAAGAAGCTGAAGAAATGAAAAAGAAATTAGAGGAAGCAGGCGCTACAGTTGAACTTAAATAATTATCCTAAGCGCAACGAAGGATTATACTAACCAATATCAACAAAAAAATATGGCAAAAGAAATTTTAGAACAACTTTTCGATTCGCCAGTTAAAGTAAAATTACTGAAACTTTTTTTGAGAAATCCTGGAAGCTCTTTTGAATTTAAAGAAATAATCAGCCGAACCAAAGCTGATACCCCAACCGCTCGCCGGCAAATATTAAAGTTGGAAAGCATCAAACTTCTGACTATCAGATTAAAAAATAGAAAAAAATTGTATTCGGTTAATCCTCATTTTGATTTTTATAAAGAACTGAAAACTTTAGTTCTCAAATCAAGTCCTGCTTCTAAAAATAAGATACTAAAACGCGTAAAAACATTAGGTAGAATCAACTTAGCCGTTATTTCCGGTATTTTTATTAACACTGATAACGCGCGTGTTGATTTAATGATAGTGGGAGACAACATCAAGAAAAGTAAATTATTGTCTTTTGTGAAAGATTTAGAGGCGGAAGTCGGGAAAGAAATTGATTATGTGGTTTTATCTACCGAAGAATTCAAATATCGCTATGATATGTTTGATAGATTTATTAAAGATGTTCTGGAAAAACCTCACGAAAAATTAATAAACAAGCTAAAATTATAACATTCAGAAATTTAGTTTCTGGATATTAGAAATAGTAAAAGGAGATTGTTTTTTCAATCTCCTTTTGTTATAGATAATTATTAAAATCAAATGATTTGTTGTTTCCTTTAATGGTAAATTTCTTTTTGAGTTTTCGAAACGCCTTTTTTCTATTTGACGAATTCGTTCCTTACTCATTTTAAATAATCGCCCAATTTCTTTAAGCGAATATTCCTTCTTTTCTCCAATTCCAAAATGCATTCTTAAAACTTTCTCTTCCCTGGGCGTGAGGAATAAAAGCATTTCGCGCGTTTTTTCTTTCATCTGTTGAAACCGCAAGGTCTTTTCGGGATTAAGAGTTTTTTTATCAGGAATAGAATCTTCAATTACCCCGGTATTGTATCTGTCTGGATTTTTTCTCAGGGGACTATCCGTAGATATAGTCCTTGTCTCGCTAACTAATCTCATATTTTCTCGCATTTTTTCTGCGGAAGTTCCTATTTTTTCCGCAATCTCTTCCAAAGAAATTTCTTTTCCCAATTGAGCTGCTTCGTTTTTTATCCTATAGAAAAGATTCACTTGCCATGTTACAAGATAATGATTTCTAATCGTTTTCAGATTATTATATATTGACAATATAATAGCTTGACGAATCCACCAAGTGGCATAAGTAGAAAATTTACTTCCTATTTCATAGTCAAATTTTTCAGCCGCTTTCAAAAGTCCTTGATACCCTTCGTGAAATAAATCCGACGGTTCTAATATAATATTCGGCCAGCATCTGGAATATTTTAGCGCTATTTTAACCACCAGCATTAAATAATTCTCGGCGATTTTTCTTGCATCATCTTCATTTCTCTCTTCTTTTCTTTTTTTAAGTAAATATTTTTCTTCCTCTATCGTTAAACGCGGTATGCGTTTGAGCTGGGTGATATGCTTTGCGAACGAACTATCCATTTTTCTTTCCTCCTTTTATTTAAATGTTAAACAGCTGCTTTTATTCTATCAGAAATTATAAAAATTGGTCAAGACACTTTTTTCTTGCTAATATTATTTTATGATTATTAAATCGGCGGAATTCATAAAAGGAATCACCGGCACTAATGAAATACTAAGGGCGCGACACCCCCAAATTGTTTTTATTGGCCGTTCCAATGTTG
>JAYEKG010000088.1:0-1898 GCA_034660935.1 Patescibacteria group bacterium
GGCAGTGGACTTTCTGCTTAAAAAAGAATTTGATATTCATCGGGCGGAAAATAAAGCCCATCCGTTTATGAAAGAATACGGATTAGATTTGATTCCTTTCAGCCATCCAATGCTGGATGAATGGAGAGAAAATTTTAAAGGAGTGCAATATCTCCATAAGCCGACCAATCTAATTATCACAGGCGCGGTTGACGATTTGTGGGTTGATAAGAAAGGCGTTGTCTATGTTGTTGATTATAAAGCGACGAGCAAAAATGGCGAAGTTAATTTAGACGCTGAATGGCAAATCGGCTATAAGAGACAAATGGAAATCTATCAATGGCTTTTGCGGCATAATAATTTAGAAATATCAAATACGGGATATTTTGTATATTGCAATGGAAGGAAAGATGTGGAAGCGTTTGATGGCAAATTAGAATTTGATGTTAAAATTATTCCCTACGAGGGCAATGATTCTTGGGTGGAAAAAGCGCTTATTGGCGCCCGTCAGTGTTTGATGGACGCTCAAATACCTCCGGCGGGGGATGATTGTGATTATTGCGCTTATCGCGAAGAAGCAATTAATGTTGAGAAGTAATTGATTTTCGGAGGTCGAACCTCCGAAAATAAAAATATGACATCTGAAAAATGGGAAAATTTAGTGGGAAATATTAAAGATGATTTTAAGGTAGAGGAGCACAAGAGCGAGCATTTTGATGAACACGGTGGAACAGATATTGAGTCCATTATATTCAAAAGCCCGTTGGGCAGAACGAAACTAGAATTTATTACCAAGCCGGTTGTTCTTGATAAAAAAACTATTTACTCCCGTCGTATCGGTTCTGGTTCAGCGGAAGAATATATTTACAGCAAAGATGAAAAAAGCCATAAAATGACGGCATCTAAATGGGACGAGAACGAAAATGAATGGGTTGAAATTAACGCGGATAATTTTGAATGATTATTGAGATGCTGTTTTCCGAGAACACTTCTTGCATAACAGCGATATCACGGTTGTGCGGAGAGTGTTTTTGAATTATGTTGATATGCGAACAGAGGATTTTAATAAATTAGTCAGAAAAGCGGTTTTGGAATTGCCGGAGCATGTCCGTCAAAAAATGGACAATGTGGAGATTGTTGTAGAACCAAAAGCGTCTTCGGAGCAAATACGAGATCTCGGGCTTAAATCCGCAAATTCTCTTTTGGGATTATATCACGGGGTGCCGCAGACGGCATGGGGCAGGGGCTTCGGCAATATTTTGCCGGATAAAATTAGTATTTTTCAGAAACCGATAGAAAAATCAGTCAAATCCGAAAAAGAAATAATTGATTTAGTAAAAGACACCGTCTGGCACGAAATTGCTCATCATTTTGGTTTTAACGAAAAAGGCGTCAGGGAATTAGAAAAAAGGAGAAAGAGGAAATGAAAAATTACGCAAAAGTCGGCGGTCGTAAAGAAAAACCAGCCTACCGAACACCGTCTGGCTTTAAGGCGCGGCAATCTTTAAGGGTAAAAAGCATTAAAGCCAAGGAGGGGTATGTTAATAAAAGTTAAAGTTTTTCCATCAGCGGGGAAAAAAGAAGTTATTAAAAAAACTGAAGATAGTTTTGAAATTTGGGTTAAGGAAAAACCGGTTAAAGGACAAGCCAATCGGGCGGTTATTAGCGCATTAGCTGGGTATTTTAATATTTCCCGGGAAAATATTAAATTAATAAAAGGTTTTCAGCAGAGAAATAAGGTTTTTAATGTTAAATGAATTTAATTATTGATTTGTCAAAAGAAAAGCTCTGCTTAACTCTTGAGCAAAACAAAAAGAAAATTGCCGTCCATCAATGGGACGGCCTTTATCAGTTAAGCGAAACACTTTTGGTTGAATTGGATAAATTTTTGAAGAAAAATAAAATTAAGCTGTCTGACA
>JAYEKG010000089.1:0-9482 GCA_034660935.1 Patescibacteria group bacterium
AAATCAAAGTTAAGCTGATTTTTGCCAAATCATCCGAAGGTTTGCTTTTAGGAGGAGAAATTATGGGTCCGGAGAGCGTTGGGGAGATATTGAATGTATTGGCTATGGCTATCCAGCAAAAAGCGTCTCTTTTTGATTTTAATGTTTTACAAATAGCCACTCATCCTCTTTTAACTTCCGCGCCGACTGTTTATCCGTTAATCGCAGCGGCTCAAAACGCGATGTTGAAGTTGGGGGAATAAGAAATTCAAGGGCAGCCCTTAAGAAAGGGCAGCCCTTTTGAGTCGGAAATTCAAGGGCAGCCCTTAAGAAAGGGCTGCCCTTTTGAGTTGACTTTTTGAGCAAAAAGATGTAGATTATTATACAAAGATGGTCAGATAAATATATGAATACAATACAAGAATTTATAATCAATATAGTTAAACAGAGCGGTGTGGATATTGTTTTAATTATCGCTTTGTTTTTTTTGGGCAGAGTGGTTCTAAGGATGATAGTCAAGCGGTTTGTTCTGCTTGTTGATGATGGGGACGACGCGCATACTTCTCAGAAAGAAAAGAGGGCGGAGACATTGGGGCATATTATTGTAACTACAGGGAATATTGTTATTTATGTCGTTATTTTACTTATGGCTTTGAGTTTGTTCGGAGTGAATATAGCGCCGATTTTGGCAGGAGCAGGCGTAGTCGGATTAGCGATTGGATTTGGAGCGCAGTCGCTGGTCAAAGATTTTGTTTCGGGGCTGTTTATTCTGGTTGAAAACCAATACGGTATTGGCGATAAAGTTAAAATCGGAAGTTTTGAAGGCAAGGTGGTTAAAATCACCATGCGTTCCACCGCTTTGCGCGATGATGAGGGAAAAACATTCTATATCTCAAACGGACTAATTAAAGATGTAGTTAATTTTTCCCAGAAAAAAAGAGGCATAATTAGGGACTAAATCTCTTAAAAAGATTTATTCATAATAGTACTATTGACATATATCGTATATGATATACAATGGATATAAAACTAAATTTTATAAAGATAGTAAAACGGGTCGCGATCCTGTTTTGGAGTATATTAATAAGTTACAGACAAAAGACAAGACAAAAATTCTTAAATACATAGAATTTCTTAGGGAAAATAAAGGGGTCTTAGATGAACCGTATTCAAGACATATTAAAGGGAAAATCAGAGAATTAAGAGTTGATTTTAGTAAAAATAGATATAGAATTTTTTACTTTACTTTTATTAAAAAAAAGATAATTTTACTTCATGCTTTTCTTAAAAAGACGAAAAAGACGCCGATTTTTGAAATAAAAAGAGCAGAAGAAAATTATTATGATGTTTTAAACAATAAAGAAATTTATGAATAAAAATAAAAAAAAATTAAAAGCAGTTGATTTTCAGGAATATCTCGCTGAAGAATTAAAAAATCCTAAATTCAAAAGGCATTATGATGAATGTGGTAAGCAGTTGGAGATTGCTTATCAGATTTTGCAATTAAGAAAAAAGGAGAAAATGTCTCAAGCGGAATTAGCCAAGAAAATCGGGACTAAGCAAAGCAATGTCGCCAGAATGGAAACAGGACGGCAAAATTTTACGACCGAAACGCTTCGAAGGATTGCTTCGGCTCTTGGCCGTGAATTGAAAGTTGATTTTGTGAAGTAGAGAAAAAGTTTTTGGCACTTCTTTGATTTTTTTAACATATGAATAAAATTATTGCAATTTATGGTGTAACTACTTCTAATAAGCTTGGATTGGCTTTTAATCTATCAAAATACATTTGGGGAAAATATCAAATTGATTCAGAAATTATTAATACTGACTCAAGAAAAATCTACAAAGACTTTAATGTTTCTCAAAGTCTTCCTACAAAACATTTTTTAGAAAAAGCAAAAGTTCATTTATTTGGAGAAATTTCAGCAGAAAAGAAATTAGATTTATTTGAATTTCAGAAGTTGGTCAAGGATAAAATTATTAATATCCAAAAACGAGGCAATCTTCCCATCCTTGTTGGCGGTTCAACTCTTCATTTGCGTTGTGTATTAGAGAATTGAGAGAAAGGGAAAGAACAAAGAAAGAAAAAGATTTCATCTAATGTTCTTATTTTAGGCTTAGTTTTTAGTAAAAAAGAACTCAAAAAGGCAATAGATAAAAACATTTTAGCGATGTTTTGCAATGGATTGTATAACGAATTCGTGGCACTTTATAAGAAGAGTCAAAAAAAAGAAGTATCAAAAAAATTATTGGAAGAAACTTTAAGTTATAGACAGTTTTTAGAAATGGCTAATATTTCAAAAAAATCTCCACTAAAATTAAACAAAAAAGATTTAACAAAAGTTAAAAAATGGATAATAAAGGATATTTTAAAATATGCCTATCATCAATCATTGGATTATAAAAAGTTTTCGAATATACAACTGGCTAGAGATTTTAATCAGGCAAGAAAAATAATTGATTTATTTTTTAGTGAATTTGGCTTAAATGTGCAACTCTAAGGGTTGCACATTTTTTGTTTTTTGGTAAATTCGGCTTTAGTAAAGCCGAACAAAAAACAATAAATGGCAGGGCAAGAGGTTTTGCCATTTTTCTATTCCCTAAACTTTATAAACAATTAATATATTAACAAACTTTATAAAGTTTGAATAAAGTCGGCTATGCGAAAGCCGACCAATTTCAGACGGATTGATTTTTAGGTAACGAGAGAGTAAAATGAGATTATGAATTCAAAAGAAGTTAGGCAAAAATATTTAGATTTTTTTGAAGTGAAAAGGCATAGCGTTATTCCAAGCGCCTCAATAATTCCGGAGAACGATTCATCTACTCTTTTTACCAGCTCCGGCATGCAGCCGCTTATGCCATATTTGTTGGGCGAAAAACATCCGGAAGGGATTAGATTGGTTAATTCGCAAAAATCATTTCGCGCTGAGGATATTGAAGAAGTGGGCGATAGTCGTCACACTACTCTTTTTGAGATGCTGGGCAATTGGTCGCTTGGAGATTATTTCAAAAAAGAGCAACTGCCATGGATTTTTAGTTTTTTAACCGATGAATTGGGATTAGAGCCCGGCCGTTTGTATGTTACCGTTTTTCGCGGTGATGAAAAAATTGGCATTAGGCGAGATGTTGAATCCGTTAAGATTTGGAAAAAATTATTTGAAAGTAAAGAAATAGATGCCAAAGATATCGATTTTTCGGAAAAAGAAGGCATGCAGAACGGAAGAATATTCTATTACGACGCGAGTAAAAATTGGTGGTCGCGTTCTGGCGCGCCGGAAAATATGCCTGTTGGCGAACCGGGCGGTCCCGATAGCGAAATTTTTTATGATTTAGGCGCTAATTTAAAAAAGCATGAAAATTCAAAATTTGCCAATCAACCATGCCATGTTAATTGCGATTGCGGCCGTTTTATTGAAATAGGGAATAGTGTTTTTATGGAATACATAAAGACAGAAAATGGGTTTGAAAGATTAAAACAAAGAAATGTTGATTTTGGAGGAGGTTTAGAAAGAATGACTATGGCGGCGCAGGGGTTAAGCAATATCTTTGAAACCGACTTGTTTATCAATACCATCAAGCAAATTGAAAAGCTGTCGGGCAGGAAATATAAGGATAATGTAAAGTCTTTTGAGGTTATTACCGACCACTTAAAAGCGGCAACATTTATTATGGGAGACGCAAAAGGAATACAGCCGTCAAATATTGGGCAAGGTTATGTTGTTAGGCGGTTGATAAGGAGAGCGATTAGATATGGAAGGTTGCTAGGGATACAAAATGAATTATGGACGGCTGAAATCGCAAAAATTATTGCTCGCGACTATCGCGAGATATATCCGGAATTGGACAGGAATATTGATTTTGTTGTCAGCCAACTTAAGAATGAAGAAGCGAAATTTAATAAAACACTAGAGAGGGGATTGAAAGAATTCGCGAAAATAGATACTGAAAATATGGTTAGCGGCGCTGATGCGTTCAACCTTTACCAAACATACGGTTTTCCAATAGAAATGATTAAAGAGTTGGCCGAAGAAAAAGGGCTCAAGGTTGACGAGAAAGAATTTGAGAAAGAAATGAAAAGACACCAAAAATTATCGAGGACCGCTTCGGCGGGGGCATTCAAAGGTGGTTTGGCAGATGTCAGCGCAAAGACAACGCGTCTTCATACGGCGGCTCATTTGATGCTGGCCGCTTTGCGAAAAACGCTCGGAAACCATGTTGTTCAAAAAGGGAGCAACATTACTGCTGAAAGATTGAGATTTGATTTTTCACATAGTGAAAAAATGACGGATGAGCAAATTCAAAAAGTGGAAAAAATAGTCAATGAAATTATACAAAAAAATTTGCCCGTTTCTTGCGAAGAAATGTCTTTGGAAGACGCAAAGAAATCCGGAGCGTTAGGCGTTTTTGAATCCAAATACGGAGAGAAGGTTAAGGTATATAAAATTGGGAAAGGGGACAATGTTGTTTCCCACGAAATCTGCGGTGGCCCTCATGTTAATAGCACGGGCGAGCTTGGTCATTTTAAGATAATAAAAGAGCAAAGTTCTTCAGCTGGCGTCCGCAGAATAAAAGCGATTTTGGAGCAGCGGTAAAAGTGTTCAACATTGGAGGTTAAACACTTTTGAGGATTATGATTTGGAAGAATAAGAAAATTACAATGCTCGGTTTGGGAGTTTTAGGGCGCGGGGTTGGAGTTGCGAAGTTTTTGGCTGAACAAGAAGCAGATTTGATTATTACTGATTTAAAAAGCGAAAGAGAATTGCAAAGTTCGCTCAAGAGATTAAAGAAATACAAAAATATTCAATATGTTTTAGGCAAGCACAGAATCTCTGATTTTAGGAACAGAGATTTTATTATTAAAGCGGCTGGTGTTCCTTTGGACTCAATCTATATTCAGGAGGCGCGGAAAAACAAAATACCGATTGAAATGGATGCTTCTTTTTTCGCGAAGTTATCAAACGCGCGGATTATTGGTGTTACGGGGACGCGGGGGAAATCAACCGTAACACATTTGCTTTATGAAATTTTTAAAAAAAATGGCAGCAGAGTTTTTCTCGGAGGAAATGTAAAAGGATTGGCAACCTTACCCTTGCTTAAAAAAGTTAAAGAAGGAGATATAGTTTTAATGGAATTAGATTCCTGGCAGTTACAGGGGTTTGGCGAAGCGAAAATTAGCCCTTCCGTTTCGGTTTTTACAAACTTTTTGGATGACCATCTTAATTATTACAAAAACAACAGGCAAAAATATTTTAGCGATAAAGCGAATATTTTTCGCTACCAGAAAAAAGACGATTCTTTAATTGTTAGCCGCCAGGCAAACAAAGAGATTAAAAAATATTTCAAAGGAAAAATTAAAAGCAAGATATTATTAGCAGGCGACTTTAATTTGCCAAAAGAGTGGAGAATAAAAATTTTAGGGAAACATAATTTAAGAAATATAGCGCTGGCCGTCAAAGCCGCCCAAGTTTTAGGCGTTAAAAAGAAGATTATTAAAAAGGCGGTTGAAGAATTTAAGGGGGTGCCGGGAAGATTAAAATTTATCAGAAAATTCAAAGGCGTTGAATATTACAACGATACAACATCAACAATGCCTGACGCGGCAATAGCCGCTTTGAAATCTTTTTTGCCAAAGAAGGCGCGCGAATCAAATATTATTTTAATTGGGGGCGGCGCGGATAAATCGTTGAACTACAAAAGTTTTGTTGAAGAATTAAAAGGCAGGGCGAAGGCGTTAATTCTTTTTAAGGGCGCGGCAACGGATAAAATTATGCGGGAAATAAAAAAAATGGGATTTGGTTGTGAATATGGCACACAAACAGTTGATAGTATGAAAAATGCTTTGAATTTGGCAAATGAATATGCCCGGAAAGGGGATATTGTTCTTCTTTCGCCCGGCGCGGCAAGCTTTGGTGTTTTTAAAAACGAATTTGACAGGGGCGCTCAATTTTGCAAGATTGTGATGAAGTTGAAATGAATGGGCGCGTCAGATAAGTCAAAATTCAAGGGCAGCCCCTGAAGCCGAAGGGCTGCCCTTGAAGCCGAAGGGCTGCCCTTGAAGCCGAAGGGCTGCCCTTGAGTTTCTTGAACATATTTTCGGAGGTCGAATCTCCGAAAATAACATTTTATGAAGAAAATTGATTTTGAAAAAATTAAGGCGGTTCATTTTATGGGCATAGGAGGGATTGGCGTTTCGGCTTTGGCGAGAAAAATGTTGATGGACGGGAAATTTGTTTCGGGGTCGGACAGAACAGAAACAGGGATTACGAAAGAATTGCGGAAAATAGGGGCTGATATTTTTATTGGGCATCGGAAGAGCAATTTAGACCAACTCGCAATAACAGGGAGAAGATGTTGCGGGGTTGTAATTTACTCTCCGGCTATAGCGAATAATAATGTTGAATTGGTTGAAGCGAAGAAAATGGGCATCCCGGCTCTTTCTTATCCGGAAGCGCTTGGCATTATTTCAAAAGATTATTATACAATCGCGGTTTCGGGGACAGATGGGAAAACGACGACTACAGCGATGCTCGCGAAAGTTTTTGAAAAAGCGGATTTGGACCCGACGGTTGTTATTGGTTCGCTGTTTAAAAAAAGAAAAAGCAATTTTATCGCGGGGAAAAGCAAATATTTTATTATTGAAGCGTGCGAATACAAGCGTTCGTTTCTTAATTTACATCCCAAGATTTTAGTTGTTACGAACATCAATTTAGACCATTTGGATTATTATAAGGATTTGAAAGATATTCAAGGCGCTTTCAGGGAATTAGTTATGAAGCTTGGAAAAAAAGATTATTTAGTTTGTAATGCCAAAAAACCGAATATCGCGCCGGTGATTAAAGGAATAAAATGCAGAATAGTTGATTATTCGGACTATTTTAATAGTGGGTTGAAATTAAAAATTCCCGGAAAACATAATTTGGAAAACGCCGCGGTTTGTTTGGCGGTAGCGGCTCTTACAGGAATAGACCTTAAAAAAGCGCGCAAAACACTCGGTAATTTTGAAGGCGTTTGGAGGCGATTTGAGTACAAAGGGAAAACGAAAAAGGGAGCTTTGGTTTATGATGATTATGCCCATAATCCAAAGGAGGTTAGAGCAAGTTTAAGAGGCTTTAGGGAATTTTTTCCGAATAAAAAAATAACGGTTGTTTTCCAGCCGCATTTGTATAGTAGAACAAAGTTTTTTTTGGATAATTTCGCGAAAAGTTTCAACGACGCGGACGAAATTTTTATCGCGCCAATTTACGCCGCGAGAGAAAAAAACGACCCAAGCATTAATTCTGAAATGCTGGGGGATAAAATAGGAAAATTTAGCAAAAATGTTTTTTGTTTCAATGGATTCAAGGGAATTTTAGCGCGATTTAAAAATAACAGCATCGGATGTCATTATTTTTGCGATGCGGTGATTATTACGATGGGCGCGGGAGATATTTATAAAATAGGAGAAGAGTTAGTTGACAGTGGATAAACAAATTGCGGCTTAAAAATAACGACATCGGATGTCATTATTTTTGCAGTTTATTTATCCACAGGTTGTTTTTACTATTAAGGTATTTTATGATAAAATACAGGTATGGAAATTACCAAATGCGATGTTTGCGGGAAAATAAAAGATAAAAACTCCAGTTATTCCGATAGCGGCTGGACGGGCGGACATATTCTTGCAAAAAAGTCCTTGCGTTTTGATTTTTGTGATAAATGCTCAATAAAATTTATGCGTTATTTAAATAATTATTTAAAAATTAAAAGAGATAAAAAAAATGTTAAGAAAAAATAAAGACAATCAAGCGATTACCAAAAGAGAGTTGCGTCAAGAATTGGGTGATTTTACTGAAAAAATATTATTGCCTAGTATGCAGGAAATTTTTATGAATAAAGAAGGTTTTGAACATGTCTTAGAGCAAAAACTTGAGGAAAAATTAGACACCAAATTTGATGAGAAACTTGATGAAAAGCTCAAGCCAATGAAAAACGAAATTTTGGATGGACAAGATAAAATTTGCAAACAATTAACAGATTTACAGGATGAAAACAAAACGGGAACAAACCTTTATAAAAAACAGGACGAAAAATTGGAAAACCACGAAAAGAGAATTAGCGCTTTAGAATTAAAGCCGAGCGGTTTGTAATATCTGCTTGGAAGCCGAAATTCCAATCCCGCCTTCTTCGTTAAAATACTTAAACATGCGCAACATTTACACACACACACACAATACTTTTCATTAGTGGAAATAATAAACTTGGCAAAAGGCGGGGTTTTTGTTTTTCTAAAAAACAATAGCCCTGTTTTTTGTTGTAAAAATTTATGCCGAAAAAATTTAAAAACATAGCGCAAATATTAGCTTGTTTATTGGCAGTCATTATCTGCGCGGGTATTGTTTATACGATTGCCAGAGCGGGAGATTTAGAACCGTCAGCAAGTCCGGCAAGCACAATGCATTCGCTTTTGGAAATGGCGGCGCAAGACACTAGTAATACTTTTGACCGAGCCACAGATAGTTTAGAAGCAATCAGCGAGGCAATAGAGAGTTTAGTGGCCAATATTTGGAATAAAGCGACTTCGGAATTGACCACGGACGGCACAATTGGCAAATTGTTAGTGGACAATATGGACGCGACTGTTGCCAGCAGCACAGACACGCTTTTTGGCTGGTTCAAGACAACCTACGATTACACAGCGCCTTCTTCAACCGCGTTAACCACCGAAACTTGGACGGACGCGAGAGCCAGTTATGTGGATTTGCTTAATTCCGACTTAAAATTTTTAATTTCCAGTTCAACCGCTTCAACTACTCCATTTACGGGGAGTATCGCTTACAGTGTCGGCACTTCCACCGTTGCGACAAGCACTGATACGCTTTTCGGTTGGTTTAAGACGAACTACGATTACACGGCGCCTTCTTCAACCGCATTAACAACTAATACATGGACAGACGCCAGAGCGGGGTATTTGAGCAATATTGCTTCAACTACTTATGATACTTATGATTCAAGTTCCGTGACTGCCAATGAGGACGGTAATATTGTTCAAATATTAAAGTATTTAAGCAATAGAAGTATGTTTTCGGTTGTGAATATAAAAAATGGCAGCGCGGGCGCTAATGTTGCCGATTCCGCTTTTTACACTCAAGCAAAAGGCGGGGTAGATGATTATAATAATGGTGGAACAATGCCGACTGACAGTTTTACGGCTTCTTGGACGCAATGCACCGCGGCTAATAATTATTGCAAAACAGGGGATTCTACCGCTTGCGCCGGGGATATTTGTTATCAAGACAATAATACGGGATTAGTTTGGTCTGATTATTTGAATGGCGGAACTGACAAAGATTGGTGGTGGGCGAATAACTGCTGGGTGCCTGAAAGTTGGGCCAATCCGGGTATTTGTACTGCAAACGGCAATGACGCTTGCCAATGCGTAAAAGCGACAAGCACGCCCAACATTACCGGTTGCGAAGCGTTAGGAGATGGCAATTGGCGTTTGCCTCATCAAAAAGAATTAA
>JAYEKG010000090.1:0-9353 GCA_034660935.1 Patescibacteria group bacterium
GGCGCGCGGGCGTATGGATTGGATTGGCCTTTAACGATTTCATGGCTGGCGATTATAGCCGCTTTTTCCGTTTCAATTATTATTGGTTTGGTCTTTGGCATTTACCCGGCGCGCAAAGCGGCGCGGTTAAATCCAATTGAAGCGATGAGAAAGGAGTAAACACAAACAAAGCCAGGCCTTTTTACACAGACCTTTCTAAATGTCTATATAAAAAAGGCCTGGCCTTGAGACTAATTATGGACACAACAACAGGAAAACTTAAACAAATAAAAGACGAAGTAATAGAATGCAAAAAGTGCGCTCTTTATAAGACGCGAACCTTGCCCGTGGTCGGCCAAGGAAGCCATCAGGCGAAAGCGGTATTTGTCGGAGAAGCGCCCGGCGCCAATGAAGACAGAACAGGCGTTCCATTTTGCGGGAGCTCGGGCAGGATTTTGGACGAACTTTTTCAATCAATTGGGCGCAAAAGGGAGGACGCTTATATTTGCAATATTCTAAAATGCCGACCTCCTAACAACCGCGATCCCTTGCCGGAAGAAAAAACAGCTTGTGTTCCTTATTTAATGAGACAAATAGAAGCGATTAAACCAAAGGTGATTTGCCCGATGGGTAATCATGCCGCCGCTTTCTTGTTGGAAGAATTCGGGTTTTCAAGCGAAATCGCGGGAATCAGCAAAATTCACGGGAAAATTTTTGAAGCGAAGGCGTCTTTTGGACCATTTAAGATTATTGCTTTTTATCATCCGGCCGTAGTGGTTTATAATGCGAATACAAAAGATGTTCTCAAAGAGGATTTTCAGGCATTAAAGAAGTTTTTGAAATAATTAATTAATCTGAGTTAATCCGAGGGCGCTTCTCGGGAGCGCCCTCAATAAAAACCTTGCTAAACATTAATAAATATAGATCGAGGGCTGCCCTAAGGGCTGCCCTCGGATCTCGACAAGTGGTGGTCGGGTTGTCCGGGGGAGTTGATTCATCGGTTGCTTTATTTTTGTTAAAAAAACAAGGGTTTAATCCAGTGGGCGTTTCTTTTAAATATCCTGTCTGGGAAGACAAACAAAACCCATTAAAGGAAAATACTTGTTGTTCAAAAAGCGGTTTTGCTCTCGCTAAAAAAGTTTGCCAAAAACTTAAAGTTCCATATTATATTATTGACGCTCGCCTTAATTTTGAAAAAAAAGTAATCAGTTATTTTTTATCTGAATTAAAAAACAAGCGAACGCCAAGTCCCTGCCTAATATGCAATCGGTTTGTTAAATTTCAGGGATTGTTTGATTTTGCGCGAAAAAAAGGAATTAAATATATCGCCACAGGCCATTACGCGCGAATAAGAAAAAACAAAAAAACGGCGAAGTATGAATTGTTAAAGGGGGCGGATAAGACGAAAGACCAAAGTTATTTTCTTTCTCTTTTGGGACAAAAGCAATTGGGGAATATAATTTTTCCTCTTGGGGAATATGCCAAAAAAGAAGTTGAGCAAATAGCTAAAAAAGAAGGACTTGATTTTTTTTCCAAGATTAAACAAAGCCAAGATTTGTGTTTTGTCAGTCAAAAAGCCCTGCCGTTTTATATGGAGGAGAAAATAGGCGTCCAGGAAGGAGATATTGTTGATGAAAAAAGAAATATTTTAGGACGGCACCGGGGATTGTTTTATTACACAATCGGGCAGCGAAAGAGAATTAATATTCCAAACGGCCCTTGGTGGGTGGCAGATTTAAATAAAAAGGAAAATCGGCTTATAATAACCAACGAAGAAAATGATCCTGCTCTTTTTCGCAGGACAGTTATTTTAGATAAATGCTATTTTATTTCAGGCGCGAAACCCAAAAAAACAACAGAAGTTATGGTAAAAATTCGTTTCAACCAAAAGGTCTCGCGGGCGAAATTAGTTGTTGGTAAAAATAAAGTAAAATTAATTTTTAAAAAACCGCAAAGAGCTGTCACCCCCGGCCAATTCGCTGTATTTTATCAGGGTGATATTTGTCTAGGTAATGGGGTGATTTGTCAGGATTTGAAGGCCTGACAAAAGAGTTATTGACTTGGATTAATAAATATTATAAGCTATATTATATAAAGGTTAAAAATATGGTATTTTAACCCATATAAGATATATGATAACAAAAGATAAATTATTAGGTATATTAAACGATTGGAATTTTTGGAAAAAAGATTTAGAAACAGGCATAGAGAGAAAGCTGTATTTGGAAAAAATGGAACGCTATTTTAAAATGGAGTTGATTGTTTCTTTGGTTGGCTTAAGGCGAAGTGGCAAATCAACTTTGATGCAGCAATTTATGAAAAAATTGGTTTCTGAAAAGAAGGCGGCAAAAAATGATATACTGTATGTTAATTTTGAAGATTCGCGTTTTGTTGGCGAATACTCATTGGATTTGCTAAATAATATCTATGAAGTTTATTTAGAAAATTTAAGACCGCAAAAAACGCCTGTTATTTTCTTAGATGAAATTCAAAATATAGATGGATGGGAAAAATTTGTAAATAGTTTAAGCGAACGGAAAAAAGCGAAAATTTTTGTGTCAGGAAGCAGTGCTCATTTATTAAGTTCAGAATTTAGTTCTGTGCTAACTGGACGCCAGCTGTCTTTAATAGTATATCCTTTAACATTTGAAGAATTTTTATTATTTAACGATATTAGGGTCGGTGATAAATTGGATTTTGCCAATCAAAAAAACAAAATACGCAAATTATTTTCCGATTATGCTCGGTATGGCGGCATGCCAAAACCCTCACTTTTAAAGCAAAAAAACGACAAAGAAACACTTTTGAGAAATTATCTTGAAGACATTTTGACACGTGACTTAATTGAGCGTTTTAAAATACGGCAAACGGAAAAATTAAAAGTTTTAACTAAATTCTATTTAATGCATATTTCCTCTCTGATATCTTACAATAAAGTGAAGAAGTTTTTGAAAATTCCCCTAACCACTGTTGAGCGATTTTCCGGGTATTTAACATATCCATTTCTTATTTATTTTGTGAACAAATTTGCTTTTTCTCTAAAAGAGCAAACAGTAAGTCCGAGAAAGGTTTACGCCGCTGATTTGGGGATGCGGAACGCGGTAACTTTTGGCGGAGACGAAGGCAGGGTTTTGGAGAATTTGGCGTTTTTGCGTTTAATTCAATCTCAAAAAGAAGTGTTTTATTATAAAACAAAGAATAATCTAGAAGTTGATTTTTTGGCGCTAAAGGAGCGGAAAAAACAACTTATTCAAGTCGCGCTTACTTTGAAGAATTTTGCGACAAAAGACAGAGAAATTAACGCGTTAAAAACCGCAATGAAAGAATTAAAGCTAAAAAACGGGCTGATTTTAACCAAAGACAAAGAAGGCGAGCTTAAATTTGACGGCAAAACCATAACGGTTCAGCCGCTCTATAGATGGTTATTAGGGAAATAGAAATTATGTACTAATGATGACTATATACATGAAAAAAGTTTTTGCTTACATTCTGATATTGTCTATTTTTTTTGGACTGGCTAATTTTGCTGTTGCGGCCGATGAACCGGTTAATTTGTATTTTTTTTATGGCAATATTTGTCCTCATTGCAAAAAAGCGGAAAAATTTTTACAGGAGTTGAAGAAAAAACATTCCGCGCTTGAAATTCATTCTTATGAAGTTTTTGGGGACAAAGAGAATGCTCAATTGTTAATTAAATTTTTTCGATCATGCGGCAAAGAAACAACAGTAAGAGCGCCGTCTATTTTTATCGGAGAGAAAGCTATAATTGGCTATTTAAGCGATGAAACAACTGGCGTAAAGATCAAAACGGCAGTTGAAGGTTGTTTGAGCGAAGGGTGTCAGGATCTATTTGAAAAAATTAATGGCGAGAAGTATTCTATACAAGAAGACGCGGGGGACCAAATTATTGACTATCCTCTCATCGGCAAAATCAATCTTTCCAAATTGTCTTTGCCTGTTTTGACCATTGTGATAGCTGCTCTTGACGGCTTTAATCCGTGCGCGATGTGGGTTCTGCTTTTTCTGCTGGCCCTGCTAATTAATGTTCATTCGCGAAAAAAGATGTTTTTAATCGGTGGGACTTTCATAATCGCTTCGGGTGTCATCTATTATCTGCTTTTGAGCGCGTGGCTTAATTTATTTTTAGCAATAAGCTATGTCAGCTTGATTAGAATAGTCATTGGAGTTTTGGCTCTGGGAGCGGGAATTTGGCAAATTAGAAGCTTTATTACATTTAAGCCGGGCGTTTGCAAGGTTGCGCCGCTTGGCGGCAAATTGAACGAAAAACTTTCCAAAAAAGCCAGCCAGATTGTCCATTCAACTGCTTTGCCCGCCACTTTTCTCGGGGTGGTCGCGCTGGCCTTTGGAGCAAACTTGATTGAGTTTTTTTGTTCCGCCGGTTTACCCGCTGTTTATACGCAAATATTATCCTTAAGCCATCTCAATCCGCTCACTTATTATTTATATCTTTTGCTTTATACTATAATTTTTATGCTTGATGATATGGTTGTTTTTGGCGTTGCGATAATTACTTTAAGCAAACTTGGCTTTACGGACAAATTCACAAAATATAGCGCTCTAATCGGCGGAATTATTATTTTCATTTTGGGATTTTTGTTAATCTTTAGGCCGGATCTTTTAATGTTCGGGTAAAAAAACTTGACACGCTTTTGTTTTTCGTGTAGATTGCTTATGGAGATGAGGTCGGGTAAAATTTAATAAAAAAATCATAACTTCTCATTTTTTACTTTAACGAGCATCAACCATTAACCATTAACCCTCATCTCTTCTAACTAAAGCCCCTTACAAAACAAGGGGCTTTTCCTTTTGGGAAAATTGTATTTTATGATACAATAAGGTCAGGGAATAATAAGAAAAGAAATAGAGAAATAGTTTTCTGGAAATTTAACCAAGACGAGGGTCGTCCTTGAAGCCGAAGGGCAACCCTCTCGCGGTATTTATGAAAAATATTAAGCAAATAACAAAAGAAGAATTAAATGCGATTGAAGTTGTCGTTTTTGATATTGATGGAGTTGTCATCCCCGTAGGGACGGAGTTGAAAGAAAATCAAGACGGAACGGAACTGTTTATAAAATCAAAACAATTATCGCGAGAGTTTATAGAAGATTTAAAAAAGTTAAAAAAACATTTAAAGATTGGTTTCTCTTCAGGGAGAAATATTCTCTATTTAAAGAGTTTAACCAACGAAATTTTTGATAATAGGGTAATTCTTCAGGCGGAGAACGGGAATATCACATTGTTGGATAATATGATTACTCATCCATCATATTCTGACGAATATTTCGCGCAATTGCGGAATATTAAAGAGGAAATTAAAAAGATAATGGCGGTGGACAAAAGAATTAGGGGATTTGAACCAAAGCTTTTTATTTTGACGGTTCATTGCGATAAAATGGAGGAAATACCGAATTTAGTTAAAGAGATAGGCGGAGATAGTTTGTATTGTCTTTGGACAAACGAAGGATACGACATAGGAAGTAGGGATATGTCAAAAGGTGTAGCTATTAAAAATTTGGCTGAAAAGTTAAATATTGAACCAAAACAAATTATGACGACGGGAAATAATTATAATGACGCTGAAATGCTCAAGGTGGGCAAGGGCGTTTCAGTTTTGCCGGAAAGAGTAGAGGCAGAGTATTTTATTGAGCGCAGAGATGGCGAATTAGGAGGCGAGCTGTTAGCGAAGTTTTTATTGGAGCATTTTGAGGGGGGATAGTTCTGCTGTTTTAAAAAACCAAGGGCAGCCCTTAAGAAAGGGCTGCCCTTGGTTGGCGGATTAAGTTAAAGGGCTGCCCTTGAAGCCGAAGGGCAATCCTCTTTTAATTAGACTAACCCCATTTTTTGTTTGGCTTTTTGGAGAGTTTTTTGGGCGATTGCCTTTGCTTTTTTTGCTCCGTCTTGGAGAATTTTTTCCAGCTCTTTGGGATTTTTTTCCAGAACGCTTTTTTTCTCTTGAAACGGTTTTAATCCTTTAATAACAACTTCGGCTAAATCTTCTTTAAATTGGGCGTATCCTTTGTTTTTATATTTTTCCTCAATCGCGCTAAAAGATAAATCGGAAAAATGTTTGTAGATAGTCATCAAATTGGCGATAGCAGGCCTTTTTGGGTCGTATTTAATTGTAGTTCCCGAATCGGTTACCGCTTTTTTAATTTTCTGCTTAATTATATCAGGTGAGTCAATTAAAGAGATATGATTATTTGGATTTGCGGCGCTTTTCGACATTTTTTTAAGGGGGTTGTCTAATCCCATAATTCTGGCAGTTTCTTTGTTAATAATCGGTTGGGGAACGGCAAAGGTTTCCCCATAAAGATTATTAAACCGCCGCGCCAACGTTCGCGCCAATTCAATATGTTGTTTTTGGTCTTCGCCGACAGGAACGGCGTCGGTTTGGTAAAGCAAAATATCGGCTGCCATCAAAACCGGATAATCAAAAAGCCCGACATTTATTTTACCTTTATATTGTTCGGATTTGTCTTTGAATTGCGTCATCCATTCCAATTCGGGAATCTTCGTGATTGTATTCAAAAGCCAGGCCAATTCGGAATGTTCTGAAACATGGGACTGAACGAAAATGATACTCTTTTGAGGGTCAATTCCTGCGGCTAAATAAATTGCGGCCATTTCCAGTATGGCCTTTTTTAATTTTTGAGGGTCCTGGGGGACAGTTAAAGCGTGCAAATCAACAATGCAAAAAATAGAATTATATTGGCTTTGAAGTTTAACCCAGTTTTTAATTGCTCCCAAATAATTGCCGATATGAGCGATGCCGGTTGGCTGGATGCCGCTGAAAATTGTTTTTTTTGTAGGCATATTTTACGAAAAGCGTGTTTCCGAGCTTTTTTTATTTATTTCTTCAACTTTTGAAACGCTTTAATAATCGGTTTTAAATCGCCTTCAATAATTTTTTCCAGATTATGCCAAGATTTTTTAATTCGATGGTCTGTGATGCGATTTTGCGGGAAATTATAAGTTCTAATTTTTTCGGCTCGCATAGCGGAGCCGATTTGCTCGCGCCGCTCAACGCTTGCTCGCGCCATTTCTTCGGCTTGTCTTTTTGCTAAAAGCCGGGCCCGTAAAACATTCATCGCTATTTCCTTGTTGTGCTGTTGGCTTCTCCCTTCCTGGCAGGTTACCATAATGTTAGTAGGCAGATGGATAATTCTGACGGCTGATTCAGTCTTATTAACATGTTGGCCGCCAGGGCCGGATGCCCGCAAAACATCAATTCTTAAATCCTGCGGATTAATTTTTAATTCCACCTCGGTGGCTTCAGGCATAACGGCGACCGAAGCGGTTGAAGTATGAATTCTTCCGGATTTTTCGGTAGTTGGAATTCGCTGGACGCGATGGACTCCCGCTTCCTGTTTTAATATATTATACACATCGTCGCCCTTTATTTCAAAGATGATTTCTTTGTATCCGCCCGATTCTTTAGGATAGCTTTGTATAAGATTGGTTTTCCAATTCTTTTTTTCCGCGAAACGGGAATACATTCGAAAAAGGTTAGCCGCAAAAAGCGCCGCTTCTTCTCCGCCGGCGCCAGCTCTAATTTCAATAATTATACCTTTGTTCATGTTATGAGATTGCCACGCTCGCTTGTTAGCTCGCTCGCAATGACAGAAAAAGGGTTTTTCATTTTTTAAGTTTTAACCCTACTTTCTTATCCTTTTTAGCTAATCTTTGCTTAAATCTCTCAACTTGTCCCGTTTTAATAACCCTCTCTTTGCCTGTATAAAAAGGATGGCAAGCGGAACAGATTTCCACTTCCAGAGAAGGAACGGTTGAGCCAAACTCAAAAACGGCGCCACAAGTACATTTTACTTTTATATTAGGATAATATTTGGGATGTATGTCTTTTTTCATTAGGTATAATATAGCAAACTAAATTAAATTAATCAACCCCTTAACCTCTTGCTTTAATTTTTCATTGTGATATGATAAAATAATTGTAAAATCATTTTATTATCCGAAGGCCTTTTATAAAGGACTTGTTAGATTTATGAAAAAAGAAGAAAAATCAAAGAGTAAAACAAAAAAAACGGCCAAAACAGCAGGCAAAACATTAAAGGAGGCTCTTCCAAGCTTAGAGGAAATGCTTAGCGCGGGAGTTCACTTTGGCCACAGGACATCCAAACGGAATCCGAAAATGGAACCGTACATTTTTACCGCTCGCAATAATGTTCATATAATTGATTTGGAGAAAACGCAGAAAAAACTAAAAAAAGCGCTGGAATTTCTCCAAAAAATTAAAGAACAAAAAGGGACTATTATTTTTGTTGGCGCAAAAATTGCCGCGAAAGAAATTACCAAACAATCTGCTGAGGAATGTAAAATGCCTTATGTAACCGAGAGATGGATAGGAGGCGCCATAACAAACTTTAAGGTTATTTTTAAGCGGTTGAAATACTATCGCGATTTGGAAAAAAATCAGGAAACAGGAGAATTAAAGAAATATACAAAAAAAGAACAACACGATTTTGGCGTTGAGCTGCAAAAGTTAAATAGGCAATTCGGCGGCATTAAAAATTTGACTAAATTGCCCGACGCTCTTTTAGTTGTTGATGTTAGCAAAGAACAGTTAGCGGTAAAAGAAGCGCGAGTGAAAGGGATTCCAATTGTCGGTTTGTGCGATACCAACTCTGACCCGACTCTTATTGATTATCCGATTCCGGCCAATGATGACGCTATCTCCTCTTTAAAATTAATTCTGGGAGCAATAGTAAAAGTATTAAAGTGACTATTTCTCCAAATCTCTGATTTGGAAAGAAATAGTCATCCCCACGAAAGTGGGGATCCAGGAATTAAGAAGATGGATTCCGCGTCAAGCGCAGAATGACAAGAAGGGAAAAAATATGATTTCAACGGAAAAAATTAAACAACTTCGCGAAAGAACTAATCTTTCAATAATGGAATGCAAAAGGGCTTTGGAAGAAGCTGATGGCAATGACGACAAAGCGTTGGAAATTTTAGGGAAAAAGGGCAAAGAGAAGGCGCTAAAAAAATCAGAAAGAGAAGCTAAGCAAGGATTAGTTGAATCGTATATTCACAGTAACGGGAAAATAGGCGTTATTTTGGAATTAAATTGCGAAACAGATTTTGTCGCTAGAAACGAAGAATTTAAAAAAACGGCTCATAATATAGCTATGCATATTGCGGCGCTCAATCCCGAGGACTTGGAAGAACTTTTATCGCAGCCGTTTATTATGGACGAGCAGAAAACAACCAAGGACTTAATCGACGAGATAATTGCTAAGTTGGGGGAAAACATTAAAATAGGAAAGTTTTTAAGGTTGGAAATATAGGCAATATGTTTACAATTGTTCTCTATTTTTTTATTATTCTTGGCTTGG
>JAYEKG010000091.1:0-1776 GCA_034660935.1 Patescibacteria group bacterium
AAATCTCTGAAATTAGAAAAAGAATATCTAAAAAATCGGTTTAAGGAGAAAAAGGAGCGCAAAATCAATTTAAAAAAGAACAACGCGCTTGATATTAAAATAAAATTAGCAGACAAATATATTGACAACACAAAACAGAGAGAAATTTTTTTAAATCAAGCTACCCAGTTTAAGCAATGGGCAAATTATATTGCTGGACTTGTATTAACGCAAGAAGGAAAAAAAATTTTTACCCCAACCGATGTCAAAGTAATATTAAGAGGGCGCTTAATCCCGGATTATTACGATGAACCTGGATTTAAAGAAGGTTCATTATTAACTCAAGATGTTGAAATCAAATCTAAATATCATGAAGGATATCCATCATTAAAAAGAATTAATCGCGGGAGATACAAATTTATTGGCTTTGTCTGTGGAAGAAAAAAATTAACAAAGTCGGCTATGCGAAAGCCGACTGTTAAAAGACAAAAAAATGAAAACAAAAAAGATAATTGAAAGGGTAGTTTCTAAAAAGACAATAAAAATATGGTGTGTTGTTTTGATTATTGTTGGCTTTAGTATTTTTGCTTATTTTACGCATCAAAATCATCAAAATAAGGTGAAATGTAGGAATAGATGTTTATATATATCCAAGGACTGGCAATTGTTAGTATCTTATAATTATAGTAGATACTTTCAAACACAAGATCAATGTGTTCAATCCTGTTTAGATAATAAGGTATATAAAAAATAAAAACATGAATCTCAAAAATTTATTTAGGAAGCCGAAGATGTCGGAGTTGTTTTTTTTGAAAAAGTCGTTTTGGGGGAAGGTTTTTGTTTTGAGCATTGTTTTGACTGTGGCGATGTTTTGGTTTGACCAATTTTCTTATTATTTTGGCGATTATGATTATTTAGATGAATATAGCGAAGAATATAATGGCGAATATGAATACGGGGACGAATCGTATTGGGATGAGGGTTGTAATGTTGCAGGTATTGCATTGCGCGGGGAATTAGTGACTTATGTTTCTGCGGGCAGTATGGATGAGGATGGTTATGCTTTTGCGGACCAGACCGCTTCGGAAGATATTGTTTACGCTATTGACGAGGCGGAAAAGAGCGATAGTATTAAAGCGATTATTTTAGAGATTGATTCGGTTGGCGGAGGTCCTGTTGCCGCCGAGGAAGTTGTTGACGCGCTGAAAAAAGCGACGAAGCCCACAGTTGCCTTAATTAGAGAATATGGAAATTCCGCCGCTTACTGGGCGGCCACGGGGGCGGATATTATATTCGCTTTGGCTAATTCTGATGTCGGGAGTATTGGGGTGACTATGTCTTATTTGGATTACGCGGAGCAAAATCGAGAGGAAGGCTTGAATTATAATCAGTTATCTTCAGGCAAATTTAAGGATGCGGGTGATTATGATAAACCGCTGACCGGCGAGGAGAGAAAATTATTTATGCGCGATGTCGCGATACTTCACGAAAATTTTGTTAGGGTTGTGGCGGAGAATAGAGGGCTGGCTATTGAGGAAGTTAGGGCTTTGGCTGATGGTTCAAGTATGCTTGGGGAGATGGCTTTGGAAGCGGGCTTAATTGATAAGATTGGCGGGTTTTACGATGTGGAGGAATATCTAGAGGAAATACTTGGCGAGGAATTGGAGGTTTGTTGGTATTTTTAACGAAAGAATATTTTAAAAGTTCAATTTCCGAAAATTAGCGATATCGGATGTCATTATAAGAATTGGAGGTTTGTTGGCAGGGTTGGAGGGTTGACTGCTGATAAGCGGGTGA
>JAYEKG010000092.1:0-2428 GCA_034660935.1 Patescibacteria group bacterium
GAAGCGGAAGAAAATACAAATTATCCCCCTCTTTTATTTTAGAAAAAATCAAATTTATTTCTCCTTTTAGAAAGCCTATATTCATTATACATCGAGAAAAATATTTTTTGAATTGCGTATAATGTGGCGCGGATGATCCGAAGTTTCTTGAAGTAAATCCTGAGGGATTTACTGAAAGAAATTTTGGATATCCGCTGTTAGACGAAGTCGCGGAGCGACAAGGATAACGGCGGAGATATTCGCGCCACATTAGACAAAAGAGCGGAGCGATTTTGTCTAACTCGTTATTATACGAAGTGTTTTCTCATAAACAACTTATTATTGTATTATATACGAATTAATGATATAATTCACAATACAATAATAATGTTAATTGTAAGAAACTTAATCCTATTTTATTTCATAACATAAAATTATGCAATATTATTTGGAAAAAACTGAAAGAGAATTGAGATTGAGAAATTACAGCAAAAAAACGGTTGCTTCCTATTTGCTGTGTCTAAAAAAATATTTTATTTTTTTACAAAAAGATTTTGAAAAGATGGATATCGACAAAATAAAAGATTTCTTATTGCAAAAACAAGACAAAGGATATTCGCCGCAGACTGTTAATTTATATTTAAATGCTATAAAATATTTTTATAGAAACATTTTGAAATCAACTAACAAGATTGATATAAAATTTGCGAAAAGGAGCAAAAAATTACCGATTGTCTTATCGCATAATGAAATTGAAAAAATTTTAGGCAAGATACAGAATTTTAAACATAAAATTTTAATAACCTTGTCTTATGGGGCGGGGCTTAGAATTAGCGAGGTTATAAATTTGAAAGTCAAAGATGTTAA
Organism: Patescibacteria group bacterium; assembly: GCA_034660935.1. Classification (GTDB taxonomy): domain Bacteria; phylum Patescibacteriota; class Minisyncoccia; order Portnoybacterales; family UBA2143; genus JAHJSM01. The sequence continues at coordinate 847 of JAYEKG010000092.1, forward strand.
TTTGGAAGAGTTGGTTTTGCATTTAAAAAACACGAAAGGTAAAAAAGACAGAATAACTATTTTCCCCGCGAAGATAAAAAAAGATTTGAATAAATTAATTGTTTGTAAAAAAAGCAATGATTATGTTATTGAAAGTGAACGGGGCGGAAAGTTAGCCAGTAGAACAGCTCAGAAGATATTTGAAAACGCTTTGAAAAAATCCGGCATAAAAAAGCAAGCCACATTTCATTCACTGCGCCATAGTTTTGCAACGCATCTTTTAGAAAACGGCGTTGATGTTCGCTATGTTCAAGAGTTGTTAGGCCACCAAAACATTAGGACGACTCAAACATATACTAAAGTTACGAATCCGAGTATTAAAAAAATTAAAAGTCCGTTGAGTTGAGCATATGTTAAATTTGAAATTAGTAAGTCAAAAAGATTATTTTATCGCGAATTTGTGCTATAATATACACAATGACAACCATTCAGCGATTTATTAAGAAAAGAAAATATCTTGTTTGGTATGTGAAGAATCCAGAGAAACTCAATAATGAGGCAATTGTTGAGGCGGTTTTGAATTATGGGGATTGGGACGATGTTCAGAAAATGATTAAAATTTTGGGAATTAAGAAGGTGGCGAAGATTTTTCGGGAAAAATCAAAGCAGAAAAGATGCAATTATCATCAAAAAACAAAAAATTATTTTAATCTGTATTTCAATAAATATGCTTAATACGGCAACATTACATATAGAAATATTAACAAAAGAGCAAAAGGAATTATTGCCTTTGGTTAAGAAATTTTATAAGGATTTTGGTTTAGTTGGCGGGACAGCGATTGCTTTGCATATTGGGCACAGAGAATCGATTGACTTTGACCTCTTTTCTTTTGAGGAATTTAAAAATATTAACATAAAAAAGAGAATTTTGAGAAATGAAAAAATAGACAAAGTTGTTCGAGATGAAGCAGAGCAATTTACTTTTATAATCAACGGAGTTCTGTTTACCTTTTTTCGTTATCCGTTTAAAATCGATTACGAGGTTAATTTTAATAAAACATTTAGAATTCCTTCTTTGTTAACTCTTGCCGCTATGAAAGTGTTTGCTTTAGGTCGGCGCGCCAAATGGAAAGATTATGTTGATTTGTATTTTATTATGAGTGATTTTCATTCTTTTTCAGAGATAGCCAAACAAGCGGAAAAAATATTTGGCAATGAATTTAATGAAAAAATATGTCGCGAACAAATTGCCTATTTTGACGACATTAACTATTCAGGAGAAATAATCTACAAAAAAGGTTTTGAGGTTAATGACGAAGCGATAAAAAAAGGGCTGGTTGATTTCAGTTTAAGGTTGTAGAAATTGTCGGCTATGCGAAAGCCGACAAAATTAAATGCTTTATAAAACAGAAGGAATCATAATTGGAAGGAGGAATTTGGGCGATTATGACCGCCTTTTTACTGTTTATACGAAAAATTTCGGAAAGATTTTAATTAAAGGCAAATCCGTCCGTAAAAATCAGTCTAAATTAAGGGGACATTTAGAGCTTTTTTTGCGAAGCCATTTGATGATTGCTCCGGGGAGGGGCTTTGATATTATTAC
>JAYEKG010000092.1:2528-8967 GCA_034660935.1 Patescibacteria group bacterium
ATGAAATTAGACGAGTTAAAGAAAAAAATATACAAACCTGAAGCAGAATTTGAGGAAAGGTTGAAATTTCCAGAAACCTTTCAGCCAGAAAGAAAAAGAGAAGCAGTTCAACCAAAAGAATGGGAGAAAATAGAGAAGAAACGATTATCTGACAAGCAAAAAAAATATTTGCGCGTTGGCGGGATTTCAGCCATAGTTATCTTTTTAATTATTGCCGGACTATTTGTTTGGCGCGGATTTTTTTCTTTTGATAAAGATAAAGTGGATTTAATGATAAGGGGGCCGGAAAACATAATTAGCGGAGACGAAGCGAGATATATTGTTAAATACAAAAACAATACCAATCTAACAATTAAAGACATTCAATTGAAATTTTATTATCCGGAAAACTCCATTCCTCTAGATAGCGGTGAGATGATTAAAATTGTAAATTTGCCGGGTTTATTACCGGGGGAGGAAAGCCAGACAGAATTGGCGGCGAAAATAGTGGGACTAAAAAGAGAAGCGAAAATTGCCCGAGCGGAATTAAGTTATCAGCCGGCTAGAATTAGCTCCCGTTTTGACAGCCAAGCTGAATTTTCAACAACAATTATTTCTGTCCCTTTGATTGTTAATTTTGATTTGCCGGAAAGCTTGGTTGACGGGCAGCCGTTCAATTTTTCTTTAATGTATTTTAATCAAGCTGAAGTCGCGTTTGATAATCTCCAAATTCAGCTTGAATATCCGTCCGGGTTTAGTTTCCAGTCGGCAGAGCCCAGTCCCATGGAAGATAATCCAAAGATATGGGATGCGGGGAAATTAATAGCCAAAGAACAGGGAAAAATCTTTATTCGCGGCAATATTCAAGGAAAACAAAACGAATCCAAACTGTTTAGGGCGCGATTGGGGTTTTTTGAAAACGGCCAGTTTATTTCTTACGCCGAAGCGGTCGGAGCTATTCATATAATTTCCTCGCCTTTGTCGGTTAGCCAGACAATTAACGGTTTTTCAGAATATACAGGCCGGGCCGGCCAGAAATTGAATTACCAAATAACCTATCAAAATACGGCTGATATTGGCATTCGCGATGTTGTTATTACTTCAAAATTAGAAGGAAAAGCTTTAGATTTCGCCGAATTAAATTTGGAATCAAGCGGCGGATCATTTAATGGAGAGAACCAGACAATTACATGGAATGCCGGCAATCTGCCCGCTTTAGAATATCTTGGTCCGCGCCAAAAAGGACAGATTGATTTTTCCATTACAATAAAGGATCCCTTGCCTGTGTCAAATTACTCGGGTAAGAATTTTGTGGCGGTTAATAAGGTATTAATTAATTCTTTAAGCGTTCCTCTTTCCCTAAAAGATGTTGAAATTACGGGACAAAACGAACTAACGGCTAAAATAGATAGCCAATTATCTGTTCAATCGAGGGGTTATTACGCTGACGACTTAATTCCTAACAGCGGGCCGATTCCCCCCAGAGTTGGACAAACGACTACTTATACGATTAAATGGAACCTAACCAATGCGGGGAATGACCTAAGCGATGTTCGGGTGGAAGCGCATCTTCCGCCTCATGTTAAGTGGCTGAATAATTTTAACCCATCCGGCGCTGATTTGAAGCACAATCCCCAAACGGGAAAGATAATCTGGGAGGTCGGAAGTTTATCAGCGTCAGCGGGTATTCTTTCACCTGTCGCGCAAACCGCTTTTCAGGTTTCCATCACTCCAGGTTTAGCGCATTTAGGCAGTGTAGTTGAATTGGTTGGCCAGTCGCGGGTTACAGCACGGGACAGTTTTACAGGGACAGAATTAACCGCCGCGGACAACATAATTGAAACGAGGCTGCCTGACGATCCAACGGTGGGATATTTTGACGGAACGGTTATCGAATAATTTTATAGCAAAGCGACTAAATTCACAATTCCAATTATATGGCTACTATGGAAAAAATTGTTTCTTTATGCAAACGAAGGGGATTTATTTATCCCGGCTCGGATATTTACGGCGGGCTGGCTAACACTTATGAATACGGCCCATTAGGCGTGGAAATGAAAAATAATATTAAGCAGGCATGGTGGAAATACTTTATTCAAGACAGAGAAGATATGGTTGGCTTAGACGGCGGAATATTATTAAACCCTAAAATATGGGAGGCAAGCGGTCACGCAAAAAATTTTAAGGATTCGTTGGTGGAGTGCAAAAAATGCCATCGGCGGTTCAGACCGGACAAATTAGAAGATGCTTCTAAGTGTCCTGAATGCGGCGGGGGGTTCACCGAAGAAAAATTTTTTAGCGGAATGTTTAAGACTGTTATTGGTCCGGTGGAAAAAGAAGGCATGTCTGTTTATTTAAGGCCGGAAACAGCTCAGAATATTTTTGTTAATTTCAAAAATGTTTTGGACTCAACCAATGTTAAAGTTCCATTTGGCATTGGGCAGATAGGCAAGGCGTTTCGGAATGAAATAACGACGGGTAATTTTATTTTCCGAACTCTTGAATTTGAGATGATGGAAATAGAATATTTTATACATCCCAAAGCTGATTGGAAAAAGATTTTTAATGAATGGGCTGACAATATGCGCAATTTTACGGCTCTCGTCGGATTGGACAAAAAGAAAATGCATGATATAGAAATTCCGGAAGAAGAAAGAGCCCACTATTCCAAAAGAACAATTGACATGGAATACGAATTTCCTTTTGGACAGGATGAATTATGGGCTATCGCCTACCGGACTGATTTTGATTTATCCAACCATCAAAAAAAATCAGGAAAGGATTTGAGTTGTTTTGACGGCGAAAAACAACAGAGATTTATTCCTCATGTTATAGAACCGACTTTTGGCGTAAATAGGACACTTTTGGCTATTTTGAGCGACGCGTACACAGAAGAAGAAACTGATGGCGGGAAAAGGGTTGTAATGAAGTTTAACAAAAACATGGCTCCGGTTAAAATTGCCGTTTTCCCTTTATTGAGGAACAAACCGGAACTTGTTAAAAAAGCGAAAGAGATTTATACTCAACTCAAGTCAGATTATGTTTGCGAATTTGACGACAACGGCAATATCGGAAAAAGATACCGCCGCCAAGACGAGATAGGAACCCCTTATTGCGTTACGGTTGATTTTGGCACTCTGAAAAGTGACGATATTACGATTCGCGATAGAGATACGATGAAACAAGAAAGAGTAAAAATAAAGGAATTAAAAAATTATTTAAAAGACAAATTATAATGGATTATAAAAAAACAACACTTAAAAATGGATTAAGAATTATTACTGTCCCGTCCAAGAATACAAAAACGGCGGCTGTTTTGGTCTTGGTGGGAACCGGCTCTAAGTATGAAACAAAAAATATTAATGGCATTTCCCATTTTTTGGAACATATGTTTTTTAAGGGGACCAAAAGATATCCCAGCACATTAAAATTGATTGAGCCGTTAGACAAAATTGGCGGACAGTATAACGCTTTTACATCGGAAGAGTATACCGGATATTGGGCGAAAGTTGACGCGAGCCATTTAGATTTAGCTTTGGATTGGGTTTCTGATATCTACTTAAATTCAAAATTGGAGCAGGAAGAAATTAACAGAGAAAAGGGGACAATTCTTCAAGAGCTTAATATGTACTTGGATATGCCAATGAGGTATGTGGGTAATCTTTGGACGAATCTTTTATACGGGAATCAACCGGCTGGCTGGTTGGTGCTTGGCACCGAAGAGATGATTAAGAAAGCAAAAAGACATCAATTCGTAAAATATCTAAAAGAGCATTATTCTTCTCAAAACACAATTGTTGCGGTAGCGGGTAATATTAATAGCGCCCAGACAATTAGAAAAGTTAAAAAATGTTTTCAAGCAATTAACAATCAAGCGGTTGAAAATAAATTGCCGGTTGAAGAGAAACAAACCGAACCCAAGTCCTTAATCCATTACAAAAAAACGGACCAAACACATCTTCATCTGGGAGTTCGCGGGTATGATATTTTTCATCCAGATAAATACGCGTTGAATTTAATAAGCGTTATTTTAGGCGGTAATATGAGTTCGCGCTTGTGGATTTCTGTTAGAGAGAGACAAGGGTTGGCGTATTATATAGGGACTAGTATTGATAGCAGCACCGACACAGGGTCTTTAATTACTAGAGCGGGCGTTGATAATCAAAAAGCGGAAAGAGCTATTAAAATCATTTTAGATGAGTATAGGAAAATTGCTTCAATAAAAATTAGCCAGGCAGAGTTAAGAAAGGCGAAAGATTATATCAAAGGATCTTCTTTGATAAGCATGGAGGCATCGGACGAAAAGGCCTCTTTTGCCGCTTTTCAAGAGTTATTAACTGGAAAAATTTTGACCTTGGAACAGAAATTAGCTAAAATAGAAGCGGTAACGGTTAATGATATTCAGAGGGTTGCCCAAGACATATTCAGGCCGGAAAAATTAAACCTGGCTTTAATCGGCCCGTTTAAAGATAAGGCAAAATTTGAAAAATTACTGGCAAACAATAAATAAATGGCTAAAGAAGTTCGGACAATAAATATTTCAACATCAACTATTTTCAGAACCCTCATAATTTTACTGGGAGTGGTTTTCTTATACGCTATCCGCGACATTCTTGTAATTATTTTTGTCGCTTCAATTATTGCCGCCGCTGTTAATGAGCCTGTAGGATGGCTTCAAAAACGCAAAATTCCCCGTATTTTAGGTGTGGTTGTTGTTTACTTGGTTTTTTTCTCCTTGTTGTCTTTGGCTATTGTATTAGTTTTTCCTTTATTGGCGGAACAGGTTAAGCAATTGGCCGTTAATTTTCCCGAGATTGTTGATAAAATTGGGTTAAGTGTTCAAGATTGGTGGAATAGATTTCAAGTTGAAGGAATTATTCAGTCATTTTTAGGCGACATTAGCAATAGTTTAAGCCAAACAGTATCAGGTTTTTTCGGCACGGTTACAGGTTTTTTTGGCGGGATTTTTTCGGTTGTATTTGTTTTTATATTTTCTTTTTATCTAGCAACCCAAGAAAAAGGTATCAAGGGTTTTGTGTCCGCTTTAATACCCACAGAACACAGACATTATCTTTCGGACTTGGCTAACAGAATTCAGGTTAAGATTGGCGGCTGGGTAAGGGGGGAGCTTTTGCTTATGCTGATTGTCGGTGTTTTGACCTATATAGGCCTTTCTCTTCTGGGCGTAAAGTATGCATTGGTTTTGGCCTTGATTGCGGGTTTGCTTGAAATTATTCCTTATCTTGGCCCAATTTTAGCGGCTGTGCCGGCAACCATTTTGGCTTTTTTTCAAGCTCCCTTTTTAGCGCTAATGGTCATTTTACTCTTCACCGTTATTAACCAAGTAGAAAATTATGTAATTGTTCCTCAAGTTATGAAAAGGGCGGTTGGTTTAAATCCTGTTGTTATTATTATAGTTATGTTGATCGGCGCTAAATTAGCAGGCGTTTTAGGCGTAATCTTGGCCGTTCCGATGGCGGCGGCGATTACAGAGGTTGTAAAAGATTTTCGGAAATAATCGGAATAATTTAAAGTAAAGATAAAGACGGGATTAATTTTCAAAAAACGCTTTTAATGGCGTTTTTTTTGTGTATAATAAGGACATATGCCCAAATTATATATAGTCGCCACCCCAATAGGCAATTTAAAGGATATTTCTTTTCGCGCGCTTGAAACGCTAAAGAAAGTTGATTTAATTCTTTGCGAAGACACAAGGGTTGCCAAAAAACTTTTAGATTGTTATGAAATTTCAAAGCAGACAATTAGTTATCACCAGCACAGTAAATTAAAGAAGAGCAAATATATTTTAGAACAATTAAGAGGCGGGAAAGATTTGGCTTTAATATCGGATGCGGGGACGCCTTTGATTAGCGACCCTGGCGCGAAGTTGATTAAATATTTGCTTGAACAATTGTCTAATTTGAAAATTATTCCTGTTCCCGGACCATCTGCTTTGATTTGCGCCCTAAGCATCTCTGGCATTTCGGCGGATAAATTTGTTTTTCTCGGTTTCCCGCCGGCAAAAAAGAAAAGAAAAAAGTTTTTTAAGGAAGTCGCGGATTCTAAATACACAATTGTTTTTTACGAATCCTGTCATCGGATTTTAAAAACTCTTCAGGAGTTATCTTTTGTCATTGCGAGCAAAGCGCGGCAATCTCAAAAACTGCCCATAGATAAAAATGCTTCGCTGCGGTTCTCTCGTAATAACGAAAGACAAGTTATTGTCTATCGAGAATTAACCAAAAAATTCGAGACAGTTTATAGAGGCGAAGTAAAGGAGATTATTGAGCAAATTCAAAATCCGCCAGCCGGCGGAAAAGTTAAAGGAGAATTTGTGGTTGTGGTTGAGGGATTATAATAGTGGAGCGGAGTTGTATACAATGCGCGCGCTTGATCTGATGCTTTTTAAAAAAGCGATTGAAAATAGGTTTTTTAAAAAATTTCAGATAAGCAGCTATTA
>JAYEKG010000093.1:0-1731 GCA_034660935.1 Patescibacteria group bacterium
AAATCCTCTCCCGACATATCAAAAATCGCCGAAAGTTTTTTGGCTTCGGATATAGTAAGTTCCCGTTTACCCCGTTCAATTTGCATATAAGTGGGACGAGACATGCCAAGCTCTAACGCAAGATATTCTTGTGTCATATTTTGCTTAGCGCGTTGTTGTTGTATGAATTTTGAAAGCATAGTTATTTTTTTGATTGATTTTTATAATTCCTTTTCAAATTTTTTAGTCATTAATTCATTGATAGTTATGTTTAATGCGACTATGTTTGCAGTATATGCGATGTAGAAATTCTTGTCAAGAACAATGTAAAGAAAGTTATACACACCTATATTTGATAAATCTTCTTCTAAGATTTGGGCAATATTAAAACCTATTTTGTAAACACTCTTAATTCCGTATCATCTATTTTTTCCTTATCCATATTTTAATTCCATCAAAAAACCGCCAAAAAGGCGATTTTTTTATGGTTCCGCGAGCGGAATAAAGTTAGAAGTTGGTATTTTCTATTGCTGTGGCGCGTCTTCTTGCGTATTGCCGCCGACCGCGTACCAATCAACTTTTCTTGATAAATACATCAAAACAGCCAGTATTGAGAATAACAAAACACTTCCTATGAGCAGGGCGTAATCTTCTAGTTGTAATATGATATACACAAAAAGATAAAGAAAAGAGAGAATAAGCCCCTGGATTATCGCCATTTTAACATTCGTCAAAACGCTTTTTGAATAAAGCGCTATCAATCCGATTGTCGCGGCGCTTGATATTAAATACGCCCAGCCAAAACCGATTATTTCCGATATAGAAACAAGCAGAGCGTAAAACAAAACTATCGCAAGACCAACTAAAATATATTGGATTGGATGCACTTTTTTTCTGTTGAATACCTCGGCAAAGAAAAATACAAGAAAAGTAAGAACAACAATCAGCAAGGCGTATTTAACACTCCGCGTTGATTTCGCATAGCCGTCAATTCCCGCCAAAAGCTTCACGCCCGATGCGGATGAATAGATATTATACGCGCTGCCAAGCCATGATTGCGGATATCCCCTATTCAAATCAAGGATTTTCCATGACGCCTCAAAACCGTCATCCGCGACCGTTCGCGTATCTGGCAAAAACGCGCCCCCAAAACTCGGCTTATCCCAATCCGACTTCAAAGAAATTTCAGTCGTTTTCCCAACCGGAATAAAATGCAGATCTCTGCTTCCGTTAAGATTTAGTTTGAAAGAAAATTCGTAACCATCCGCGTTTTTATTTTTTATGCTTGCCGGCAATGGCGCGCTGATGCCTAAACCTTGTTCAATATCCATTCTTATTGATTGATCAGGCGCAGACAATATTTTCATCCCCAAACGGCTCCCTTCGTATGGCGCCATTTCATAATTGCTCCCAACAGGCCGAATAACATCGTTGGTCTGAACTCCGGGATTAAATTCTATTTCCGCATTATTCCAATCCAATTTTAATTCATTTCCAATGCCTCGCGTATCAGAAATACCAACAGATACAAACGCGTTATTCCAATCCGTTCCAATATCCTTAATTCCAAGGTCGCTAATATTCGGCCGCGCGAATTTTCCCGAGAAATTTATTTCCGACGAATAGACAACCGCGTCAAAAATTCCGCGAGACCGTACTTGCGGTTCAATCGTTCCGTCAATCAAAAGAGTTTCCGGCAGAAAATGAGCGTATTGCATTACGCTAACACGCTCTCCTTCTTTATTCGTTATG
>JAYEKG010000094.1:0-1656 GCA_034660935.1 Patescibacteria group bacterium
TAGTTGGCACACGACCCCCAGAAGGATGAGCCTGATAAAGAAATTTTTCTTTATCAAGTTCATTTAATTCACGTCTTATCATGGCTGGTTTTATCCCAAAATCATATTTATTATATAAATAACCAGAAGTGATCAAATGAGCATTACTGATAAAATCATCAATACTGATTTTAAGAATTAATTTTCTTCTTGAAGTCATTTTTTTAAATTATTCATTTACATTCTATCAATAGCACTCTAAGGTGTCAAGTGATAATAGGCTTTACACCAAACATGGTGGTGGAAAACTAATGTTTTATCAACAATAACAAGCTTGAAACCTATTTCTCTTGAAAAATTACCATCCTGCCTGGAAGAAGCTCTCGCAGGACTGCTGGCATGGTCTGAAATAGACTAGCATACCCGCTCCCACCCTTATCCTTTTTTCGAGACCACCCTTGACTTTCCCACCGAGAAAGTCAGGGTTGCTGTCTCGTCCTCGCTCCTCCGCTAAAACGGAGACCAAGGCCGCTCGTCCTGCGAAAGCTCTCAAAAAAGGATAGGGTTCGCACTTGTCTATTTCAGCAGCAGTCCGAGAGGGCAGAGTGCAAAATCACGCTGGGATTTTGACAACTCGGTTCTTAACAGGCAAAGGTGGTAATTTTTATTTACCACCAACTTTGGTGGAGAGCCGTGATAATATTAAAAAATAACCTAACAAATTCGGTTATTTTAAAAAATTAATAAATTTAACAAAAAGCTTAAAGGGCGAGGTAATGGTTTTATTAATTAATCGCTTCACTCTTGGGACAAAATCTTATGGGCAAGAAACTGCTGTAGACGTTGTATTCCCTCCATCTAGAACAGTAAACCTATAACAAGTTCCCCCAGGAGACTTTAATATAACTCCTTTACTTGGATCAGAGATAACTATATCACTGTTTGTTTTTAATCCTGCTCCAGCAACAGGAGAAACACCAATACCAACATTACCTCCAAAATATGCATCATTCCATTTTTTATTAGTATTCCCAATATCAAAGGAATTATCAGTATTAGGGATAACGTCAGAATCAAATGTAGCAGCGGAAGCTCTACTTATAGCCGTTTGGACTGATCTTTTAAAAGCTGCCTTTTCATTTGATGTGTTATAACTAATTGAAAGAAATGTTTGAAGAGTGGCATAACTTTGATTATTCCCATATTTAATGGCTTCAAAATTATCAATAACAATATTTGAATCTGTGAGAGGAATAGGTGTTAAAGATCCTTCTTGAAGATATATAATACCGTCTTCAAGGTAAATTTGAGTAGGATCCATAGTAGAAGAAGCCATACGTAAAACAATAGTTGATGTTGCAGAACCAATTGACATATCAATTAATGATGAATCTTTAACCAACCTTTGAACGGTATTATTAACGAAATCAATTTGATTATTAACTTCATTCACTGATTTTTGACGTAAATTAATCTGAGTAAAAACAATAAACATTCCAACAAGAAATACAGAGGTAGCCACAAAAATACCCATATATACTAATAACTCAATTAACGAAAAACCTTGTTTTTTCCCTTTCATATTTTTATTGTACCACGTTTTTACTCTATTTAATTACTGATTAGAATTATAATAAATTTTATCTTCTACTCTCATATCAAAATAATTCACTGCGG
>JAYEKG010000095.1:0-1628 GCA_034660935.1 Patescibacteria group bacterium
GTTAGCGAAGGAACTTTAACAGTTGCTTTGGCTGCTGACACGCCAGCGGCAGGCATTGCTGTCGGAGCTGCAGCGAGGATGCCTTTCACAAAGATTAATTTGACTGCGACGGGCGGCGATGTAATCGTTGATTCAATGGTAATTGAGAGAACTGGCGCGATTGCTCAAGACGGAGCTTTTAGTTCAGTAGCTGTTATTTTAGACAGCGAGGATGGCGACCAGTTAGGCAATAATAAGACATTGAATTCTAGCCACCAAACAACGCTTAATGATGATTTGACTATTGCCAATGGAACAACAAGAAGCATTTATTTAGTTGGTAATATGGCTGCTAAAGCCACTTTATTAGCTAGTCATGCTGGCGAAGTTCCAACATTAACTTTATCTACAGTTACCCTGAAAGATGATGCTACTCTTAATGCTACCCTTCCAATTACAGGCAACACAATGACTATTAATGGCACAGTTGCTATTGCTGGGGCTACTGTAATTGAAGGCGGCAATAACCCGTCGGCTAGCGTTCAGAATGTTGGTGTAACCGATTATACTGTTGGCGCTATTAAGATTACAAATACTGGATCAGTTGAAGGAATGACAGTCAAGAAGATTGTCTTCACCCAAAATGGTTCAGTTGATACATCAGATGTTCAAAATGTTGATTTAGTTAATGCTAACACGGGCGCGGTTTTGGCTACTATAGAAAATCCAGAAAGCAAAACGCTCACTTTTAACCCAGAATTAAATATTGCCAAAGGCAAGAATAATAGTTTCGACTTGCGTTTGGATATTATTGATGGTTCTGGCCGAAAGATTTCTTACGACATTGACGAAACAACAGATATTTTAGTTAAAGGTGATACCTACGGCTATTATATTACTCCTACTTACGAGACTACAGGGAGTGGAAGTCGACCGGAATATGATGCTAGCGATACAATTATCGGTGATGGAAGTTTGAGAGTTGAGTCAGTAGCGGTTTCTCCGACTACTATCGCTGAAGACAAGAGTAATGTTGTTCTTGGAAAGTTTAAGTTTGTCGCTAAAGGCGAAGAAGTTAAACTTACTTCAGTTGGTTGGAAGTTGAAAATCACTACATCTACAGCTGGCGCTGAGATTTCGGATATTACAAATGTGACTATTTATGACGAAAGCGGCACAACGGTAGCTGGGTCAATGGATCCAACGCATGATAATTATAGTACAGGTGGCACAGATGAAGCTTATGGCGCAGCTACAACTACAGATACTATAATTGTTCCTGTTGGCGAGACAGTATATACAGTTAAAGGTGATTTGAGCGCTGATTTTGCTTCAAATGACACCATTCAAGTTAAGGTGTTGCCAGACACTTTTACAGCTCGTGGAATGACCACAGATAATTCTATCATTCCAGCTCCAGGGTCCGATATTTCTTCAACAGCTTTGACTGTTAAAGCAGCTGCTTTAACGATTACTGTTGCAAGTGATCCTGCTGCTCAAACGGTTGTTGCTGGTAAACAAAACCATACTTTTGCCAATTATGTCTTTGACGCGAGTGATTCAGGCGCTGATATTAAAGTAACTCAAGTTAAAGTTGCTATTACTACAGCAGATGCTTGTTTCCCTGATATGGTTAGCGGCCTTCAATT
>JAYEKG010000096.1:0-8182 GCA_034660935.1 Patescibacteria group bacterium
TACCAAAAGGATCCGGTTAAAACGGTTAGAACAAATGTTTTAGGTGCGATTAACGCTTTAGATTTAGCCAAGAAATTAGATTGTCGAGTTCTACAGGCTTCCACTTCTGAGGTATACGGCGATCCCAAAATTCATCCCCAGACAGAAGATTATTGGGGCAATGTCAATCCGATTGGTCAGCGTTCTTGTTATGATGAAGGAAAACGCTGCGCGGAAACCTTATTTTCTGATTATCACAGGGAGTATAAAATAGACGCCAAGATAGTAAGAATTTTTAACACTTACGGGTCGAAAATGACACAAGACGATGGAAGGGTGGTGTCTAATTTCATTATTCAGGCCTTAAAGGGAGACGACATAACAATTTATGGAGACGGCGCTCAAACAAGGAGTTTTTGTTATATTGACGATATGGTGGATGGTTTAGTTGCTATGATGAATTGCGAGGATTGTTCCGGACCAATAAATCTTGGAAATCCAAAGGAGTTTACAATTAAAGAATTAGCAGAAAAAGTTTTCAATTTAATAAATTCAAAAAGCAAGATAGTTTACAGGCCGTTACCCAAAGATGATCCGAAACAAAGGCAACCAAATATTTCTTTGGCAAAAAAAGAATTAAATTGGGAACCGAAAATCTTTTTAGAAGAAGGACTTAAAAAAACAATTGAGTATTTCAAAAAAGTGGTTTAATTTTTGCCGGGAGATAAACAATTTAAAATTTCAAAACAGCGGAGAACTTATCCGCTGTTTTTTGATTTGACCTGTTTTTTAATCTGGAGTAAAATGAGGACATTAAGACCTACCATATAATAAAAATTTACAAAATTCAAAATTATTATACGGCAGGTCTTTCGTTTTATATTATTAAATAATTATGCCCAAATTAAAATTTAAGCAAGTAGAAAAAAGAGATGGCAGAGTTGTTGATTTTGACCAATCAAAAATTACTTCGGCTATTTTTAAGGCATTGACTGCCGCCAAAGAAGGAGGAAAGGGAATCGCGCGGAAATTATCAGACCAGGTTATTGGCCTTTTAAACAGAAGGTTTAAAAAAGATGATATTCCCCAAATAGAAAAAATCCAAGACATTGTTGAAGAGATTTTTATTATCAACGATTATGCAGAAACGGCTAAGAGATATATTCTCTACCGCGAGCAAAGGAGGCGCGTTAGGGAATCCGGCACGGCGATTGATGAAGCGGTTGAAATGGTTGATAAATATATTCAGGAAACCGATTGGCAGGTTAAAGAAAACGCCAATATGGCTTATTCTCTCCAAGGTTTAAACCATTATGTCGTCTCCGCGGTGACTAAAAAATATTGGCTTAATAAAATTTATCCGAAGGAAGTTAGAGATATGGTTGATAAGGGAGATTTTCATATTCACGATTTGGACAGTTTGAGTTGTTATTGCCAAGGGTGGGATTTATACGACCTCTTAATAAGGGGATTTGGCGGGGTAAAAGGCAAAGTTGAATCCAAGCCGGCGAATCATTTGCGGACTGCTTTGGGACAATTGGTCAATTTCTTTTATACTCTTCAAGGCGAGGCGGCGGGAGCGGAAGCGGTCAGTAATTTTGACACTCTGCTTGCGCCTTTTATTCGTTACGATAATCTGAATTATAATCAGGTCAAACAGGCAATGCAGGAATTTCTGTTCAATTGCGCGGTGCCAACAAGAACGGGGTTTCAAACGCCTTTTATAAATGTTACTTTAGATATTAAGCCGTCAGAATTGTTTGCCAAACAGCCCGTTATTATCGGCGGCAAGCCGCAGAAAGAAATTTATGCTGAATTTACGCCGGAAATGGACATGTTCAATAAGGCCTTTTACGAGTGTCTGATGGAGGGCGATAAAAGCGCGCGGCCCTTTACTTTTCCAATTCCGACCGTTTCAATTACTAATGATTTTGACTGGGATAATCCCGCTTTAGATATGATGTGGGAAGCAACGGCAAAGTATGGTGTTAACTATTTTTCCAATTTTGTCCAATCCGATATGAGTCCGGAGGATATTCGAAGCATGTGTTGTCGTTTGCGCATTAACAAGAAAGAACTGCATAAACGGGGCGGAGGATTATTCGGAGCGGGGGCGTTAACCGGGTCAATTGGGGTAGTGACAATCAACCTTCCAAGGATTGGTTATTTATCAAAGACCAGAAAAGAATATTTTGAACAATTAGGCAAAGCAATGGACATAGCCAAAGAATCGCTGGAAATTAAAAGAAAGGTCTTGGAGAATTTTATGAAAAAAGGCCTTTATCCGTATTCAAAGCACTATCTTAGCAATGTCAAACAAATGCGAGGCGAATATTACAGCAATCATTTTTCTACAATTGGATTAGTTGGCGCCAACGAATCTCTGCTTAATTTTTTGGGAAAAGATATTGGCTCTCGCCACGGCAAAAAATTTACGATTGAAGTTCTTGATTTTATGAGAGACCGCTTGATAAAATACCAGGAGGAAACGGACAATCTCTACAATCTTGAGGCTACGCCGGCGGAAGGCGCCAGTTATAGATTAGCGCTTAAAGACAAACAAGAATACCCAGATATCATTACCGCGGGAACGAGGAAAAATCCGTATTACACAAACTCAACGATGCTTCCTGTGGATTACACAGATGATGTTTTTGAAGCGCTCAAGTTGCAGGACGAAATTCAAACGAAATACACGGGAGGAATTGTTTTTCATGTTTTTGTGGGTGAGCGGATTTCAAATATTCAGGCCGTTAAAAATTTGGTCAAGAAAATTTTTAATAATTTTCGCCTTCCGTACATAACATTAAGCCCTACTTTTTCAATTTGTCCCCATCATGGGTATATCGCAGGCGAACATTACACTTGTCCTAAATGTGTAGTTAAACAGCCCTGCGAAGTTTATTCAAGGGTAGTTGGATACATTAGGCCGGTCCAGCAATGGCATACAGGCAAGCAGGAAGAATTTAAAGAGAGAAAAATATTTAAGATTAAGAAATAGCTTAACAATATGCTAATTGGCGGTCTGCAAAAAACAACTTTAATTGATTATCCCGGCAAAGTTGCCGCTACGGTTTTTACATTGGGCTGTAATTTTAACTGTCCGTTTTGCCATAACCCGGAATTAGTTGACCGAAAAAAAATAAAAGAACAGCCGGTTATAGAAGAAAAGGTTTTTTTTGATTTTCTTGAATCGCGAAGGGGATTATTGGAAGCAATTTGCATCACCGGCGGCGAGCCGACGATTCATAGTGATTTAATTAATTTTATCGGGAAGATAAAAGAAAAAGGTTTTTTAGTCAAATTGGACACGAACGGCGGCCGTCCAAAGGTTTTGAGCGAACTTTTTCAAAAAAACCTTATTGATTTTACGGCAATGGACATCAAGAGTTCCCCTGCAAAATATTGCCAAGCTATCGGCGGGCAAATTAAACAACAAAGTATTTTAGAAAGCATTAATTTGATAAAAAATAGCAAAAAGGGATACGAATTCAGGACAACCGTTGTGCCCGGATTGGTTGACAAAGAAGATATAAAAAAAATAGGGCAGTTGCTTAATGGAGCCAAGTCGTTTGTTCTCCAGCAGTTTGAAATAGGAAAAAATTTAAATGATTTATGGAGAGGCGTTAAGCTTTATTCAGAAGGTGAACTTAATGAAATGGCGGAAATAGCCCGGCAATATTCTCGCCAGGTAGAAGTTCGCGGAACATAAGACATTAGATCTTATGGCAAAATCAAAAATTTTTCTTTATTTATGCTTATCTTTTGTCGCGGGCATTTTAATTAGTTCTGTGGCAAGCGTTCCTCAGCCAATTTGGCTGGGGATTTTGGTTTTAGGAACTGTTTTAGTTATCTTTTCCAAATATTGCGACATCAAATGCCATAATGTATTAGCAGTAGGATTCTGTTTATTGGTTTTAGCAAGCGGGATTATTCGGCATCAGATAGTTTTAAATAGCGGCGGTGTCGAGGAATTTGCAAAGTATTATAACCAAGAAGTTTTTGTTAAAGGAATTATTATTAAAGAACCGGAGAGGCGAATTAATCATCAAAAATTTCAGTTCAAAGCAAAAAAAATTCCGGGAAAAATTTTAGTAACAACAGAATTATATCCCGAATACAAATATGGCGATGAACTGCAAATCAAAGGGGAATTGAAACAGCCGGCCCAATTTGAGGATTTTAACTATCAAGCATATTTAGCCAAAGACAAAATTTATCTGGTTGTTTATCGCCCGTATATAAATTTAATTGCTCAAAATAAAGGAAGTTGGTTTTACCAGCCAATTTTTGGCCTTAAAAATAAACTAAAAAATATTATAGACCAAGCGCTTTTACCGCCTCATTCTTCTGTTCTGAAAGCGATTTTTTTAGGTGATAAGTTTGGGCTCTCTGATGAATTGAAAGAAAAATTAAATATTAGCGGCACTCGGCATATTATCGCTATTAGCGGAATGCATATGATTATAATGACGCAGATTTTTCTTTATCTTGCGCTGGCAATTGGATTTTGGCGCGGCCAGGCGTTTTATATTGTTTCATTTTTGCTCTTTGCTTATATTGTTATGATTGGCGCCCCGGCTTCGGCGGTTCGCGCCGGAATTATGGCAGGTTTGCTTCTTTTGGCGCAAAAAGCTGGCCGTTTGCGCGGCGCTGATAGGGCGGTTGTCTTCGCGGCAACCGTGATGCTGGCAATTAATCCTTCTTTATTGTTGGCTGATGTCGGGTTTCAGCTTTCTTTTGCCGCTGTTTTGAGTATTATTCATCTCAAGCCAATTTTAGATGAAAAAATAGCTAAATGGCCTGACTTCGCGCAATTAAAAGATATTTTAACAATGACTTTAGCGGCCCAGTTGGGAACATTGCCAATTTTAATTTTCCATTTCGGCCGAATATCCATTATTTCTCCCCTTGCCAATCTGCTTATTGTCCCCCTTTTGCCTGTTATAATGGGAATGGGAATGATTATTGTTTTTATCGGCTTAATTTATTTGCCTCTGGCTAAATTTATAATTTGGCCTGTTTGGTTTCTGTTGAGCTATCTTATTAAAACGATTGAATATCTATCAGCCTTTCCTTGGGCGGCCTATGGGTTTAAAAATGTTCCGTGGATTGTTTTAACGGGTTATTATATAGCCCTAATTTGTTTTATCTGGTGGCAGAATTTAAGGATAGTTCCCATTAAAAATAAGAGCCGTTCCTAAAATAGGACAAAACTATGTTTTTTATTCTTAAATACAGAAAATTTGCTTATGCTTCTTTAACGATTCTATTTATCGGGACTGTTTTTATTTGGTCGGCTGTTTTCGCGCGAGTTGCGGACAATATTTTAGAAGTCCATTTTTTTAGCGTTGGGCAAGGAGATAGTATTTTTATTGAAACGCCGAACAAAAAACAAATTTTAATTGACGGCGGGCCGGATAAAACGGTTTTAGAAAAATTAAACCAAACAATGCCTATTTATGACAGAAAGATTGATTTATTGGTCTTAACTCATCCGGACGCCGACCATGTTACCGGCTTGGTGGATGTTGTTAATTATTATCAAATAGGCCGTATTTTAACCAGCGGTTTTGAACGGGATACGGCAGTTTATCGCAGATGGCGGGATTTGATTAGCGAAAAAAACATTCCAATAACAATAGCTCAAGCAGGTCAAAGAGTTGTTCTGGGCGGAGGAATTGTTTTAGAGGTTGTTTGGCCCGAACAGCCGTTGACAGGAATAAAAAGCGCCAATAATGCCTCAATAGTCGGCAAGCTGATTTATGGCCAGTCAGAATTTTTATTAACCGGAGATATTGAAAAAAAGATTGAGAACATTTTACTTAAAAGAAATTGGAATTTGAAATCAGATATTTTAAAAGTTCCTCATCACGGAAGTAAATCATCAAGCAGCTATAATTTTGTCAAAGCGATTGAACCTCAAATAGCCGTTATTTCGGTCGGCGAGAATAATCGCTATAAACATCCTCATAAAGACGTCTTGGAGAGATTTAAAAATATGTCCGTTTTTCGGACGGACAAAAATGGTGATATTATAATCTTCACGGACGGGAATGCGTTTGAGATAAAAACAGAGAGATAAAAAGGTTTACATAAAAGGCCTTTTTAATAGATGAAATAGTAATCTTGGCAAGGCGGTTTTTTTGTGGTAGATTAAGTCAGAGAGGAATAAAAAATGAATAAAAATACAAAATTAAAAGAGAGAAGTTTGGTCTTAATTAAGCCGGATGGCGTCCAACGGTCTTTAGTTGGCGAGATAATAAAAAGATATGAGCGGGCCGGTTTTAAGTTGATTGGTTTAAAGTTTTTAATCCCGACAATGGAACAGGTTGAAAGGCATTATTTAATAATTGATACTTGGCTTAAATCAGTCGGTGAAAAATCAATGAATGCTTATGTTAAAAAAGGGCTAAAACCTCCGTTTGATGATCCAATAAAATGCGGTCAAAAAGTTTTGGAAAGTTTGAAAAAATATTTATCGTCAGGGCCTGTTGTGGCGATGATTTGGCAAGGAAATGAAGCAGTGGGAATTATCAGAAAAATTACCGGCGGAACAGAACCAATGACTTCTGATGTGGGAACAATAAGAGGCGACTTTACGCTTGATTCTTATACCATAGCCGATACCGATGGCAGGGCGGTTAGAAACCTTATTCATGCTTCGGGCAGTCCCGAAGAAGCGGAAAAAGAAATTCAAATTTGGTTTGAAGAAAACGAAATTATTAAATATCGCTTAGTCCAAGAAGCGATACTGTATGATGTTAATTTAGACGGAATAAAAGAGTAACGCTATTGACGCTTGTTTTGAATGTGTTAATATAACGATGGTTTTGTTATTTTTTGTAGTTCCTTAATTTTTTAGAATTAGAAGAGGAGGTGAGAGAATGCCGCAATTTGAGAAGTTTATGGAGACCGAAGAAGCTATTAGGTCGGATGAGGAATATATCATTCCATCCTTCCCGCAAACCTTTCCGCAAAAAGCTACCCATGTTGGAGTAAGAAAAGGGCGCATAGCTTTTTTTTGCTCTAAAAGCAATGTTGTGGAGTACAAAAGCAAGGGCAGGGGTTGGCATTATTGGTTAATTCCCAATGGCGCTGATGCTGGCGGTGGCGTCGGCGCAAAATCTGTTGTTTTTCTTACTTTTCAACGGGGGATTGGCGGGTATGATTATGGTCATCCGCTTTGGCATTTTTAAGAAAGGAGAGAGCGATGAAGTGTAGAGCTTGTGGAGGTGAATTAGATGATGACCTTGATATTTTTTCTAACTATATCAAATGTTCCACTTGTGGCGTCTTGAATCATGTTAAGCGTCGCCACAAAACAGGGAAGATAAAAAAAATCAGGGTTATTCCCAATTGCCGGCTTTCCATTAAGATGTCAATATGACATACTTATGAAAAAAATACTCACAATTGCCAGAAAATAAATTTTCTGGCAATTTTCTTTATCAAGTTGGCTGAATTTAGATGAAAGAGATTGTCATAGAATTCTTTTGTCATGGCTATTGACAAGGGTTTTCTAAATGATAATATGATAATAGCTTTGCTGTTTAAATTTTTCTCTTAGATTTCGCTCTAATAATTTCAATAGGGAGTCCTAATTGTTTAGCGCCGTGGCGTTAGATTGCGGACACCCACTTAGAGAAAAGACGAATTCTATTAGAAAACCCTTTGGCGGCGAAGCTTTTGTTTAAAATTAAAAAACACCCTTTTAGGGTATTTTTTATTTCAAAAAAATCTAAACAGTCGGGGCGACAGGATTTGAACCTGCGATCTTCGGACCCCCAGCCCGACGCCTTAAGCCGCTAGGCCACGCCCCGTAAATGTCAAGGAAATTATTTCTTTTTGGTTTTTCCCATTGCCTTAATACATTTAGCGCAGGCCTTAACTCTTTTTCCAATATCAAGATTAACCCATTGCAAATTAGGGTATTTTCTTTTTTTAGCAGTTGGGTTATACTTACCACGAAGCTTTTTTCTTACAACCGCAACCATTGATTTTTTGCCGCATAGGGCGCATCTTCTGCTCATAGTGGGTTAAGATGATTATAGAGTTATTTCCGCTGTAATCATCTCATCATACCTTATCATTTATTTTTAATTTTTACAAGACAATATGTTAATACGAATTCTTTTTGAGGACCCGATGCTATTTTTAATAATAGCCGCGGCAATAATTTTTGCAATTAGCATCCATGAAT
>JAYEKG010000097.1:0-17512 GCA_034660935.1 Patescibacteria group bacterium
ATCTTAATTATGGCGCTAATGCGAAGAAGAAAGCATTCGGAAGGAAAATAGGAAAAATTCCGGGATCGAACCTTTGCGGCAACCGCGGAGGTTCGACCTCGGAAAACCTTGATTTTTTCGGGGTTTTTATGTAAAATATCCAAAGTTTTTATAGGGGTTTTTTGCGCCGTTAGCTCAGCCGGTAGAGCAGCTCCCTTTTAAGGAGATGGTCGGGGGTTCGATTCCCTCACGGCGCACAGGTGGATTTTATTGAGAGCAGAATGAATTTGATTATTGGAAGATTTGAAAAATAATTGATAAAAGATTTTGTTGCCAAAGTGTTGGACATTGAATGCCTGACACCTTTTTTATTAACAATTGATTGTTGCGGGGAAAAATGGTAGATTGTAGAGAAGAAAGGAAGAAACCAGGTTTCTCAAGAGGAAGCTTGGTTTCTGATTGCGAACTATGAAACGAATTTTAAATATTAGGGCGATTAAGAAAGTCGGCGAGGAAGTTAAATTGGCGGGCTGGATTCATCAGCGCCGCGACCACGGACAGATTATTTTTGCCGATTTAAGGGACAGAAGCGGAATTATCCAGCTTGTTTTTTTGCCTGAAAATAAAATATTGCACAAATTAGCCAACACATTAAGAAATGAATGGGTGATTGAAGTAATAGGCAAAGTAAATAAAAGGCCCGGGAAAATGGTTAATGAAAAAATTTCCACGGGCGAAGTGGAAATAGAAGTTAAAGAACTTAAAATATTCAATGAAGCCAAAACGCCGCCTTTTGAAATAGCTAACAGCGCCAAAGCGAAAAATGTCAGTGAAGAAATTCGGTTGAAATATCGATATTTGGATTTGCGGCGGCAAAAAATGAGAAAAAATTTGTTTTTGCGGCATAAGGTTATTAAGGTAATTAGGAATTTTATGGATAAGCGGGGATTTATGGAAATAGAAACGCCGCTTTTAACCAAATCAACACCTGAAGGAGCCAGGGATTTTCTGGTTCCAAGCCGTTTGCATCCGGGGAAATTCTATGCTTTGCCCCAAGCGCCCCAGCAATTAAAGCAATTATTAATGGTTGCGGGTATTGAAAGATATTTTCAAATTGCCCGCTGTTTGAGGGACGAGGATTTAAGGGGAGACCGCCAGCCGGAATTTACCCAGTTTGATGTGGAGATGTCTTTTATTAAAAGGGCTAATGTGACGAATTTAATTGAAAGACTTATTCTTGAAATTGTTAAGAAATTAATTATTTTTGACGAAGGGTTGTCAAAAAAACTTACATTCAAGCCATTTCTAAAGTTGGATTATCATGAAGCAATAAAAAAATACGGGACAGATAAACCTGATTTGCGAAAAGACAAAAATAATCCCGACGAATTAGCTTTTGTTTGGATTATTAATTGGCCGTTGTTTGAATGGAATAGCGATGAAAAAAGATACGACTCGCGCCATCATATTTTTACATCTCCTATAGACGAAGATTTGCCTATATTAGAAAAAGAACCGTTAAGAGTCCGTTCTCGCCAATATGATTTGGTTCTTAACGGGAATGAGATTGGCGGCGGAAGCATTAGGATTCATCACAGAGCTCTTCAGGAAAAAATATTTAAATTAGTCGGGTTGAGCAAAAAAGAGATAGAGGAAAAATTTGGCCATTTGCTTAGGGCTTTTGAATACGGCGCGCCGCCGCATGGGGGACTTGCTGTTGGATTGGACCGTTTTTTAATGGTTCTTTTAAATGAGAAAAATATCAGAGAAGTAATCGCTTTTCCAAAAACGGGCGATGGCAGGGATTTGGTTATGGACGCGCCTAATTTAGTTAGCCCTGAACAGTTGAGAGAGCTGGGAATAAGAACGGAGGAACAAAGTTAAAATTTATAAAAAAAACAAGGACCATCCTCTTGTGAATAATGTTAACTAAATTTTTAATTACAATATCGCTTATTTTTTCGCCGCTTATTTCCTTGCCCGGGCAAATTTCCCAATCCGCGCCTGCGGAAAATTTATCAGATAACAGCGAACCGATTCAGGAAAGTGTTTTGGAAACGGAAGAAAATTGGAATACTTTAGAAAAATATCATATTTCCGCTATATCGTCATTATGGCTTGCTAATCCAAATTTCTTGCCTGTTCGCGATTGGGGAGTTGACGAGCCTGAAATCAGCGCAAAAGCGGTTTTAATCTCCAATATTGCGAACAGTTCTTCTTTGTCAAGTAAAAACAAAATTCTTTATCAAAAAAATGTTGACGCTCTTCTTTCTATTGCCAGTTTAACAAAGCTGATGACTGCTATCGTTGTTTTAGAGAATATTGATTTGGGCGAAGAAGTTATTGTTTCCGAAAACGCTGTCAATTCTTACGGCGCTCGAGGTGGTTTGGTTGTCAATGAAAAAATAACGGTGAAAAACTTGCTTTATGTCCTACTGATAGAATCAAGCAATGACGCAGCCGCGGCTTTAGCCGAAGCCGTTCAAATGAAAACCGAAAAGAATTTTATTGGCTTGATGAATAAAAAAGCGGAGGAACTGGATTTGAAAAATACTCATTTTATTGGCCCAAGCGGATATCGGCCGGATAATGTTTCAACGGCCAGGGATTTAGCTAAATTAGTTAAATGTGTTCTTGGCTATCCGCTTATTCTGGAGATTTCAAGGATCCCCGTTATTGACTTGATTCCGATTAGCGGAGAAAAAAAACATCATTTAACTAATACAAACGAGCTGCTTGGAAATTTGTCTGATATTGTGGGAGGAAAAACAGGATATACGCAAGAAGCTCAAGAATGCCTTATTTTGATTATTCGGCAGTCCGAAAAAGATTATTTAGTCACGGTGATTTTGGGGGCGCAAGAAAGATTTGTACAGGCTCAAAAATTAATTGAATGGGTAAAGAAAGCCTATCTTTGGGAATAAACTATTAATTTCTAATTTTTAATTTCTGTTAAATTTTTAATTATTATGTCTGATATTTTTTATGTTTCTCGTATTTTAGGATTATCTGCGCTGGCTTTTGTTTTTGCTTTGGCTTGGACGCCAATGTTAATTCACTTTCTTAAAAAATATCAATTAGGCAAGCAAATTCGGTCGGAAGGAGTTCCTGTTTTTGCTAAATTTCACAAAAAAAAAGAAGGAACTCCAACAATGGGCGGTATTTTAATTTGGGGAACAGTTTTGCTTTTTACATTGCTCTTTTGGTGGCTGGGTAAGATAGCCCCTGAGACAATTTTAGGAAAACTGGATTTCTTGACTCGAGGAGAAACGCTTCTGCCCTTAGGTGTTTTAATCGCTTCTGCTTTAGTTGGATTCGGAGACGACTTGATGGGAATTTTTAGTATAGGGCCGAATGGCGGCGGATTAAAAATGCGGCATCGCATTGTTATTTATACCGCAATTGCCGCGTTTGGCGCTTGGTGGTTTTTTTGTAAATTGGGATGGGACCTAATTCATATTCCGTTTGTCGGCGATTTTAATATTGGATGGTGGTATATTTTTGTTTTTATATTTATTATCGTGGCTACCGCTTTTTCCGTGAATGAGACAGATGGGTTAGACGGATTGTCAGGCGGTATTCTTCTAATCGCTTTTGCTTCTTATGGAGTGATTGCTTTTTCACAGGGAAAAATGAATTTAGCTGTTTTTTGCGGAGTAATTATTGGGGCTCTATTAGCTTTTCTTTGGAACAATATTTATCCGGCCCGATTTTTTATGGGGGATACGGGCGCAATGTCTTTGGGGGTTACTTTGGGAGTTATTGCTATGCTGACTAACGCATTTTTATTTCTGCCATTTATCGGATTTATTTTAGTTTTAGAATCCGCTTCGGTAATTATTCAGGTTGCTTCAAAAAAAATTCGCGGGAAAAAGGTTTTTTTGTCCGCTCCGATTCATCATCATTTTGAAGCAAAGGGATGGCCGGAAACAAAAATAACAATGCGTTTTTGGATGATTAACGGAGTTATGGCGGTGATAGGATTAGTTTTGGTTTTTGTTGAAAAGATGGTATAAACCCCTTGCGGGGTAACCCTTCCTGCCGAAAATCAAAAAAGTTATCCCGCAAGAGATCTTATGAAAAAACGCCAACCTGATTATCTTTTTATTTCTATTATTGTTATTATAGTCCTTTTTGGGCTGGTAGTTCTTTTTAGCGCCTCAATGATTCCTTCGCAAGATGTTTTCGGCCAGGGTCATTATTTCCTTAAACACCAATTGTTCTATGGCGTATTGCCCGGACTTTTTCTCTTTTTTATTTTTCAAAGGTTTTATTATAAACACTGGCAGAAGATTATTTTTCCTTTGATGATTTTTGGAATAGTTTTATTGTGCTTAGTTTTTATTCCTGAAGTAGGGCATAGCCATGGGGGAGCTAAAAGATGGATTAAACTTGGAGGATTTTCTCTTCAACCATTTGAATTTGTCAAATTAATATTTGTTGTTTATTTATCAGCTTTATTAAGTAAAAAAGGAAAAAGCGAGCAGGTTATCAAAGAGAGTTTATTACCCTTTTTGGTAATTGCCGGAATTGTTAGTTTTCTTGTTCTCTGTCAGCCGAATGTGAGCGCTTTAATGATTTTCTTTTTAATTGCCGGTATTGTCTATTTTTTGGCCGAGGCAAAAATATTGCATATTATGGCTTTGATTGGAGTGGGTTTAGCCGGGCTTGTGGCTTTTATTAAAACAACAGGGTATAATATTAGCAGGTTAACCGTTTATTTGCATCCAGAAATAGATCCGCAAGGCGTTGGCTATCAAATTAACCAAGCTCTTTTGGCAATCGGGTCGGGCGGATTATTTGGACTTGGGCTTAGCCATAGTATTCAAAAGTATCATTATTTGCCGGAAATAATTGGAGATTCTATTTTTGCCATTATTGCTGAAGAATTAGGTTTGCTCGGCGCCGGGGTTTTAATAATTTTATTTATAGCTTTTGCTTGGCGAGGGTTTAAAATTGCCAAAAGGGCTTCCGATAAATTTGGTTATTTGCTGGCGGGAAGTATTACCGCATGGTTGGTGTTTCAGGCGTTTATTAATATAACTTCAATTTCAGGACTAATTCCCATAACTGGCGTTCCTTTGCCTTTCATCGGTTATGGCGGGTCAGCGATGGCTGTTTCCTTAGCGGCTGTCGGAATTTTGGTTAATATTTCAAAGTATAGCAAATAAAATTATGCGTATTTTATTTACAGGCGGGGGGAGCGGCGGCCATATTTTTCCTATTATTGCTGTTGCGCGAGAATTAAAAAAAATTCATAGGCAGTCAATACAGCCAATTGGACCAAATTCAGAAACAGCATTAGCTTTGTTTTTTGTTGGCGCCAACAGCTTTTCTAAAAATCTTTTGCGAAAAGAGGGGATTGAAACAAGGGTAATTTGGGCGGGCAAAATAAGGCGATATTTTTCTTTGCGCAATTTAGCTGACTTATTAAAGATTCCTATAGGTTTTTTTCAGGCGCTTTGGTCCGTCTATCTTATAATGCCCGATGTTATTTTCAGTAAGGGCGGTTATGACAGCGCGCCGGTTGTTTTGGCGGGCTGGCTTTATAGAATTCCGGTTCTTATTCACGAATCAGATGCCGCGCCAGGTTTAGCTAACCGTTTTGCCGCCAAATTCTCAAAGAGAATTGCCGTTTCTTTTGAAGCAGCTAAAAATTATTTTCCGTCCCAGAAAACAATTTTAACAGGTAATCCTATTCGTTTAGAAGTTATTCAAGCGTGTTCCTCGGATAATGAAAAAGACAGAGAAAATGCTAAAAATATTATTGGAATCGCCGGGCAGAAACCTGCTCTTTTTGTTTTTGGAGGCAGCCAGGGCGCCCAGAAAATTAACGAAATAGTTTTAAGAACATTGCCGCAGTTCTTGGAGAAATATGAAGTTATTCATCAGTGCGGAAATAAGAATGAGCGGCAAATCAGGGAAACATTTAAAGAGGAATTGCCAAATGGATACTATTTATTCTCGTTTTTAGATGAAAAACAGCTGTCGTCCGCTTATCTTTTGTCTAGTATTATTATCGCGCGCGCCGGCGCCGGCAGTATTTTTGAAATCGCGGCTTGCGGAAAACCGAGTATTTTAATTCCTTTGTCCGGCTCCGCTTCGGACCATCAGAACAAGAACGCTTTTGCTTACGCCAAAGCAGGGGCGGCTTCGGTCTTGGAGCAGGCTAATTTAACTCCTAATCTTTTTATAAATGAAATTGATAAAATTTTAAGCGGGGAAGAAAGAGCCCGAAAAATGGCGGATAACGCTAAAAATTTTTCCCGGCCTGAAGCGGCTCACAAAATAGCGCAGGGGTTGATTGATTTAGGACAGTGAGTTTAACAATGACAGAAAAACAAAAAATTAAAGTTAGAATCGCGCCTAGTCCGACCGGGACTTTGCATATTGGAACCGCGAGGACGGCTCTTTTTAATTACCTTTTCGCCAAGAAGAACCAAGGCGAGTTTATTTTGCGCATTGAGGATACCGACATAGAAAGATCTGACAAAAAATATGAAGAAGATATTATTAAAGGGTTAAAATGGCTTGGATTGGAATGGGATAAAGAGCCCAAACGGCAAAGCGAAAGAACGGAAATTTATCAAAAGTATATTAAGAAACTGCTTGATTCGGGACAGGCGTTTTGGTGCAACCATACAAAAGAAGAACTGGAGGAAGAGAAGAAAGGGCAGATAGAAAGGAAAGAAGCGCCGCGGCATATTTGTAGCGACTATCAACAACCAAAATCTACGAGACCTGTCCCGTCAAGTCCGCTTTTTACGGGATTGCCGCGTCGCTTTGCTCCTCGCAATGACGCCCTTTTGTCATTGCGAGCGGAGCGAAGCAATCCCAGAGAAGAAGATGAGATTGCCGCGTCGCGGGCTCCTCGCAATGAGGATAATAAAAAAGGGATTATTCGTTTTCGGTGTCCGGACAAAAAAATTGTTTTCAATGATTTAATTAAGGGAAAAATGGAATTTGACTGCGGTCTGTTGGGGGATATAGGGATTGCGAGGGACGAAAGAACTCCTTTGTATAACCTGGCTGTTGTAATTGACGATATTGAAATGAAAATCAGCCATGTTATTAGAGGCGAGGACCATATTTCCAATACGCCCAAGCAAATTCTTCTTTTTGAGGCGCTTGGAATTGTTCCTCCGCAATATGCCCATATTCCATTGATATTGAGGCCTGACAAAGCAAAATTAAGCAAAAGATACGGCGCTGTTTCTATTAGCGATTACAAGGAAATGGGATATTTGCCGGAAGCGTTAATAAATTTTATGGCTTTCCTCGGATGGCATCCGGGCGACGAAAGAGAGATTTTTTCTTTAGAAGAATTAACGCAAGAGTTTTCAATAGAAAAAGTTAATAAATCAAATGCCGTTTTTGATATTGAAAAGTTGGACTGGTTCAACGGACAGTATATCCGTAAAATGGATTTGGACGAATTAACTAAAAAATGCCTGCCGTATTTGAAATTGTCATTGCGAGAAGTTAAGGGCGACGAAGTAATCTCGTTTGATTACGCGAAAAAAGTAGTCGCTTTGGAACAGGAACGGCTAAAAAAGCTGTCCGAAATAGGGGAGTTAACAAAATTCTTTTTTATTGACAAATTGGATTATCCGGCAGAGCTGCTTATTTGGAAGAAAATGTCTTTGGAGAAAGTCAAAGATAATTTGGAAATATTAGAAAAAACATTGGCAAAAACAGGCGATTTTGATAAAAAAACTCTTGAGGACGCAATTACTCCATTAACCGAAAAACATGGCGTAGGGGATATGTTATGGCCTTTAAGGGCGGCTTTAACGGGCGAAAAGGCGTCACCCGGACCTTATGAAGTAATGGAGGTTTTAGGCAAGGAAAGAACATTGAAAAGAATAAAGGAGGCGATTGTTGTTTTGGAAAAATAAAACTCCCAAGACCGGATTTTAATCCTTTTGTCTCGGGAGTTGGTTGGGGAGGAATATGAAGAATTGTTATAAATCTACTACATTGAATTGGTTTTGTCAAGTAATTTGGCTCATTTTATTTTTAGCAATTTTTATTTTTCCCCTAACGGCAAACGGGGGATTGGTTGATGAATTTAATCGGCGGATTTTAGAACATGAAAATGAAAGAGCCGAATTAGAGAGAAAAGCGGCGGAATACCAATCGGTTATTAACCAAAAGAAAGGAGAAATTAAAAGTTTAAGAAATCAAATATATATATTTAACGCGCGAATAGGAAAGCTGGAAACAGAAATGGAAATAACGGAAGATGACATAAACCTGACAAAACTGGAAATAATACAGCTGGAATACGGCATTGGGCAGACAAAAAATGATATTGCCAAACAAAAAGACAATATAAGCGAGATTATCCAATCAATCGCCGAGCAGGACCAAGTCAGCCAATTAGAAATGATTTTACAAAGCGATGATTTCTCCGATTTTTACAACCAAATTGTTTACCTTGAAAATTTGCAAAACGGAGTTCAAGAAAAAGTTGTTCAGCTTAAATTATTGAAAGATAATTTAAATGAAAATAAAGAAAATAAAGAAGACAAAAAAAAGCGGTTGGAAGGGCTAAAAAAACAATTGGCCAAACAAAAATGGTCTCTAAATGGCCAGAAAAAATCAAAGGAAGCGCTTTTAACGCATACGCGCGGCGAAGAGAGCAAATATCAGCAAATGCTCGCCAATATTGAAGCGCAGAAAAAATCTTTGCTTGGAGATATTAACCGCTTGCGGCGGCAAAAAGCGGCTGAACTGGCCCGCCTGAAAGAGTTGCAGGAAAAGCCGCCCGCGCAATATTGGGCATCTCTCAATTGGTATTATAAGCAGGATGACGCGCGTTGGGCGAATACGACGATTGGCATAAGTGGTTCGTCGTTGGGGGATTATGGTTGCGCCATTACATCAGTGGCAATGGTTTTAACGGAAAATGGAGTTAGTGTTACGCCCAAACAATTAGCCAAAGAATCAATTTATGATTGGGATTTAATTCGTTGGCCGAGTAAATGGAGGAGTGTTGCTTGTACTAACTGTCCACCGCCTCATACATCTTCTTTTGACTGGTTTCGTTTAGACCGCGAATTAGGAGCCGGCAATCCGGTAATTATTTTCGTCAAAGCTATCGCCAAAAACGCGGGACATTATGTGGTTGTTCATCATAAAACAAACGATGGGCGATATGTTGTTCATGACCCTCTCTTCGGCGCCAATATTTATTTGGACTCAACAAGGGTCTACCTTTCTTATTTATATGGCATGACAACAATTGACCAGATGGTGATATATCATTAAATTGTTAAATTGTTTCATTGTTATACCGAGAAAGCTGAACAATTTAGCAATTTAACAATTGAGCAATTAATTCTTATGCGTTACTTTATTATTCTAATCATATTTATTTTCTCTTTCGGAATTGCTTCGGCGCAAGGGCAGGGAAGTGAAACATTTATCGGTTGGGCCGATTTGATTTACAAAAAAATTAATAATTCCGCGAGAGAAGTTCTGGATTTAGTGAAACAAAATACAGACATTATTCCCGAAAAAACAGAGAACAAAGCGGAAGAAATTTTTGAAGACGCGCAAGAAACGGTGATAAAAAAAGCAGAAGAGGCAAAAGTGGAGATAAAACAGGAAATAAAAGAACAAGTTAAAAAAGGGGCCAAGAAAGTATTCTTGGGAGCGGTAAAAAGCGTTGAGAATAAGATTTTCAATCCCCTAAAAATTAAAATTCGGGAGGGGATGGGTCTTGTTGGGGAATTTGCCGGCCAGCTTAAAGATTATTTAATAAATTGGCTCAAAGAATAAAAGTTTTTTATGAGATTAGTAATAGCAAGGTAGGGGGTCTTATCCACAGAGCAAATTTGACGGCATTAGAGCCGTAGGATATAATAGATATAAGTTTGTATAATATATCTTAACCATACATTAGTGTTTAGTGTATTATAAATATGCGGAAAAGCGCAAAACCAATTTTAGAACACCTAACTGACTTTTTGGACTGGTTGGATATTGAAAAAGGTTTATCTAATAAGTCCCAAGAAAATTATTCAAGATTTTTAAAAAAGTTTTTAGATTGGTTGAAGAAAAATAACTTAGAAAATTTAAAACCCCATGAACTCTCCCCTGCCCATATTTGGGATTATAGGGTGTACCTGTCGCGCCAATCTAAAATACCGCTCAAAAAATCAACTCAAAATTATTATTTAATCGCTCTAAGGTCTTTTTTGAATTTTTTTGCTGACAGGGATATTACAACTCTGCCGGCGGAAAAAATTAAATTGGCTAAAGACAAGGGCGAAAAAACAGTTCATTTTTTAAATTTAGAACAAGTAGAAAAATTGCTTTCAATACCTGATACTTTAAAACGCGCCGGACTGCGCGACCGGGCGATTCTTGAATCTCTATTTTCAACAGGGTTAAGAATAGCTGAATTAGTATCGTTAAACAAAGAGCAAATCCGATTGAGACCAACAACCAAAGATTTAGAAGTTGGTATTATAGGCAAGGGCAATTATCCTCGAACAATTTATTTTTCCGAGAGGGCTGTAAATTGGTTAAAAAAGTATTTTGAAACAAGGCAAGACGCGGAAAAAGCTCTATTTATTAACTACCAAAGCAGAAAGGACGCTTCAAAGCGCCTTACGGCCTGTTATATAGAAAGAATCTTAAAAAAGTACGCGCTATTGGCGGGACTACCTGCTAATACAACTCCTCACACCCTAAGACATTCTTTTGCCACAGATCTTTTGAGCCAAGGCGCGGATTTAAGGTTAATCCAAGAATTTTTAGGGCACAGAAACATTGCCACTACGCAAATTTATACTCATGTGACGAACAAACGATTGCGGGATGTTCACCGCCAGTTTCATAGCGGCGGCAAATTAAAATAAGAAATCTGTATTATGCGTATTTCATATTCCGGGCTGGAAACATTTTCTATTTGTCCGGCCAAATATAAGTTTCAATATGTTGAGCGGCTCAAGACGCCTAAATCAAAAGAGGCGTTTTTTGGGACTTTAATTCATGAATGTTTGCAAGTGTTCCATAATCCGAATTGCTCCGCTCCCCCGCTTGAGGAAGATATTTTAAAACTCTTTACCGAAAAATGGGATAGCGCTCTTTATCAAGATGAGCAGGAAGAAGCATTTGCGTTTCATCAAGGAATTGCTTTATTAAAAAACTATTGCCTTGAAAATCAAAAACTTGATTCAACAGTTATTAGCTTAGAAACGCTCTTTGCGATTCCTCTTTTGGAAAATTGCGGCAAAACAGGCGCAAGAGAACTTCACCAGGTTACAGGGCGTATTGACCGCATTGATAAGCTAGCCGATGGCTCTTTTGAAGTTATTGATTACAAGACCTCAAAAAAAATGCCTTCCCAAGAACAAGTAGACAGTAATCTCCAGCTTTCAATTTATAACCTTGGCATAATTAATCGCTGGCCCTCTTTTCAAGAAAAAAACAAGCCGATCAAATTATCGCTTTACTATTTAAGGCACGGAGAAAAACTCTCAACATTCAGAAACAGCCGGCAAACAAGTGAAAGCAAAGAAAAAATTTTATCTTTAATTGGCCGAATCAAAGAAAGCGATTTCGAGCCGGTTTCAAATCCGCTTTGCGACTGGTGTTCATTTCAGCAATACTGTCCCCTTTTTAAGCATAAATACATAAAAAAAGAAAAAACAATAGATAATGAAAAAATCAAAGAAATAATTAATGAATATTTTGATATTAAATTTAAACAAACGCAAAGCAATAGAAGATTGGTTGAGCTTAAAACGGCAATTAACCAATATTGCGATGCTAATAAAATAGACCGCGTTTTTGGCGAAAAAGGGCAGATTACTCGCTCAATCCAAAAAAGATTTAGTTATGATTTTAACAAAGTTAGAGAAATTCTTGAGCCGATTGGAAAATGGAATGAAATTTTGACCATAGATAAAACCAAATTCAAAAAAGTAATTGACGCGCTTTCCGAGCAGCTCAAAAAGGAAATTGAGCAAACAAAAACATTGGAAAGAGAGTTTAAAGTGATTTCAATAAATAAAAAGAATTAGATATAGAATAACATACAGATGTATCTGTATGTTATTCTATTTTGGCGCGTATTTTCCAAAATTATTGCATGGTTTATATCCGGCCGCTTGCGCTTCTTTTTCTGAAGAAAACCAAACTTGATTTTCGGATGATATTCTTTTGGCATGAGGGCAATTGGGCCAATGGTATTTGTTACCATTAACGCTTCCCATAAATTTCCCCTCTGCTGTTTTTTGTTTTTCTCGTTGGTTGGCCGCGCCAAAAGATTTCTGGATTGAAGCAGTTAGAGGCGTTTCAATAACTATTGGTTCGTTGTTAGCCAAAGGGGCGGATAATCTGCCAATTCCAAAACTAATTAAAGCGGTCAAAATAATTCCTGTTGTTAAAATGATTTCAGGTTCGCGCTTATTAAACTGGCGCCGAAATTTTCTGGCGTTTAGGTTGACGAATCTTTTGATTTGATATAACATAGAACAAAGGTTTCATCCTGCAATACTGCGGGATGATAATTTTATAACAAAATTAAAATTTTAATAAAATAAATCATGTCTAAAACAAAAGCGGCCGGGTCTACAAAGTTAGGCCGCGATTCAAATCCTCAATACTTAGGAGTTAAATTGTTTGGTGGACAAAAAGCCCAGCCAGGAAGCATCATTATTCGCCAGAGAGGAACAAAATTTATTCCGGGCAAAAATGTTCGCCGAGGAAAAGATGATACCCTTTACGCAGCCGCAAAAGGGATTGTTGGGTTTGTTACTAAAAAGATTAAGAAATTTGACGGTTCTAGAAAAATTGCTAAATTTGTGAATGTAAAACAAGGTCCTCCTGAACAATAATTCAATACCAGATTCCCGCTTTCCATCTCGCTACACAAGGCAGGCGGGCGCGGAAATAACAAAAAAGAGAAAAAAACGCGACTTCCCAAACGCGTTTTTTTATTTTAACTCTATTTTGGCCCGGTGAGATATGATAGCTTTAATAAATTCTTTAAACAGCGGATGGGGCCGCAAAGGGCGGGATTTAAATTCAGGATGAAATTGGGTAGCCACAAAAAATGGATGATTTTTCAATTCAATTATTTCAACCAAATCTCTTTCAGGATTTAATCCGGCGACAACCAACCCCTTTTTTTCTAAAAGCGCCTTAAAATCATTATTAAACTCGTAGCGGTGGCGGTGTCTTTCAGAAACTTCTTGGCATCCGTATATCCGGCGCGCCAAAGTATTCTTTATAAGTTTGCATTTATAAGCGCCTAATCGCATTGATCCCCCATAAATATTATCTTTAATATTTGCTTTTTGTTCCGGCATTAAATCAATAACCGGATATTTAGTTTTGGGATTAATTTCTGATGTATTAGCGTTTTTCAAATGACAGACATTTCTGGCAAATTCAACTATAGCCAACTGCATGCCGTAACAAAGGCCTAAATAAGGAATTTTATTTTTGCGGCAAAACTCAATGGCCTTAATTTTGCCCTCAACTCCTCTCTTGCCGTATCCTCCCGGGACAATAACGCCGTCTAATTTTTTTAATTCCTTAATTTTTTGATGTGTTTTTTCGTATTCCTCTGAATTAAGCCAATGAATTTTTACCTCTCTTTTGTGATGCCAAGAAGCATGCTTAATCGCTTCAATGACCGAAATATATGAATCAGACAAAACAAAATTTCCGGTGCTAAAATATTTGCCAATAATGCCAATATTAATATTTTTTTTAGCGCTTTTAATTACTTTAACCAAATTTTGCCAATCTTTTAAATTTTTCTTTTTAGCTCTTAATCCAAATTTATTTAAAATCCTTTGTCCTATTTTCTCTTTTTGAAAATTTAAGGGAACTTCATAAATATTTTGAATATCGGGCGCGGAAATAATATCATTTTTTTCAACATTGCAAAAAGTTGAAATTTTTTTCTTTCTTGGTTCGTCCAATGGCTCTTCCGAGCGCGCTATAATAAAATCTGGCTGAATGCCGGCCGAATTTACTGTTTTAACTGCTGATTGAGTGGGTTTTGTTTTCATTTCGCCGATTTTTTTGGGAATCGGCAAATAAGTTACCAAAACAAAAAGGACATCTTTTGGATGCCTTAAATGCAGCATTCTGGCCGCTTCTAAAAATAAAATATTTTGATATTCTCCCGCCGTTCCACCTACTTCTATTAAGACAAAGTCAGAACAATTTTTTTTGGCGACTTTCAAAATTCTCCTAATAACTTCCTCTGGAATGTGAGGAACCACCTCTACGCATTTTCCGTGATAACCAAGATTTCTTTCCCGTCGAATAACTGTTTCATAAACCCGTCCTGTGGTTATATAATTATCATCGCGCAAATCTTGGTCCAAAAACCTTTCATAATTTCCAAGATCCTGGTCGGACTCCAAACCGTCATCAGTAACAAAAACCTCTCCATGCTCAACCGGATTCATTGTTCCCGCGTCAATATTGATATAAGGGTCAATTTTGATTGCGTCCACTCGGTATCCCTTGCTTTGAAGAATTTTGCCGATAGAAGCAGTAGCGATTCCTTTGCCAACTCCCGACATAACTCCTCCGATAACAAAAATATATCTTGTCTTTGGCATAATCAAACATAGACCTCTTATAAAATAGCCATAAAAATCTCTCCTAAATTCTCATGAGATTTCTATGGTTATTTTATAAGGGGTCTCGCGCTTTTTTAATCTTTTTATTCTTTTTTTGCAATAACAATTATCTTAATTTTGACCTCTAAGTTATGAGGTAGTTCAATTAATATCTCGTATTCCCCCGCTTCTTTTATTGGCTTCGTTATTTTGATTTGATTTTTTTCAATTTCAAATCCTTGTTCTTTGAGCTTTTCAGAAATCTTAATAGCATTTATTGCGCCAAAAAGTTTGCCGCTGTCATC
Source organism: Patescibacteria group bacterium (assembly GCA_034660935.1). Taxonomy (GTDB): domain Bacteria; phylum Patescibacteriota; class Minisyncoccia; order Portnoybacterales; family UBA2143; genus JAHJSM01. The sequence continues at coordinate 14,885 of JAYEKG010000097.1, forward strand.
CGCTTTATCTGTTATTTCCAATTCCAGACCGTCCAGTTCACTGGCCAGCTTTTGAAACCGAGTTAATTCTTCTTCCGCTCTTTGAGCTTCAATTTTCTTTTGTTCTTCCATTTTTACAATTTCCGGTTCAGTAGCCAAAACGGCCATTTTATTAGGAATTAAAAAATTGCGGGCGTAACCGTCAGCTACTTCTTTTAATTCGTTTTTTTTTCCTAATTTTTCTACATCCTGCAATAATATTACTTTCATGTTTCCATTTAATTTATTTCTTAACGCTAATATTTTATCTCAAATTTATTAAACAAGCCAGAAGCTTCCGTCCACTCAACATCTATTTTATCCACTCTAGCCAGCACGGGTCCATTATAACACCATTCAACCAATTCTTTCAACCTTTCCTCTCTCCCTTCGGCAATTATTTGTACTGTATCATCTATTTCGTTTTTCACCCAGCCGGTTAAATTTAATTTCCGCGCCTGCCGCCGGGTTGCGTCGCGGAACATTACCATTTGCACCTGCCCATAAACTTTAATTTTAACTTGCTTATTGGTTTCCATTTAATAGTTCTAAAGCTTTGTCCAGTTGCGGGTCGCGCATTTCTTCAATATCTTCCAATGTCATTTCTACTTCCACATCGGGAGTAATACCCTCCTTGTTTATGTTTGTTCCGAAAGGAGTTAACCACTTGGCGACAGTAATTTTAATACTAGATCCCCCTTTTAATTTTTCCATTTGTTGAACCGAACCTTTGCCAAAACTTTTTTCTCCAACAATTTTAATTTTCTTAATATCTCTCAAAGCGCCCGCTAAAATTTCTGAAGCGGAAGCGGAGCCTTCGTTAATTAAAACAATAGTTGGAATATTTTCTAAAGCTGTATATCCTTTGCTGCGATATTTATTATCATCGCCATTGCCGAAATCTTCAATAACAACTATTTCTCCTTTAGGCAAAAACCAACTGGCAATGTCAACAGCTACTTCTAAATATCCGCCCGGATTGTTGCGAACATCAAGAACAATGCCTCTTGGATTAAAAGTTAAAATTTCTTTAATTGTTTTTCTAAACTGGCCGGCGGAATTTTCTGTGAAATGATAAAGTTGAATGTAGGCGATATCGCCATCTTTTCCGCCAGTTTCGCTTGGCGCGGCAAGCATTTCCCATTTAATAATAGGAATTCTGATAGTATCTCTGATAATTTTGATTTCTTTTGTTTCATCAAGTCCATCTCTGGTTATAAGCAGAATTACTTCAGTCCCCTTTTCTCCCCTTATTATATCTACCGCTTCATCAAGAGTTAAATCAGCCGTAGGAGTATCATCGACTTTAAAAATTTTGTCTCCTGCCATTAACCCGGCCTTTTTTGCGGGGCTATTTTCTAAAGGAGAAATAACCGTTAAAACATTCTTGCGAATGCCTATTTCCGCTCCAATACCCTCAAAACTTCCCTTAATATCGTCCATAAACTTTTTGCTTTCTTGCGGCGGCATAAAAACGGAATAAGGGTCATCCAACGATTTCAGCAAGCCCGAAATTGCCCCATAAATCATATCTTGTTTGTTTATTTCCGAGCGATCAACATATTTAACCGCAATTGTTTGCCAAGCGTCCCAAAACAAATTAAAATCAACATCCATAGGCTGTCCAATGCTTTTATTTGATACACCTTCGATTTTTTTAATGGAAGGAATGCTATCCTGTCCCATCCAAAAACCGGCTCCAAAAGCGATAGCCAAAAGCGCGACGCATATAATAATGGAAATATATTTTTTCATAAGTTTTTTAATATGTTCGGCTATCAGATAACCGAATTGATTTTTGAGTTGCTTCCGCGCCATTTTCGGAAATATTTGAAAGCGCTGATTAAATGGAGGCGAGTATATTTATTAAAAAAAATGTCCAAAATGCCACCCCATTTTTTACTAACTCGGTAATAATAATGGGACATTTGAGCGGTTGGCAAATAAACGACGCTATATCCGTTTTGCCAGAAACGGCGGCACCAATCCATATCTTCAAAATACATAAAAAATCTTTCATCTAATAAACCGACTTTTTTAATCGCGTTTTGCCTGACAAACATAGCCGAGCCCTGAACCCAATCAACATTTTTTGGGACGGATAAATTTTCATTCTTCATTAAAAACCTGTTTAGTTTTTTCTTGCCCCATTTTAATTTGCCGAGAAAAGTCCGTCTCGCTAAAAGCGCTCCAAAATTTGGGAAACTAAAACAAGAATTTTGAGGTTCATTGCTAAAGGTCAGTAACTGCGGACCGATTACGCCAACTCTAAAATGGCTTTCCATAAATTCTGCCATTCTTGAAACAGCTTTTTTTAGCATGAGAATATCAGCATTGAGAATTAGAATATAATTTCCTTTAGCCGCTTTAATCCCCGCGTTAACAATTTTAGCATATCCAACATTTTTTATAAAATAAATTATTTTTACTTCAGGAAATTTTTCCTCAATTAGTTCGCGAGTATCATCTTCCGATTGGCTGTCAACGACAATAATTTCATATTTAAAATCTCCAATATTTTTTTGAATTGAATTTAAACAAAGCTTTAACAAAGCGGGTGTTTTGTAGTGAGTAATAATGATAGACAACATTTGTAATGAAATAAACTTA
>JAYEKG010000097.1:17612-30551 GCA_034660935.1 Patescibacteria group bacterium
AACTTCATATCTGTTTGCGCGTTATTGCCAAGAATGTCCATTAAATTATAAATTTTAACGGGATTTGCCAATACACCCAGCGAGAGAAATTTCTCCTTAATGGCTAAAATAATCTGTTGTTGGCGGCGCATTCGGTCAAAATCATCGGTTGAATAACGGGAACGGGCGTAGTAAAGGGCGGTTTGGCCGTCTAATTTACTTGCGCCTTCGGGTATATGGAAAACCCATTTTTCTTCGCCGTCAATTTCCTTAATAAACCAATATTCATTTTCTTCCCATCCTTCTTTCGCCCACTGAAAATCTTCTTCAAAAGATTCGTTTCTATAAATGGAAATTCCTCCTAATGTGTCAATTGTTTCTTGAAGCGCTTTAAAGTTGACACTAACAGCATAATCAATATAAAGGCCGGTTACTAAAGAAATTGTTTTTTTGGCGCAATCAAATCCGCCATGAGCATATGCAAAATTTATTTTCTTTTTTTTGGAAAGACACCAGATTCTGGCATATAAATCCCGCGGCAATGAAATTAAAGCTATTTGTCCTGTGTCTTTTTTAATACTGGCCAAAATTATCGTATCAGAAAGAAGCTTCCCCTCCCCTTGTTCTTCTATTCCTCTCATTCCCAAAAGTAAGATGTTGATTTTGTTAGGATTCTTTTTCGGCAAATTGGGCAAATCATCAGAAAAAGGCAAAATCGCGCTTGCTCCATTCCAACCAACAACTCGGCTAACAGTAAATCCCGCTTTAAAAAAGAAAAGCGAGAAAAAGCCCGCGAAAACAAAGACAAGAGCAATAATCCAAAATAATTTTTTTTTCTTTCCCTGAATTTTCATTATTTTACTTTCGGAGGACTTGCGGGGGTTGAACTTCCAAAAGTCCTATTGTTACTTAAACCAGTTTTCCATCTCTTTCACCCCCACTTTTTTCTTGGCCATAATTATTTTTCTTTTCCTCCAAGCGCGCGGCGCTTGTTTAAATAAATCTTGAATAGCTTTCCATGTATATCTTTCAAAAAGCAAAACATAAACCCATGAAATAATTTCTTTTGGCAAAAACCATGGCAAATGTTTTATAAACAACAAAGGCTGTTCATTTTTTATTTGCATTAATCGTTGATTTTTAAAAGCGTGAAATTTTCCAAATTTGTTAATTTTCAATCTTTCTCTCGTAATAGCAAAATAGCTTTTTGCCGCGCTATCGCCAGCAGTTCTTGCGTGCCAAGCTATGGAAGCGGGTTGGTAAATTGATTTCCATCCATATAAGCGCAAACGCCATGCCATATCCACATCTTCCTTGTAACAGAAAAAATCTTCATCAAAATATTCTTTCTCAATTTTAATATCTTCCAGAGCTTTTCTTCTATAAATAGGAGCGGCTCCATCAGCGCCGAATATCTCTTCAGTTTTTTCAAATTGTTCTTGGTCTAACTGGCCCTGCCCTTTATTGATAATCCGCCTATTTTTAAAAATAACAAGGCCAGTAGTATCAATAATATGAGAAACACTGTAATCCGCGAATTGATTTGATATAGGCAATCCTAGGCTCCAACGCAATAATTTGCCTTGGACGGCGGCTGTTTTATTATCTTTTACAAGAGCCCCTACGGCTTTTTCAATAAATTTACTGTCTAAAACAACATCCTGATTAAGGCATAAAACAAACCTTCCCTTACTCTTTTCAAAACCCATATTATGGCCTGCCGCAAAGCCAATATTTTCTTTATTAAAAATAATTTTAAGATTTGGTTTTTTAGGCAATTTTTTTAAGTATTCAATTGTCCCATCCGTTGAAGCGTTATCAATAATCAAAATCTCCAACATAGGATAATTTTGGCTAAAAACCGAATTCAGACAGCTTTTAATGTATTTTTCGGCGTTATATGTTAGAAGATTTATTGAAACTAACTGATGCATATAATAGACCAAGATTAGTTATAAAAAACAAAAAAACCTTATCATTAAGAAGAACTACATCAAATAAACTATATCCCAAAATCCAAACCAAAGCAAGAACGAAAAAACTGGCCCAAGACTGTAAATAGGGGTTATTTAGGCAAGTTTTATCCTGAAAGACCCGCCAAGATTTTTTAAATATTTGCCAAAAAATAACCAGCAGAACCAACAAAGCAAAAATACCCATTTCCGCTGCGACATCTAAGTAAAAATTGTGCGCAGAAGCGCCTCTTTTGGCTGATGATATTTCTTCATTAATGACAAAAGGATAATTTCCTATTCCTACGCCTAAAACAGGACGCATCATAATAGAATCAGCTGTTCTTTGCCATATGTCAAGGCGTCCTTTAGCAGATGTTTCCGCAAAGTCAGCAATGCTTTTTGTTCTTTCAAACAGGGAAATTTTTTCTATTCTTAATTCTTTTCCCATTTGCGCCTTTTGGGCAAGCAAGAGAATTCCTGAAGAAATTGGAAACAAAAGGAAAAATATAATTAAGCACCCCAAAATAAGCTGAATTTTTTTCTTCCATTCACTGATGTTTTCGGGAACAAAAAAATTTGTTTTTGAGCGAATTGTTGGTGAATAAAACAACAAAATACTGAATAAAAAAATAGTTAACGCGCCAAGCGCGCTTACCCATGCTCCCCTTGAACCGGAAAAAACGATAGCCGTTAAGCAGATAATCAAAAGAAAATAATTAAGGAATAATTTTTCCCTATTTTTTCTTTGCCTCAAGAAAATCACTGTTAAAAAAAATGGTATTGCAAGAATGCAAAAAAAAGCAAAAGAATGCGAATCGGGAAAAACAGAAAACATTCGCAAAGTTGGCGGCTGCTCGGCATAATAAGAAAACCAAGTATTGCTATAAGACAAAAGATTTCCTAAATCTTGCCCGTAAAAAACAGGTATAACCTGTCTGGCCCAAAATTGCCAAAAGGTATAAAGAGGAATAAAAAAAATAGCTATAAGTTGAATAAAACCAATTCCTAAAGTTATTCCAATCGCTATTTTAAGAGCGTTAATTAATTTTGGGATAATATTTTTGTTTGAAATGGATAAATTCCGAATAATCAAAAACAAAAGCAAAATATTAACCAGAAAAATAATTTTTTTCGCGCCGGCCCAAATATCATCGGCAACAAAAAGAGACAGCGCGCCGATTACTAAAAATATGCCTGTTAAATATTCAAATAGTTCATGCCTTAATTTTTCCCTTAATTTCCATTTACCGGAAGTGTTTTTGAATAAGCTAATAGATATGCCATGTCTAAAAAATAAGACGAAAAATAAAACAATTAACAAAATCCGCCAATTAGCCATATGGTCAAAGTTTTCGGTAATCGGAAGCGCGACAAACAAAGGAATAGAAGCGGTAAAAACCCAAAGAGAATCTTCTAACGGGCTAAAAATAAAATAGAAAACCAGCAGGCCCGTTAAAAAAATGCCTGCTTCGCGGGGTAAAACATTAAAAAGCATTAAAAAAATAACCGTTAATTCGGTTAAAAGAATAACAATATTCTTTATTGCTCCTTGTCTGTTATTCATTGTTTGTTGGCTTAATATCCTTTTAGCTTTTTGGAGTTTTTGTGCTGGCGTATTTTTTCCAGCGCTTTTGCTTCAATTTGCCTAATTCTTTCTCTGGTTACACCAAACTCGTTTCCTACTTCTTCTAATGTATGGGTAATATTATCCTCAAGCCCAAAACGCATTTCTAATATTTTCTGTTCGCGCAAAGATAAATCAACTAAAATTTCCCCGAGCCGTTTTTTAAGCAATTTTCTGGCAGCTACTTTGGCGGGTGAAGCTGTTTTTTTGTCTTCAACAAATTCTCCTAAATGGCTTTCTTCGTTATTATCGCCTATGGGGGTTTCCAAAGAAATTGTTTCTTGGGATATTTTTATAATCTGCCTGACTTTTTCAACAGTTTCGCCCATTTCAACAGCTATTTCTTCCGGCAGCGGCTCTCTGCCTAAATCTTGAAGGAGCCGTCTTTTGATTTGAGTATATTTACTGATTGTTTCCACCATATGAACAGGAATTCTAATTGTTCTTGATTGGTCGGCCAACGCGCGCGTTACTGCTTGGCGAATCCACCAAGTGGCGTAAGTGGAAAACTTATACCCCTTATGATAATCAAATTTTTCTACCGCTTTAAAAAGTCCGATATTCCCTTCCTGAATTAAATCAAGCAAGCTTAAATTGCGGCTTCGGCTGATATATCTTTTCGCGATACTGACAACTAATCTTAAATTTGCCTGGGTTAATTTTTGCCTTGCTTCCTCATCGCCCCGCTCAATCTTTTTAGCAAGCTTGACTTCTTCTTGCGCGTTTATCAAAGGAACTCGCCCAATTTCCCGCAGATACATCTGGACATCGTCAAATGATTCTAAGCGAAGAGGCGTTTTTTTAATCTTTGAGCCCTTTTTAGCGCTATCAGGCAAATCCAAATAGTCAACTGATTCAACGACTCGCATATTTAATTCTCTTAAGCGTTCGTAAACATTTTCCAAACCGCTAATATCTTCCTCCACTTTTGGAATTATTTGCAGTAATTCAGCATTTGTCACAAATCCTCGCTCTCTTCCTCTTTTAATCAGTTTTTGAATCTGTTCTTCGGTAATCATTTTTTTTGTTTTCCTTGTCTTTTTCCGTTTCGCCGAAGCTTTAACAGAGCGAATTTTGGCAATGGGTTTTTTTGCGGCCTGCCCTTTTTTAACCGCGGGCTTTTTAGGGACAACGCGCTTTTTTGTTTTTCTTTTTTGGATTGTTTTTTTATTTGTTGTTTTTTTTGTTGGCATACTTTTTGGATTGGTTATAGTGATAATTTATTAAATTTTTCAGTTAATTTTTTTAATAAAGATTCATCTTTTTTATTTTCCGCGTCCTTAATGGCCAAAGCCAATTTGTTTCGTTCTTTTTTTAAATAATATTTTCCCAACTGACCGAAGCAGAATCTCATCTCCTTTTTCGGATTAAAATCCTCCAACATATCTTTTTGCGCTTCTACCACAAAAGCTAAATAGTCCGCTTTTTCAGCTAAATTGGCCGGCAAATTATTTTTGCTCTTTTTTAGGTCCGTTTTTTCAAAAGCATTCTTTTTTAAAATTTCGAATATTTGCCTTAAATCTGAATTAGTGAATAAATAGCTTGGCTCGTTTTTGTGTTTTTTAAAATTTTCGGGATAAGCCAAAATAAGGCCTATGGTATATTCTTCAGAACTAGATAAATTCGCATTAATTTTATTTTGATAATCTTTCTCATTCGCGGCGGCGCTGGGATAATTAGAATAATCGTCTTTGATTTTATCCATTTCTTCAATTAAAACTTGCTCTTGAACTTTTAATCGTGTCGCAAGTTCCTGCAGCCAATGCGCCTGTTCAACTTTATTGGAAATCTTTTTAATAGCCGGCAAAAGCGCCTCGCTTATTTTTTTCTTGCCTTCAACCGTCTCTGGATTATTATTGGAAAAAACTCCGTTAAAATAAAATTCAACCAATCCTTCGGCGCGAGCGATCGCCTTTGCCCATATTTTAGGGTTTTCTCTAATACAATCGGCGGGATCTTGGTTTTGAGGCAAGACAATCACCTTGGCGTTAAATCCAAATTGAAGAGCTAAATCAATTCCCCGCTTGGTGGCTATTTCCCCGGCCGCGTCCATATCAAAAGCTGTCGCCAGATTTTCAGTATATCTTTTAATAATTTTTAATTGTTGTTCGGTTAAAGCTGTTCCTGAACTAGCTATGACATTTTTAAATCCTGCCTGATGAGACATAATCACATCTGTCTGACCTTCCACCAAAATACAAAGATTATCTTTTCTAATGTTCATCTTCGCCTTGTCTAGTCCGTATAGAACATTGCTCTTGTTATAGATTAAAGTGTTGGGAGTGTTAACATACTTTCCCATTCGGCTATCCGGATTTTTAGGATTTTCCCGCCCGGTAAAACCGACGATTGAACCGTTAATGTCGCTAATGGGAAAAATAATTCTGTCGCGGAACCTGTCATAAAACTTTTGCCTAATCCCCGCTTTTTCGTTTTTAACAGACAATCCTGTTTTTAGAATTTCATCATCCGAATATCCGCAACCGGCCAAAAAATCAAATAACGATTGCCATCCGCCCGGCGCGTATCCAATTTGCCAATCTTTGATTGTATTTTGCTTGAGACCTCGCCCAATAAGATAATCCAGCATTTCTTTTCCTGTTTTGCTTTCTTCTAATTGTTTAACAAAAAAACGGTTAGTCAAAGCGCAAATTTCGTAAAGCCGGGATTTCTCGGTTTTCCATTCGGCGGAAAATTTCGCGTCCCTTGGCTTCAGTTCTACTCCCGCTTTCTGGGCTAATATTCTTAAAGCGTCTCCAAATTCCACTCCCTCCATTTCCATTACAAAATCAAAAATACTCCCCCCTTTGCCGCACCCAAAACAATGCCACATTTGTTTTTCCGGAGAAACCATAAAAGAAGGCGTCTTTTCCGAATGAAAAGGGCAATTTGCTCTGTAATTTCGGCCGGCTTTCTGCAACTTCATATAGCCACTAATGACATCCACTATATCCAGCCGATTTTTAATTTCGTCAATTGGCGAATCTATCATATTTTATTTTTTAGATATAAAATTCTTTTTTTCTCGTCAAACTTTTCAATAGCGTAGCGTAGCATAGTTCTCGGCATTTTTCTATAATATTTTTTCAAAAATTTTTCTTCTATATTTTTGTCCCTGTTTCCGATTTCCCTTAACATCCAGCCAACCGCTTTATGTATTAAATCGTGTTCATCATTTAGAAGCGTTTCAGAAATTTTTAACGCGTCTTTAAATTGATTTTTCTTGATAAATCTGTATGTTGCCAGAATAGCGATTCGCCTTTTCCATAAATTTTTTGATTTGGCTAATTTATATAAAATTCTTCTGTTTTTGTTTAATAAATAGTCCCCTGTAATATGAGGCGCTGAACAATCAACCAAATCCCAATTATTCACATTCTTTATGTTTTTTAAGTAAAAATCAAAGATTTTCTTTTTGCCTTTCGCGTCCGCTTTTTCGTATTGGGAAATTAAAATAAACAAAGCGATTGACCTATAATTATGTATTTTGCTTGAAAGCAATTTTCGCAAGTCCCCTATCCTCAAATCCGCGTATTTTTTCGCTATTTTCCTTTGTTTTGGAACAGCAACTCCCAGGAAAATATCGCCTTCTCCGTATTCTCCCTTCCCTGTCTTAAAGAATCGCGCGCAAACTTCCGCTTTCTTCTTATCTCCCGCTTTCTGTAATTCCTTTTTTAATTGATTTAGCATAAAGTATAAAGTAAAAAAGGTCATCCGCAAATTATTCGCGTTTTTTATTAGTACTAATGTAATGAAAAAATGCGGTGTTTTCTGTTGTATTTCTGCCCTTGTTTTTCTGTGTCTTATTCATTAATCCTTCCACTTCACCCCAACCGCTCGCTTTGAGCTTTGGGTCAATATATTCGGCTCTTGTTTCTAATTCGTTCATAAATTAAATTAACAAAAAATATCTTAATGGAATTTTAACCGCATTGTATTCTTCTGAATATTCCAATTCATTATTTGAAATAATCAAACTATATTTTGGTTTTACTTTTTCCGCTGTTTTTATAATTTGTCGATAACCTTTATTCCCAACTCCAACCTCCATAACAATTTTTTGTTTTTCTAAAGATATAATAAAATCAGCTCCCCCTTCTGCCACATCATAGGTTAAAGCAAATCCTCCAAATTTAGGCAATATTTTATTCAAATACATTCCTACCGTATCTTCAAATAAACTTCCTTGATAATTATCAAATATACCTATGCTTTCTCTGACTGATAAATAAGAAAAGCGAAGTGATGGCGTTGCAAAAAGATATTTTGACGGCTTTTTAACTTGTTTGAAATGCGCGCCATGAGGCGCTATACGAGAAATTAATCCGGAATTTTCAAGCGATTTCAAAATTAGCCGAAGAGTATCGGGCTTAATCTCCAATGTTTCACTAAGCTTTGTCGCGCTAACTCCCAAGGTATCAGAAATTAAATAAAGAATTTTATCAATTCTGTCGAGTGTTTCTATTTCAAATTTATAAAACTGTGGTATGTCAGCATAAATAACTTTGTTGATAATTTGCGCGATGAAACTCATGGCCATCACTTCGTTTTCTGATTTTAAGGTAAAAGGAAAAGTTCCAAATTTAATGTAGCGTTGTATCTCCAAAGTATCAATGCCCAACCAATATTTTTTTATTTTTTCTTCTTCCTTTTGCAACCCATCAAAAACATCTTTTGCTGTTTCAGAAAAAAGAATTATATCTCGTATATTTTCCCCTAATCTCTTAATAGGAAATTTTCCATTTTTGAAAAGCATATACTCCGCGAAACAAACAGGATAAATATCCACAAAAAAAACTCTTCTAGCAACATCGGCGTTAATTTGTTCTCGTAAAAGCAAAGCGGCCGAACCGGTACAAAATATCATTACATTTTTTGATTTGTCATAAATTGTTTTCAAAAACAACGCCCACTTTTCATCATAATGAATTTCATCTAAAAAAAGAAAAAGAGGCGCGTCTAATTCTTCAATGCGCTTGCCGATCAGTTCTTCATAATTTTCTACAATATCCCATAAATTAACATCAAATCTTTTTATGGCTTCATCTACCGATAAATAAATTTTTGTGATATTTTCATTGGGCAAGGATAAAAACAACTGAGCTAGCAAAGTTGTTTTTCCTGTTCCCCTGAGCCCCGGCATCACAATCACCCTCGGTTCAGTTCTTTTTTGCAAAAAATCAGTGGCATATTTTTGTAAAACTAAAAAGGCGCTCCGCTTAAAAAGCGGTTTGCCCTGTAAATCATTAGCCAATCCTTTTAGTCTTTTTTGAGATTGAATAATTTGCGACTGTATATATTCTTGTAGCTCCTTATTTTTCATAGCTCTATACTATCACAAAGGGTTAGTATTTGTCAATACTATACCCTTTCAAGGGGTTAGTAATTTTATTTTAAAATTTATCCCCTATTTTAGCCATATTTTACCACTTTTTCTTATTGGACTTTTTTGCTTCTAAAAAAAGGGCAGCCCTTTCTATCTTTTTTGCTTCTAAAAAATAAGTGTTCATAAAATCGTTTTCTAAAAGGGCTGCCCTTGTATTTCTGTTGTATTTTCTCTAAAAGGGCTGCCCTTGTATTTCTCTTGTTTCTGATTCGTTCATATTATTTTTTGTTATCAATTCCAATTTTCCAAACCCCCTTTTCCCTAAAAGCCTGTATAGTTTGTCTTTTGGCCTTATTGAGAAGAATTTTAAGGGATTCTTTTTTAGATTTAGAATATTCAGCCAAGGTAATTATTTTTTCACCCTTCAGGTACGCAATTCTTTTATAAAAAGACTCCATAAGAGCTAAGGAAATAACTTTGTCCATAATTACAGTTTTTTTCTTGTTGCTGTTTCTGTATTCGCCAAAAGATTTATAATAAAGCGCTTTTTCCTTATCACGAATAATAATTGGAGGAAATCCAAGTTGCATAAGTTGGTAGTTGATCAATACTCTGCCGATTCTTCCATTGCCATCGCAAAATGGATGAATGTGTTCAAATTCAAGATGAAACTTGGTAATTTTTTCAAGAAAATATTCTGCATGACTGCTAGAATACTCCAAGAGTACGGCATCAATCATAGCCTCGATATGTTCCGGCGCAGGAGCGATATAAGTTCCGACTCTTACATATTCATATTGTTTTCTAAATCTGCCGGCAATATTTTCATCAATATTTGAAACAAGCATTTTATGTAAAAGCAATATCAGTTCTTTATCAACATCTTTTCCGTTTGTTTTCTTTTTAATATACCCGAAAACTTGCGCTAAATTTTTGGCTTCAAAAACTTCACGCACTGAAACATTACGAGAAACTTCCATATCCAAAAGGATCTTTTCTGTTTCGGAAATGGTCAGGGTTGAATTTTCAATGGCGTTGGAATTATAAACTAATTCTGGCAATTCCGCTTCAAACACAATATCCAAAAGAGATTCTCTGTTTTTTTTGAAAATTTCATACTGTCGCTTTAGTGTATTAATTTTTTTCTTAATGTCTTTTGATATAGCCATAATAATAAATACTATGAATTTATACAATAATCATAGCAAATTCACAAAAAAAAGTCAATATGCCGTGAATTTAATCAAAAAGTATGATAAATTCACGCTAAAATCTATAATCCCCCGCTAAAAGCCTTTTTCAACATTGTTGATATTTGCTCCGCTGGAAATTTTTGATAAATATTTTTTAAATAAATCAGACATTAACAAATAGAAAAAAAATTTAGAATCAATTTCTTTTGCCTTCCTTTTTGCCTTTTGATAACCCAAATTCCAAGTTTTAATCATGATGCGTATAATTTGTCGTGTTATTCAATAGCAGAAACACAAGGGCAGCCCTTTCTATCTTTTTTGCTTCTAAAAAATAAGTGTTCGTAGAATTGTTTTCTAAAAGGGCTGCCCTTATATTTCAAGATAGAAAGAGCTGCCTTTGTGTTTCTCTAAAGGGCTGCCCTTGTATTTCTTAGAAAGGGCTGCCCTTATATTTCTGTTGTATTTTCTCTAAAGGGCTGCCCTTGTATTTCTGTTGTATTTCTGCCCTTGTGTTTTTGTGTCTTATTTATTAGTACTAATGTAATGAAAAAATGCGGTACTGTTTGGATGAAATTCTAACTTTTTTTGAACAAAATCCAAAATAATAATGTGCGTTTCCCTGCCGGCAGGCAGGGAAGAAAAAATTGCGCGCGAAAAAATTAAAAAATGTAAAGAAAATTTTTCTGTTTTGCTTTCCTCTTAATCAGAGGAAAGCGAAAACGCTCTATTTTATATATTCTAAAAAGGGTGGAGGGTGGGTTAAGAATTAACTCAACTTTTTCATTATAAATAAATATTTAAATCCTCTCAAGTAGAAATTATACTGCCTTGCTCTGTTATGCCAAACTCCTGTGTTTGATGTTTGGTTATGTCTTGTTAAACAAACAATATCAATAGGCTCAAAGTATTTTTCCAGCCTTTGCCACATTAAAAATCCTGTTGGCGTAAGCTTCTTTTTTATCCACTGATCTGCAATAACCCAACCCATTGCTTTGTTTGCTTTCAATATTCTGGCAATTTCACTGACAGTTTTTTCTAATTCATCATAAAATTTTTCATTCTCACAAGAAATTTTACCAATACATTTTTCATTATCAGAATATTTAATGTTGTCGGAATATGGCGAATCAATAAAAACGAAATCAACACTATTGTCTTGAAGTGGAATTTTCCGAGAATCATTTTTAATCACATCAGGTCTAACAATATTAAGGTCATAGCCGATTACTTTCCTTTTTAATTCATTAGCAACATCAATTGTTGTTCCGCTTCCGCACATTGGGTCAACGACTAAATCGCCCTCTTTTGTGTAGCGTTGCAGTAAATTCCAAATTACCATAGCAGGAGTAACGCCATTGTATTTATTGTTTCCGTGTGGCTTATCGCCATAGTTTTCTCTGTGGATAACTTTCTATTGACTTTATTTATATTCTTTGCTACATTTATAATGTCTTTCAGTTTTATTCATAAACTGAAAGGGTTTTACATCCAAGGGTCGTCCTCCGCGAGGAGGACGGCTTTTTTTTATCATCTCTTCGCCCGATGATGTAATTCGTGACCCCAGATGTCTTTCTTGATTTCTAAAATATCAGAATAACCGTTACTGCCGGTTTTCAACTCTTCTGAAATATTGTTTTTTGAAGAAAAAATATAAACTTTTTTACCAACTCTTCTTAAATAAGATACTAAAGCCAAAAAGTCAGAATCGCCGCTAAAAAGTACGGCGATATTATATTTCTCTATATTATGTAAAGCATCAATAGCTATCTCAACATCCATATTGCCTTTTTCTTCAATGCCTTCGCCGTTTTCTGTAATAATAGAAATTCTCTTTAATTCTTTCTTTCTTACGACAAAGCCGAGTCCCTTTTTAAGAAATGTATAAAATTTATGCCTGCCATCTAAACTGTAGTCTCTCGTACCCTCGGCAGGATAAGCAGTGTAATAAAAAACTTTTATTACGGAGCCGAAAAATTTTTCTTTGATAAATTTTCTTAATTTTTCGTAATCAAAAAATCTGCCCTTGGCTTTCTGCACCTCCCAAAGATTGGACGCATCAATAAAAACATAGATAATATTTTCGTTCGTCGTTTTTTTGTTTTGATTTGATTTATTATTCATATTTTCTTATTCATTTAAACTTAAATTATGCCTTTATCTTTAAAACTAAAGAAATTATCTTTGGCTACAATAATATGGTCAGCCACCTCTATACCCAAAATTTTACCGGCTTCAACTAATCTCTTTGTTGTTGTTAAATCATCTTCTGATGGCTCTGGGTCGCCTGAAGGATGATTGTGAACGATTACAACTGATGCGGCTTTGTTTTTAATTGCTTCTGCAAATACCTCACGAGGATGAACAATGCTTGCGTTAAGACTACCGATTGAAATTTCTGCGATTGAATGGTTTCTACTATTAAGAGCGATGATATAAAAATGTTCCTTGTGATAATCTTTAAGTTTATTTTTTATCAGCCGATAAACTTTTTCTGGATCGGTAAGCTCTTTACTTTTGTAAGACGGGGTTTGGGTGGAAAGACGGCGGCCCATCTCAACCGCCGCTTTTATTTGCGCGGCTTTGGCTAGACCAATCCCTTTAATTGAAGAAAGTTCTTCAATACTTGCCTCGGATAGTTTTTGTAAACTGCCGAATTGCGTTAATAGTTTTTGCGCCGTAACTGCCACCGACTCACCGGCAATGCCTCGTCCCAAAATAAGCTGTAATAACTCTTGAGCCGAAAGCGCTGATTCGCCAAACTTGGTCAACCGCTCGCGCGGACGCTCATCTACTGGTAAGTCATGAATGGTAAATGATTTGCTCATATTTTATTTCATTAAATCATCAAGCGACACGCCCAAA
>JAYEKG010000097.1:30651-35503 GCA_034660935.1 Patescibacteria group bacterium
AGCCGAAAGCGCTGATTCGCCAAACTTGGTCAACCGCTCGCGCGGACGCTCATCTACTGGTAAGTCATGAATGGTAAATGATTTGCTCATATTTTATTTCATTAAATCATCAAGCGACACGCCCAAAGCGTCTGCAATTTTTTTAACGGTTTCTATCAAAAATTGTAAATTGGCGGAGAGGGCGGGATTCGAACCCGCGATACCGGTAAAGGTATGCCGCCTTTCCAAGGCGGTGCACTCGACCACTATGCGACCTCTCCTTTTTAAATCTCCATCCCTCGCAGAGCTTTAAGCCGCTCCTCAACCGGTGGATGGGTCATAAACATTTTTCTTACTTTCTTACCCTTGAATGGATTGGCAATATACATATGAGCGGTTGCTTTGTTGGCCACTTTCAGGGGGGTCGCGTCTTGGGATATTTTTTCAAGCGCTTTCGCTAACCCTTCAGGATAGCGCGTCAGTAAAGCGCCATTAGCGTCGGCTAAAAATTCCCTTTTGCGGGAAATAGCCATCTGGATTAAAAGAGCGATAAATGGCGACAAAATTGCCAAAATAAACCCAATAACGACCATTATTGTCCCCAATTGCCCTCCGCCATTATCACTGCGCCTTCTTCCACCGAAAATACTCCATCGCAAAAACCAATCAGAAAGCAAAGCGACTATTCCGACCAAAACAACAACAACCGTTTGCAAAAGAATATCTCTGTTGCCGATGTGGCTCATTTCGTGCGCCAGCACCCCTTCCAATTCTGATTTTTCAAGTTTTTCCAAAAGCCCTTTTGTGACAGCGATAACGGCATGTTCGGGATCGCGTCCGGTAGCAAAAGCGTTGGGCGACATTTCGCCAATAATATATATTTTAGGCAAAGGCAAGCCGGCCGTAATAGAAAGATTTTCCACTAAGCGATAAAGCTCCGGATTGTCGCTTTTTTTTACTTCTTTCGCCTTGCTGATTTTTAAAACAATCTTGTCCGAGTACCAATAAGAGGTAAAACTCATCAAGGAGCTAAAAATCACTGCGATGATTAAAATAATCGGACTATTAAATTGATAGCTAAAAATCCAGCCAAGACCGATAATGAAAATCAGAAAAAGAAAAATCAAAACATAAGTTTTGCGAATATTTTTGTCTTTTTGCGTGTAGAGAGTAGCCATTTATGTTTTTATCGTCATTGCGAGGAGTCCGCGACGCGGCAATCTTGCTTTCTTCTCCGGGATTGCTTCGCTTCACTCGCAATGACAATTTCTTTTTTTATTATTATAAACAAAACAGATAATTAGATATTAGTAAGCTATTCTCTAAAACGCGACTTTAACCGGTTCGCGTTCAGCCGTTTCTTCAACTTCAAAAAAGTCTCTTTTTTTAAACCCAAGCGCTCCGGCAATTAAGTTGTTGGGAAATTGCTGAATTTTGATATTAATATCCCCGACATTACCGTTATAAAATCGGCGCGCCGCTTGAATTTTATTTTCCGTATCCGTTAATTCTCTTTGCAGTTCCAAGAAATTTTGGTTAGCTTTCAAGTCAGGATAATTCTCGGATACCGCGAATAACGACTTTAGCGTTCCTGATAAAACATTTTCCTTTTCTGCTTTTTCGGCTGGGTCTTGCGCCCCCATTGCGGCAGTTCTGGCTCTGGTCACTTTTTCAAAAAGCTCTCTTTCGTGCTTGGCGTATCCCTTAACCGTTTCAATTAAATTTGGAATCAGATTATACCGCCTTTTTAACTGAACATCTATATCCGACCACGCCTCATCTGTTCTGTTTCTTAACTTAACTAACCCGTTATATATAGCGATTGGCCAAAGAATAACAACGGCAACTAAAACTATAATAATCCACCTAATTATTCCCATATTTTTGTTTTTCCAATAAACCAACTTAAATTTTTTTAAAAAATTTAAGCTTATTTATTGGTTCTTTATTAATTGGCTCTTTTAACATTATTATACTTCCAGAAACATTCTTTGGCAAATCAAAAAGTGTTAGACCTTTAAGGTCTAACACTTTCATCCATTTGCGAAAACATTACATCATTCCCGGCATTCCGCCTCCCATTGGCATTCCTCCGCCCATTGGAGGCATTCCTCCCCCGGCTCCGGCGCCTTTCGGTTCAGGTAAATCTGTAACAACGCATTCGGTCGTCAATAACATCGCTGCGGCAGAAGAAGCGTTTTCTAAAGCCGAACGGGTAACCTTAGTTGGGTCAATAACGCCCGCTTCAAAAAGATCTTCATACTTATTAATAGCCGCGTTATATCCATAAGCGTTATTGTTTTTCTTAACTTCATTGACAACTACTGAACCGTCTTGTCCCGCGTTAGCGGCAATTTGCCTTAATGGCTCTTCCAATGCTTTCTTTAATATAGCTAAACCGATTTTTTCATCTCCCCTAACCTTAACACCTTCCAAGGCCTTCAACGCTCTTATTAGCGCAACGCCGCCGCCCGGAACAATCCCTTCCGCAACAGCCGCTTTTGTAGCCGCCAAAGCGTCCTCTGTTTTGGCTTGCTTGTATTTCTGCTCGGTTTCAGTAGAAGCGCCAACTTTAATAACCGCCACTCCGCCGGCTAATTTAGCCAGCCGTTCTTGCAGTTTCTCCTTATCAAAATCAGAATCACTTCTCTCTAATTCCGTTTTGATTTGATTAATTCTCGCCTCGATTTCCGGCTTGCGTCCTTGTCCTTCAATAACAGTTGTGTTTTCTTTATCAGCAATTATTTTACGGGCGCGCCCAAGCATTTTTAATTCAGTTGCTTCCAATTTAAGCCCGACTTCTTCAGAAATAACTTGTCCGCCGGTCAAAACGGCGATATCTTCCAATATTTCTTTGCGCCGGTCGCCAAAACCGGGCGCTTTAACCGCTAAAGCGTTAAATGTTCCTCTTAATTTGTTTACCACCAAAGTAGCCAGCGCGTCTCCGTCAACTTCTTCAGCAATAATGACAATATCTTTTTTTCCGCTTTGAGTAATCTTCTCCAATAAGGGCAAGATTTCTTGAATGCTAGAAATTTTCTTATCGGTAATTAAAATGTAAGGGTCGTCGTATTCGGCCTGCATCTTTTCGGTGTTTGTTATCATATACGGAGAAATATATCCCTTGTCAAATCTCATTCCTTCAACGACTTCTTTAGACATACCAAAAGTTTGCGATTCTTCAATCGTTATTACGCCATTCTTGCCGATTTGTTGAATCGCCTCGGCGATTAAATTACCTATTTCAGGGTCTTCAGCCGAGATGGTCGCCACTTGGGCGATTTCCGCCTTGCCAACAACAGTTTTGGACATTTTTTTCAGTTCTTCAACAACCGCTTTAACTCCTTTTTCAATTCCCTTCTTTAATGCCAAAGGATTGGCTCCTGCCGTAACATTTTTTAATCCTTGGGCAATAATTGCTTGGGTTAAAATGGTGGCTGTTGTTGTTCCGTCACCGGCTAAATCATTGGTTTTACTGGCAACTTCTTTAATAATCTCCGCGCCGATATTTTCAAACTTGTTCTCCAGCTCAATTTCTTTGGCAATAGTTACTCCGTCATTGGTAATTTCAGGAGAACCAAACCCCTTATCTAAAACAACATTGCGCCCCTTTGGGCCTAAAGTCACTTTAACGGCATCTGCTAATTTATCAACGCCTTTTTTAAGCCGGCGTCTGGCTTGTTCGTCAAATTTAATTTGTTTTGCCATAAATATTTATTTGTCATTGCAAGGAGCGAGCGTAGCGAGCGACACGGCAATCCCGTTGAAAATCGCGGGATTACTTTGCTCTCTTCGGCCGTTTCGCAATAACAATTTATTATTTTTCTAAAACAGCAAGTATGTCTTCTTCTCTTGCTATTAAATACTCTTTATTTTCTATCTTAATTTCATTGGGGCCGTATTTGGTAAAAAGAACGATATCGCCTTTTTTGACATTCATCGGCTTATCGGGCTTTCCCGGTCCGACCGCGACTACCTTGCCCTGTTCCGATTTCTCTTTATCGGCTGTATCGGGCAGAATAATACCCGAGGCAGTTTTGTCCTCAATTGAAACCGGTTCAATAAGAACTCTGTCAGCTAATGGTTTGATATTCATAAACTGAATAAACAAAAAACAAACAACAGTAAATATATCTAAATCGTGTATATTTATTACTGCTTATTTTTCGCTCTTTTAAAATATTTTTAAATTAGGTTAAATATTAAATAAATAATCCAGAATCTTTTTCCTTGCCGAGCTCTCCCAATCCTAACTGGCGCATTTTTTTATTATACCTCTCTAAAATAAATTTTTCCGGCGAAACAGGATGGAATTCTAACTGTCTATCATTAAAAATGACCCTGCCGTCTTTTTGCCCGGTCAGAGGGTCTTTTTTGATGCGTCTCTCTTGAAATCCTTTTAAAAGTAATTCTAACGCAGTTCCTATTCTGTTGTCAAGAATTAATTCAGCCATTTTTCTAAAAAAACTTAACAACTTGTTCGTTTTTATCCCCCTTAAATATCCCTTTTGGGCGAGAGGATAAGATGACAAATAGCTTCTTAGCCATAAATTAGCCCTTTGAAACCGTTTATACAAAGAAAATTCGTTTTGCCATATGGGCGTCAAATGGGCATAAGTTTGGCTGTTATACAAACTTTTGCAAGGGATTTTTAAAGACTGGTCTGTTAAATAATGGTTAAGGCATAACCTATTTTTAGTTAAATTGCTATGGCGGCGCTGGCCGATCAAATGGATAAACAGAGTTGTTAATCCCCTGCAAGTCCAAATTCTGCCAAATTTTGAAACAATTAAAAGATCTATATCAGACCTGTCTTTCGTGTTGTTCATAGCCAGAGAGCCACTGACCATCACCAAGCGGATAAAGGGAATTA
>JAYEKG010000098.1:0-8091 GCA_034660935.1 Patescibacteria group bacterium
CAAAAGTCAATTCAATAAAAATTGGCAAGAAACCCCTGTGCGCTTAGTCGATATGGCATTATGGGTAAATCGTGGAAATTAAATTATTATCAGAAAAGAAAAAAACCGCCAGGAACCTTTTTAGAGGGATAATCAAATGTTTTTAGATAAGTTTTCAATTAAAAAATCGCCATTGGCGATTTTTTGCTGTTTTGATTATTATAAAATTAATTGTTATTTATAATTAAAGATCCCCCAATCGCTTCAGACGCTAGAGTTCGCTCTAACAATACTTTTAGCACAATAGCTTTCTTTTTCTTCTTGTTATTTTTACAGTCAACTGTTTTGATTTTTCTTTTATCTTCGCCGAAAACTTCTCTGGTAATTTCTTTAAATTCTGGGTGATGCTTAATAAAATTAACTTCGTAATAATCTATAACCAAACCTTTTGGATTGAATTCTTTGTCGGTATAAACAGCGTATTCGTCGGTAAGCTGATGTAATTCGCTTTTGTTCGGGATAATTTTGGGGGCATAAAATAAAGCGCGTTCCTCTCGATCAAGTGTCAAAATCCATTTTTCTTTATTTGCTACGCGAGGTATGCTGGTTATTAAATTGAAAAGCTTTTTATTGTTTATTTTAGTCATTTTTATCCCTTCCATATAATAATTTTGTTTTACCCCTTTCTTTTACATAATCAGGTCTATAAGCGGTGATTACAAAAAAATGAGCAGATCTTTTTTCTAAGATAATTTTTGTATATTTAAACCTGTTATTTATTTTAAACTCTACAAGATAAACCGCTTGTCGTTTCCGAATCATCGTTAAATCTTGATAAATAAAACTTGGGGATGCGATAGCTTCTTTTATTCTGCCGTTTATAAAATTGTTATCACGAAGTTCCGGACGTTTCGAGCATTTTAAGAGTCGTTGTGCTTCTGTAAAAATAACTCTTTTATTTTCATGATTTCTTGTGTCTAAACAAAGCTCGCTATTCATATTATATTACATTTTTGAAAATTAAACATTGTGGATATTTAAATTATAATCAAATTACAATTTTTTTCAAGTGTTTGTATTTGTTAGACATTGGAGGTCTAACACTTTATAGGCCATTCTATAATTTCGTCAGACCTTAAATGTCTAATATGCGGCGCGCTTGATAAAGGCAAAGATTAGTGGTATGGTGTTGATATGAATAAGAATATTTTTTGCAGTCCGACTAAAGGGAAAATGAAATTGCCAAAAGTCGCTAAAGAAATAGCCGATTTTATCAATCAGGATACAAGCGCTAAATATCGGCTGATTGTTGGAACTGATTCAAGCGGCGAAAAGCGGGCTGATTTTGTGACGGCTATAGTTGTCCATCGCGTTGGGAGAGGCGGGCGGTATTTCTGGAAAAAGATTAACGGGAACAAGATTTACCATATATTGCGGGACCGTATTTATCAAGAGGTTTCTATCTCTTTGCAAACATCCCAGGATTTGCTTGACCAGCTGAAACATTCGTTAAAAATGGATTGCCAGGCCGATTACGATTTTCAAATTCATATTGATGTCGGGCGCAAAGGCCCAACGCGGGAAATGATTAAAGAAGTAATAGGAATGGTTAGGGGAAATGGTTTCAAGGCGAAAATAAAGCCGGAATCGTACGGCGCTTCAAGCATCGCGGATAAATATACATAAAACATCTGCGGAGGTTTAGTTTCGGAGGTCAAATCTCTGAAAATGCTGGACTCCCGCTGGAGTTTATCCCGTATTTGATGCGGGGTGGGAATGACAGAGGAAAGACGGGGATAACAGAGGAACATAATTTATTATTTTATTTCTTATGAAGTTGCATTTTTATGGCGCGGCTCGGATAGTAACCGGCTCCAACTATTTATTAGAAACATCAAAGCGCAAAATTTTAATTGATTGCGGGCTTTTTCAGGGCAAGCGCAAAATAGAAGAAAAGAACTATGAGCCGTTTCCTTATCAGCCATCAGAAATTGATTTTGTTTTAATCACACATGCCCATTTGGATCATTTAGGGCGCCTTCCCAAATTAATAAGAGACGGTTTTAATGGCAGAATTTTGGCGACCGGTCCGACGATTGATTTTGCCCGCTTAATACTTAAGGACAGCCAAAAAATTATCCAAAAAAAAGCGGCCAAAAAAGGAATTTTTCCGCGAATGAACGGCCGACAGATTGAAAAGGCAATGGAAATGTTTGAAGCGGTTGAGTATGATAAAAAAATTAAATTGGCTGAAGGAATTTCCGTTTGTTTTCGCGAGGCGGGCCATGTTTTAGGTTCAGCGGCTATTGAGGTTATAATTCGCGAACATGGACAAGAACAAGAGAAGAAAATAGTTTTTTCGGGAGATTTAGGAACGGAAGGAACGCCAATTCTCAAAGATCCGTTCAAGATTAAAAACGCGGATTATGTTGTGATGGAATCAACTTATGGCGACCGTTTTCATGAATCAAGGGAAGAATGCAAGGACAAAATAGAGGATGTGGTTGAAGAAACAATTGCTCGCGGCGGCGTTTTAATGATTCCCAGCTTTGCCTTGGAGCGGACACAGCAACTGCTTTATCATTTTAACGATTTGGTTGAAAATTCTCGCATTCCCCGGACGCCAATTTTTGTTGACAGTCCGCTGGCGATTAAATTAACTAAAATTTATCGCCGTTATCCGGAATATTTTGATAAAGAAGCATTATCTTTAATTGAATCGGGCGATAAAATATTCAAATTTCCTGATTTAAAATTTACCTTATCAACCGAAGAGTCAAAGGCGATTAATGATATCGCGCCGCCGAAAATTATTATTGCCGGGTCAGGAATGTCGCAGGGAGGAAGAATTATTCATCACGAACTTCGTTATTTGTCCGATCCCAAAAACACGCTTTTATTTGTAACTTATCAGGCGCAAGGGACATTGGGCAGAAAAATTTTTGAAGGCGCGAAAGAAATTAAAATATTAAGGCAGAATGTTTCAGTTCGGGCGAGGATTGAATATGTAGGCGGTTATTCGTCTCACGCGGACCAAAAGGGATTAATGGATTGGCTGTCCAGTATGACGAAAGCGGATTCTCCTAAAAAACCCAAGAAAGTGTTTGTTTGCCACGGCGAAGAAAATTCATCATTAGGCTTAGCCGAGAAGATTAAAAATGATTTAGGATTAGCAGTTGAAGTTCCTCGGATAGGAAGCTCTATTAGCCTTTGACAAACATTAATAAAAATAGTAATCTTTAATAAAAGACATATCAGAATTATGACCACGCCCGAAGAATTAAGAAAAAAATTATTAGTGCCTGACGCCGAACTATCCAAGGTAGCGAAAGAGGAAAAGCTAAAAGAAAGAACAGACTTTAAGGAATCGGTTCAATGGCGAATTTTCAGGATTATGGCCGAGTTTGTTGACGGCTTTGAGTTTTTAAGCGATTTTGGCAAGTCAGTGACCTTTTTTGGTTCAACCCGCACATCTTCGCACAGTCCTAATTATAAGGAAATTAGAAAGTTAGCGTCAATGTTGGCAAAGAACGATTTTGCTATTTTTACCGGAGGAGGCCCCGGCATTATGGAGGCGGCTAATCGCGGGGCAAACGATGTTAACGGAGAATCGGTCGGCTTAAATATTCAATTAAAATATCAGCAAAGAATCAATGACTATATTACAAAAGCAATGGGATTCCACTATTTTTTCATAAGAAAAATGATGCTTTCTTATTCGGCTCAGGCGTATGTTTTCGCGCCGGGAGGGCTTGGCACACTGGATGAATTTTTTGAGATATCAACTTTAATTCAGACCGAAAAAATTCCCCGTCATATTCCAATTGTTTGCTTGGGCAAAGAATATTGGCATCCACTTGTGGATTGGATTGATAAAGTGATTTACGAAAAAAACAAATTTATTGACAAAGACGACAGGAAAATTTATCAGGTTGTTGATTCGGCCGAAGAGGCGTTCGAAATAATTAAAAATTCCAAGTTGCGCGAAGATGTTAATTATTAGTTTTATAATAAATTTGCTTGGAGAGATAAAACTATTTTGCAAAAGGAGGTGTATGTATGGGTATTGAAGTAAAAAAGAAAGAAAGGGAAACAACCCGCAGTTTGTTAAGGCGCTTTTCAAGGAGAATCCAGCAAAGCGGCGTTTTGATTAACGCCCGAAAAGCGAGATTTCTTGAAAAAGAAAAAAGCAAAGGGGAAAGAAGAACGAGCGCTTTAAGAAGAACTAAAATTGGCAAGGAAAAAGAGAAGTTGAGAAAAATGGGGCTTTTGGAGGAAGAAACGCGATGGGGAAGAAAAAAACGATAATTTTTCGCGCGGAGATTTAACCTCGGTTGATATAATAATGTCTCTAAAAAAAACAATCCAAACAGATATTAAAAACGCGATGATTAAGAAGGACGCTTTAAGGGTTTCTGTTTTGCGTATGGCGCTGGCCGCTATTTTAAACAAAGAAAAAGAAAAGGGAGCTAAAGCGGAAGAATTAACTGATGATAGTGTTTTAGAAATAGTTTCCGGCGAAGCGAAAAAAAGAAAGGATTCTATTGGGCAATATGAAAAAGGGGGACGACAGGATTTAGCAGGCAGAGAAAAGAAGGAATTAGAAATTTTATCCGCATATTTGCCTGAACAAATGGGCGAAGAAGAAATTAGAAAAATAGTTAAAGAAAAAGTTTCCAAATTAGGCGCTAACGGTTTGCAAGATATGGGGAAAATAATGGGCGCGCTAATGGCGGATTTAAAAAACAAAGCGGACGGCGCGGTTGTTAAAAAAATTGTTGAGGAAGAATTAATAGGTAATTAAAATTAAAATCCATAAGCGGCAGAGACAGAATCGTTTTTTAATGAGATTTGATTAACAATGCTTGAAATACATAATTTTACCCAAAACGAAATAGATGAAAAATTTTTGAAAAGAATAACAGTGAAGACCTTAAAATCATCGGTGGTAAAAAGGACTATGCCTGATTTGCTGAAAGGGGAAGTGGAGATAAGTTTGGCTATTGTCGGTGAGGGACGGATGCGAAAGTTGAACAAGATTTACCGCGGGAAAAATAAGGTGACTGATATTCTATCTTTCGGCGACAAAACAGTTCTGCCCTATTTAGCCAAGGCGTTTCCACGGTTGAAAAAGGGAGCAAATATGGCCTTTGTTAATCCCCCGGACGGAATTAAAAGATTAGGGGAAATTGTTATTTGTTATCCTTACGCCAAAAAACAGGCAAGACGGATGGGCCATTCCTTAGAAAAAGAAATGACTATTTTGTTAATTCATGGCATACTTCATTTGTTGGGGTATGACCACGAAAAAAACGAGCGACAAGCAAAAGAGATGGAAGGAATGGAAGTGGAAATATTAAGAAACATAGAACATAAGCTATAGGACATAGGATTATGAAGTTCCAAGTTTTATGTTCTGCGCTTTATCTCTATGGCAAAAAACACTATCGTTACCGGATTAGATGTCGGGACATGCTATATCCGCGCAATAGTAGCTAAAATAGAACCGGGGAAAATAAAACCCCAAATCATTGGCATTGGCCAGGCGCCTTCTTTTGGTTTGCGAAAGGGCGTCGTTGTTGATGTTGAGGAAACGATTAAGAATATTAAACAGTCTGTTCGGGAAGCTGAAAGAACTAGCGGTGTTCCTATTGAGCAGGTCTTAGTTGGGATAAGCGGCAGCCATATTACTTCCAAAACAAACAAAGGAGTGGTGGCTATTTCTCGCGCCGATGGCAAAGTGTCGAAAGAAGACATAGAACGGGTAATTAAAACTGCTTCGGCTATTTCTGTCTCGCAAAACAGAGAGATTCTCCATGTTATTCCCCGCTCTTTTTCGGTTGACAGCCAGAACGGATTAAATGATCCGGCAGGGATGACGGGCGTCAGTTTGGATGTGGATGCTTTAATTGTTGAAGGAGCGTCTCCTTTTATTAAAAATTTAACAAAGTGTGTTATGGAGGCAGGGCTAGAGATAGAAAGCATGGTTTTGGCTCCCTTGGCCGCCAGCCGAGCTGTTTTAAATAAAAGACAAAAAGAACTGGGCGTTTTGACCTTAGATTTGGGCGGCGGAACAGCCGGGATAACGGTTTTTGAGGAGGGCAAGATTATTCATAGCTGCGTTTTGCCTGTTGGTTCTTCGCATATTACCAACGATATTGCTATTGGCTTGAGGAGCAGTATTGAGTTGGCGGAAAAAGTTAAACTGGAATATGGTTCGGCTTTATCGTCTGAAATTGGCAAAAAAGAAAATATTGATTTGTCTAAACTAGAACTAAATGAAAAAGGGATTATTCCGCGGGCGGAGGTGGTTAAAATTGTTGAAGCGCGGCTAAGCGAGATATTAGAATTAGCCAATAAAGAGCTGAAAAACATTGATCGCCAAGGGCTTCTACCGTCGGGCGTGGTGCTTTTAGGGGGAGGGGCTAAAATGCCTAATTTGGTTGATTTAGCCAAAAGCGAGTTAAAATTGCCGGTACAAATCGGATTTCCTCTTGAAATGGATGGTATTGTTGAAGAGGTTGACGATCCTTCTTTCGCGACGGCAATTGGCTTAGTTCTTTGGGGTATGGACAATCGGGTCAAAAGCGACAAACAAGAAACTTTCTTTCCGTATTTTCCTATTAGAATAACGATAGAAAAGCTTAAGGGATGGATGCGCGATTTTCTTCCGTAAACACTTGCGTTTTTTATAGACATATGTATAATAGAAATAATTTCCAATTACAGTTTTTGTCCCTTCGGGACATCTCCCGCGGGGAAACAATTTCCAACTAATTTACAATGACGCAATTTTCAATGATAATTGATAATTGATAATTGAGAGTTTTTAATGATATGGCCCAAATTAAGCCGGAGGTGGAAAGTTTTGCCAAAATTAAAGTGATTGGCGTAGGGGGTAGTGGTGGAAATGGTATTTCCAGAATGATGGCCTGTAAAATTCAAGGTGTTGATTTTGTGGCTATTAATACGGATGCCCAGGATTTGCACCATGTCAACGCTCCGGAAAAAGTTCATATTGGCAAAAATTTAACTAAAGGATTAGGCGCGGGAATGAATCCTGAAATAGGCAGGCAAGCGGCAGAAGAAAACAGAGACGAAATCCACGAAATAGTCAAGGGCGCCGATATGATTTTTGTTACTTACGGTTTAGGAGGAGGGACAGGCACGGGGGCGGGTCCGATTATTGCTGAAGCGGCGAAAGATTCAGGCGCTTTAACTGTGGCTGTAGTAACTAAGCCATTCTCTTTTGAGGGAAAGCAAAGAGCGCAGTTTGCTCGAGAAGGATTAGCCCAGCTTAAAGATAAAGTTGATACTTTAATTACTATTCCTAATGACAAACTCCTTTCTGTAATTGACGATAAAACTTCATTATTAAACGCTTTTTCAATTGTTGACGATGTTTTAAGGCAGGCGGTTCAGGGTATTTCCGATTTGGTTGTTACTCCCGGTATCGTTAATGTTGATTTTGCCGATATTAAAGCTATTATGCAAGATGCTGGTTCGGCCTTAATGGGAATTGGACGGGCATCCGGCGAGAACAGAGCGGTTGAAGCGGCAAAAGCGGCTGTTAACTCGCCCCTTTTAGAAGTTTCAGTTGACGGATCCAAGGGGGTGCTTTTCAATGTTAGCGGCGGTTCTGATTTAGCGATGACCGAAATTAATGAAGCGGCCAAAGTTATCACGGAGTCAATCGACCAAGAAGCAAAAGTTATTTTCGGAGCTGTTATGGATGATAAATTAAAGAAAGGAGAACTCAAAATTACGGTTATCGCCACTAATTTTGAAGATGGATTGAAACAACCTTCAGAACCAAGAATTCAAGATATTTCAAGAATTAAGCATCCGGAAAAAAGAGAAATAAGCGAAAAGAAACCGGCGCTTGGAACAAAAGCTGTTGTTGCTGAAGAAGAAAAGGAAAGCGAATGGGATATCCCGGCTTTTATTAGGAGAAAGATGAAATAATTTTTAGAAATTTTTGCGGTTTTCAAAACAGCGGAGAACTTATCCGCTGTTTTTTGATTTGACCTGTTTTTTAATCTGGAGTAAAATGAGGACATTAAGACCTACCATATAATAAAAATTTACAAAATTCAAAATTATTATACGGCA
>JAYEKG010000099.1:0-1586 GCA_034660935.1 Patescibacteria group bacterium
ACAATGCGTATAACACCTGGTTTTCCTATGTGGATGCTGCTGTGGACATTAAAAAAGCCTACAATGGCGAGCAGATTTACCAGGATGAGATTACGCAGAAAGGCGGCAGCACAAAATCTTATAAATCTGCTGCCGGAGAAGCGTATGATGATATTATTGATGAAATAGCAGAGGAGTTGATTGATAAAATTAAATGACATGATTTTCAGGAATAGATTATCGCAGGCTTTCAGCCTGCTCGCAAAAGCATGTGTATTGGAATTTATTTGTTTTATTATGGGGCAATCTTGTATTTCGCCTGGAAAGCTTCGGACAAGCTCTGCGTGGCAACAGACATACAGATTTTGGATTACGCATTTAAATAAAATAGAAAGAAACTGACAAATTAGATAAAATTGTTTTTTCAATGAATTTACAATGAATGAGATAAAAAAATATGAAGATTGTTTTGCCTTTGTTTCTGAAAAGATTTACAAGGCCCAGATAAGAACGCATTTAAAAGTTAATAACGAACTTTTAAAATTATATTGGGAGATTGGTAATACTGTACTTGATGTTCAAAATCGTTTAGGCTGGGGGAGTAAATTTATTGACAGATTATCAAAAGACATTAAACAAAAATATCCGGATATAAGTGGTTTTTCCATACGTAATTTAAAATATATGCGGGCTTTTGCGGATGCTTATCCGGATTTTCCGTTTGTGCAAGTGCCGCTTGCACAAAATGAAAACAAGGAAAATAAATTTGTGCAAGTTTCGCTTGCACAAATAACCTGGTATCATCACATTAGTTTACTTACGAAGGTTAAATTGCAGAAGGAAAGGGCTTTTTATATTGCAGCAACTGCAGAAAACAAATGGAGCCGTGATATTATGCTGAGGCAAATAGAAAGTAACTTATATAAGAGAAGCGGAAAAGCACTTAATAATTTTACTAATACATTACCTGACACGGAGTCCGATTTGGCTCAAAGTATTTTTAAAGACCCTTATAAATTTGATTTCCTGGGTTTACATGAAAAATTTCAGGAAAAGGAGATTGAAAAGCAGTTGACAGAAAAAATTACTGACTTTCTTTTAGAGTTGGGTAGAGGATTTGCCTTTGTTGGAAAACAATTCCCCGTAGAAATTGAAGGTGAAGATTATAAATTTGATTTACTGTTTTACCATACGCTTCTTCATGCATATATTGTTGTAGAATTAAAAGCTGGTGATTTTAAGCCGGAGTATATTTCAAAACTAAACTTTTATATTTCGGCCGTAGATGATAAATTAGCCGGCAAAAATGATAATCAAAGTATAGGTTTGTTGCTTTGTGCATCAAAAAATAATGTAAAAGTTGAGTACGCAATGCGTGGCTTTGATAAACCGATTGGTATTGCTGCTTATGAATTGGAAGAATTTATTAAAAAATCAGTACCTGAATTTAAAGATTAGAACTAAAATATCTTGATTATGCAAAAAACAATACTCACAATTATCGCAATTTTAACGGCAATAAGCCTCTTTGCCCAGGAAAAAAACGTGGCGGTGCTAGCGCCCTTTGATTATGAAAACAAAGTGGAATTGATGTATGAAAACCTTAT
>JAYEKG010000100.1:0-1576 GCA_034660935.1 Patescibacteria group bacterium
CAGAACAGAATTTAATCGCAGAAAAAGAAGATTATGAAATACCCACAACAGCGTTAAAAATAGTTAAAGTAGAAGTGCTTGATAATGACGGCAACTATCAACCATTAACAGAAAAGAAAATATCTGATTTGGGCGGAATGTCCGTTGATGAATACTTAGAAGATTCGGGAATGCCGTTAAAATATATTCTTGTGGGAAAATATATCAAACTAAAACCTAAACCCAAAGCAGGTGATGTTACGCTCGCAAGCGGATTAAGATTATGGGTATCTCGTGAAGTAGATATATTCACTTATACTGACGAAGCCCAAGAGCCAGGATTTGCTGAACCATTCCATAGATTACTTTCATTAGGAGCAGCTTTTGATTTTGCCTCTGTAAAAAAATTAAGCAATAAAAATGATTTGAGAACTGAAATAGAACAACTTAAAACGCAATTATTTGAGTTTTATGGCAATAAAAATCTTGATTCAAAACCAAGAATTATGCCAAGGAGAGAGAGTATAATATGAGTAAAGTGATAACTATAAACAAATTTGCAGGTATGCGAGACGGAGGAAGTTATTTCCTCCAAGGATTTCAGCCCGCAAAAATGGGAAGCAAATCAATTTTACGACAGGAATGGAAGAGTTTGGCAATGGACGACCCTAATAATTTAGTAGTTGGATTTTGTAATAACACTGAAACAGGATTGGGTTATGTTAGTGATTTAGTTCTTTATTATATTGACGCTAACGGAGACATCTACAAAGGACAATCATATTATCTCAAAGATAAATCCGCCAAGAAGCACGACATTCAAACAACCAAATCTAATCTACCAGACATTCAAAAAAGTTTAGAGGGAAATATAATTTATACCTCTGCTCAATACCTCGGCAGACGGCTCACAGGGACGGACAACAGCGGTTCTGACGATAAGGGGACTTCTATGGTTGATACGAGCAAAAACTTCTCTACGGAGGGCGTAGAGGTCGGAGCGACGATTTATAACACAACCGACAGGTGTAAGGGGGTAATAACCTCAATCACTACCACCACCAACACAAACGACACGCTTAACTTTTCGGCAGGACTGGCAGGCGGAACAGACAACGATTTTGATAATGGCGATGGATATGCTGTTTGGGCTGATAAGTTTCAGGACTTGGGGGCAGAACAAGCCACTTGGTCAAGACAAATATTCTTCTTTGAAAACATACATCTAATTGGTAATGGAAACTATCTCGCTACGATTGACAAAGATGAAGCAAACTTTTACGCTTCTTATAAGCAATTAAGAGATGGTTATTATTTCCAAGCAGGAGCAGCTAATGAAAAGAAAATAGCCGTAGCCGCTAATCGGCAACATAAAGGAGCAATAATGTTCTGGGACGGATTTTCTGACGGCTGGAATAACACAATCTATTTAGATAACGAAGTTGACACTATTAAAGCGTATGGAACTGGCTGGATATTTAATTCAGGGGGAAGTATTTTTTATACAGATGGATATTCTAAAACCTTACTTAGTAAATTTCCAGACATTGATGTTGGGCTGACAATGGGAATTATGCCAAACGGACTTTTAATTTTA
>JAYEKG010000101.1:0-1574 GCA_034660935.1 Patescibacteria group bacterium
GCTTATCTGGGTAGCTGTTAATGTTTCTCCGCTAAAGGTCAGATCAGAATCATCTGAAAGCAGTCCCTCTGTTCCGGCAAATATAACCCTTCCCGAAGACAAGCTATCAAATGTTCCGGATGAAGACCTGATATCATAACTTCCAATATCCACATTGTTGGCCACGGTTAAAGATGTAATCGCGTCAATAGTTCCACTATTAATATCAGCATAAGCAATAGTAGCGGTTGCATGAGTAGTAGTTGAGAAATCCCAAATACCAGTAATTACTTCAGCAGCTGTTTTATCAAGCAAATTGGCTTGAGTAATTCCGCCATAAGAAAGCCCGATTATTGCTCCGGCAGAACTGACAGTAAACTGGTTATCATCTCCAACTGTTAATGATTGAGAAGGGCTTGTAGTGCCTATACCCACAAATCCAGTTGCAGTCTCAACATACAAATCATCAGCATTAACTGTAAAGTCACCCGTAACAGTGGTAGTTGCTAAATTAGAAGTTCCTTCAACTGTTAAGTCCCCTGTAATAGTTTGATTACCTAAAATACTAGTTGTAGTAGCATAGAAATTATTAACATAAAGATTGTTCCAAGATTTTACTGCTGAACCAAGATTATATGTATTAGTATCTGAGGGAACAAGATTGCCAGTTAAAGTTGCACTGCCAGTTATTGTTGTTGTGGCCAAACTAGTAATATAAGAAACATTAAACCCGCCGGTTGAGGCAACCATTGTTTTATCAGTATCAATATCATAATAAACATTACTATTAGCATATAAAAGACCACCGGTTAGCAATATGCCGGGAAGAACAGTCAAAAGAATATTTCTAATAAGACGGGAATTAAATTTTAATTTATAGGAAAACATTTTTTAATATTTGCTCTTAATACTAGGATTCAAATAATTCTTTTTCGTTGATACTTGCTTGTTTGTTCTTTTTTCAATATCTTTTCTAGCTGACCCTGCTACCTCTCCCCCTTCTTTGGAGTCTTTTTTTAAGGGAATAAATCCTTTTGAATTTCTATCTTTGGTTATTTTTGTTGTTGTTGCTTCGCCTAGCATTGTTAAAATCAACTCCAAGTCTTCCATATGGTCGCGCAAATTTTCTCGCTTTAATCCTTTAAATTTTTTATACTCTTCCGGTGTCATGCCAAAAGCAGCTTTTGAAATCTCGGCGGTTAAAATAGCATATTCTATATCTTGTCTTGCTCCTCTTTTCTTCCATTCATTGGTCAAGGTTTCTCGAACTTCTATCCCGCGCATTCGCTTGGCAATCCACGACTCTGGATACCCCTTTGCTTTATAAATTGCATGTGTTCTTTTTGTCGCCAATTCTGGATCTTCTATTTCTTTCACTCTTTCATAGCCGACTTTTGCCAGCCATAGTTTAAACGGCTCGGCTTTTGGCGATGGAATTGACTGAATTATGCGAAAAATTCCCTCTGTATTCGCGCAATCTGTTTCATATTTCTTATTGTCAGGCGCTTTCAACTTCAGTTTGTGACAAAATGTCACGACCTCGCTATTTTCGTCTTTTAACCGTTGTTTCAATTTTCTCCAATATGCTCCTGCGT
>JAYEKG010000102.1:0-1566 GCA_034660935.1 Patescibacteria group bacterium
GATAGAATATTATTTAGAGACAGATTCAATTCATAATAAGCCGCAAGGACTGAATACGGCGACTCCGTAGTAAAGCAGCCCTTCGACAGGCTCAAGCGATAATAACTATATATATGAAAAAAATATTGATCATTGAAGACGATTCTTTTCTTAGCGAGATGTATGAAACAAAACTTACCCAAAGCGGGTTTGAAGTTGGGACGGCATTTGACGGCAAAACAGGATTAAATAAAGCTAAGGATGGTTCGTACGATTTAATCCTTTTGGATATTGTTTTGCCTAAAATGGACGGTTTTGAGGTTTTGAGCGAAATCAAGAAGCCAGATTCTGCCATAAAAGAAACGCCGGTTGTTTTACTCACCAATCTTGGGCAAAAAAGCGAAGTTGAGAAAGGGATAAGGTTGGGCGCCGACGAATATATTATCAAGGCGCATTTTACCCCAACAGCCGTAGTGGATAAGATAAAAAGACTGTTTAAAGAGTGACTTTTGTAGATTTTTCGTAAAAAATTATGGATAACGGACAATACAAAAAAAAACTTGAAGAAATTCTTGGCGTGGCAATTAAAAAAGGAGCGACAGATATTCATCTTTCGCAGGGCCGCCCTTTTATTTTGAGGATTGACGGGAATTTGAGTTTTTCGGATAACGGGCAAATTTTGACAGCCGAAGATACGGAAGGATTGGCTTATGCTATTTTAGCCGAGGAAAGGAAAGAGCAATTTGTTAGCCAAAGAGACATTGATTTATCTTTTACTTATAAAGATAAAACTCGCTTTAGAGTTAATATATATTATCAATTAGGAAAAATCAGTGTTGCTTTGCGGCTTATTCCCAATAAGATTATGACAATTGAAGAGTTGAATTTGCCTTTGATTTGCCATCAACTTTCTGAAGCTCCGCAAGGGTTTTTTCTGGCGGTTGGCCCTTCCGGTCAAGGAAAATCAGCCGCTTTGGCGGCGATTGTCAACGAAATCAACCATACAAGGCAAGACCATATTGTTACGATTGAAGATCCGGTAGAACATATATTTACCCAGGATAAATGCATTGTTGACCAAAGAGAAGTAGGCGAAGATGTCCAAAATTTTCACAGAGGGTTGCGCGAAGTTCTTAGGCAAGACCCGGATGTTATTATGATTGGCGAGATGCGCGACACGGAAACAATTAGCAGCGCGGTAACCGCCGCTGAAACGGGACATTTAGTCTTAACCACTTTGCACACCAATAACGCCGCTCAAACAGTTGACAGAATTATTGACAGCTTTCCTCCGCATCAGCAAAACCAGATCAGAACGCAGCTCGCCGCGAATATTTTAGGCATTCTTTCCCGCCGCTTAATTCCCTGCTTAAAAGGAAGCGTGATTAACGCCGTTGAGCTGATGATAGCCAATTCAGCCATTAGGAATTTAATCCGCGAAGGCAAGACCCATCAAATAAATATGGTTATTGAAACCAGTTCGGAAGAAGGAATGATTTCATTGAACCGTTCTCTGGCTGATTTGGTAAAAAGAGAACTAATATCGTTAGAAGATGCCGAAAAACATTCTATTCGCCCTTCGGAGTT
>JAYEKG010000103.1:0-7818 GCA_034660935.1 Patescibacteria group bacterium
AACTGAAAATCCATAGTTCTTTTTTGAAATTAAAATTTATAATTAAACAACAAAAGCCCCCATTCGGGGGCTTTTGTTGTTATGGTTGGAAAACTCAAGGGCACAGAAATACAAGGGCAGCCCTTTCAGAAATACAAGGGCAGCCCTTGAAGCCGAAGGGCTGCCCTTGAGTTTTCTCGAGTTTTCTTGAGTTTTTTAGCAACTAACTCAATCAAAATATTGTTTCTGGAATCCGTCCGCGTACCGCATCGCTCTGTCTGCTATACTTAAAAGCCCTCTCCAATATTTGCCGCCTATATATATAGCGTATGCCCTTCTCTCTGCTTGATAAGTTTGCGCTCTCGCGCCTGCGTCGGCCAACTTAATAGCGGAAGCGGTAAAAGCATCCACAGGACGCCACGGATTAGGCGGATTATTGCCGGTCATAGCGGAAATTCTATCTTTATACGCCAGCCAAGTAGTCGGCATAAATTGGGCTATTCCCATAGCCCCGCCACATCCTTTATAAGCGCTTGGTCTGGCTGAAACAGGCTGCGTATCAGGATTTAACCCCAACTCTTGGCAAATCTGTAAAAAAGCGTTTTTAAGATTTGTCCCCATAGTAATATATCCCCTATTAATGTTGCATTGGTACATATCATTCCGCCAATTACCCGTCCCAACATTGAGCCCTAAGCGGGATTCATTTTCCAAAACACCCAAGAGATAAGCCGGCCTTATGCCTGTTTTAGCTCCGGCAAAAATAGCGCTGCGCACCATCTCTTCTTCCGTTAAATTATATTTTTTCAATAATACAAGCTGTTCTTTTATAAAAATAATTTCTTCTTTATTGCCTTGAATCATTTGCTGATAAAGGCGCTCTTCTCCTCTAGTTTTCTCCAGTAAATCTTCTTTTTGCCATTGCTTATTTTCAACGGTTCTTTTTTGCGCTAATTGCAAAGATTTTAGCCTACCCTGTGCTATTCTCTCTTCCTCTAAATTCTGCCTTTCTATATTTAATTCTTCTTTCACCGCGCGAACAGCGCTAAGAATACTATGAATTTTTTCCTGCGCGCTTTCCAAAGCGTTAATTTCGTCAAAAAAATCGGAAAATTTTTCGTTTTTTAAAATTACTTCAAGAAGTGTTTCTTGGTCATAATGGGCAACCGTTCTAATATATTCAGCCAAAAGATCTTTTTTTTCGCCTATTTTATCTTCTAAAATACTAATTTGACCGTCCACTTCCCGAATGTTTAGCGCGCTTTCCTGAATAACTAAGTCCAACTGCTTAACTTCAGCTCTAATTTTTTTAATTTGGCTTTCTATTATTTGAATTTCATTTTTAAGCGTTTTGGCTTTTTGCCGGCTATTCTGAATACTTTGCTCGTGTTGAACAATTTCCTCCTGTTTTTGTTTGATTTGATTTTCCAAATCTTTCTTCAAACTGTCATTACTCGCCGCTCGGACAATAAAAAAAGGCGTTATTAAAAAAAGCGAAAATAACGCGGCCAAAAACAAAGATTTTTTAAATAATTTATCCAACAAACCCATAGCGAGTTTTTTCAATAATAACTATACATAACAAGCTACTTATTTTCTTCTTCGCCCTTAGCAGATGTTTTTTCTTCAGAGACAGACCCCTCCTTGCCTTGAACTGCTTCTCCTTTTTCTTTGCCTTTCTGCTCAACTTCAACTTCTTCAATCTTCTCGGTTGGCGCCTGTTGCAATTCCTCTAATTCCGCGCTGGTTCGCGGCGGAACTACCGAAGCGATAACATCTTCCTGATTAGCCAATATTTCAACATTTTCGGAAATTTTTAAATCTTTAACGCGAATATTATCTTCAAATGACTTTATGGCAGATATATCCACTTCAATTTCTTTTGGCAAGTCCTGCGGCAATGCCCTTATTTCAATTGACTGGATATTTTTAATCAAAACGCCGCCCTCCCTTTTAACCGCTGTTGATTTATTAACAAAAACCAAAGAAACCTCTACAGTAGCTTTTTCATCCATTTTCACTTGGTTAAAATCAACATGAATAATCTCCCCGTTAATGGGATTATTTGCCACATCTTGAATCAATACAACTCTTTCATTTTCTTCTTTAACATCTTTTATTTTCAATTTAATCAACGCGCTTGTGCCCGCTTCTTTATACGCCTTTTTTAAATCTTGGCTGTCAACGCAAAGAAGCGCGTTCTTAATCCCGCGGCCATACAAAACAGCCGGAACAAGCCCTTGTTTCCGAATTCGTTTATTTTGCCCGCTTTTTTCTTTTCGTATTCGCGCCAATAATTCCAACATAGCTATATCCTAACTAAAAAAAACCCGCAGGTCAAGAAAAATCTTATAGAGAGCTACCCTCTAATTTCTGTCATTCCCGTTTCTCTTTGTCATTCCCCCCTTCTTCTCTGTCATTGCGAGCAAAGCGCGGCAATCTCGCTTTTTTTTCTCTGTCATTCCTGCCTTCCCCTTGTCATTCCCGCCCGCTTCGCCAAAGCTTCAGCGAGGCGAGCGAAAGCGGGAATCCAGCATTAAAACCATCGTCCGGTATGACCGGATTCCGCGTCAAGCGCGGAATGACAAAAAGAATACTATTCTTCAATCTTGATTACTTGGACCGGACAAATATCAACCGCTTCTTGAACGCATTTTGCGTCACAGCCATCTTTAAGGCGCGCTTTATTATTGTCCGTCATTTCAAAACAATCAGGACAAACAACAGCGCAACTTCCGCACCCAATACATTTTTCCTCATCTATTTTTATCCTCATAAAATTTTAGGGACTCGGTCCCTTAAATATTAATCACGGCTGAATAATCTTATCTTATTTTCAACAACTTTCTGAACCGCCTCAACAACAGGCTCCATAATATTGTGCGGTTTAATCGCGTTGGGATTTTCCTGAAGAAATTCTTTCAATGATTTCGTGTAAGCCATTCGTAATTCTGTATTGATATTAATTTTAACTATTCCTAATCCAACCGCTTTTTTAATATCCTCTTCCGGAGTGCCGGAACCGCCATGCAAGCATAAAAATGCTTTATCGCCCAAACAATCGTTTATTTCCTTCAACCGACCAAGAAAAAGATGAGGATTCGCCGCGCTGTCATTGCGAGGAGTCCGCGACGCGGCAATCTCGTTGTTTTTACCGCGAGAACAGATTATCCCATGAATGTTCCCAATAGCAATTGCTAATGTATTAACTCCTGTTTCTTCAACAAATTTTAGCGCTTCGCTGGGGACGGTCAAATCATCTTCTTTTATTTCCACCGCCTCTTCGTGTAAAATTGACCCGCCTCTCAAATATCCCATTTCCCCCTCAACATTCAAAACGCCTTTGTTTTTGGCGAATTTAACAACTTTTTTGGTTATATCCGCATTTTCCTCAAAGCTCAATTCCGAACCGTCAAAATGAACCGAATCGTACCCGTCGTTTATCGCTTCTTTAACAATTTCAAAGGATTTTCCGTGGTCTAAATGCAGAATAATAGGCAAACCTGTTTCTTTTTTCCAGACATCAACTGCCGCTCTAATTTGTTTGCCGCCGATAAAACTTTTTTCGCCCGAAGAAGTGGCAATAATAACCGGTTTTTTGAATTTTCGCGCTGCTTGCGCTATTGCCCTAATCCCCTCTAAATTAGAAGCATTAAAAGCGCCGATGGCGTATTTATTTTCTTTTGCTTTTTTGAAAATATCTAACATAAATTTAATCTTTGAATTACGAAATACCCTCTTTGTCATTCCCGGAGAAGAAGGAGAGATTGCCGCGTCGCAGACTCCTCGCAATGACACTCTTTGTCCCCTTTTTTTGATTTTTAATTTGTTATTTTAATTTTTGCATTTATCACAAACTGATATATCCTTTGTCCAAATTCTCCATCATTATTTTATTCATTGTCTGTTCGCCCATATAACTGGAAAATACCTTATTCCAAATCGCTTCCTGCTGGTGATAGCAAAATCTGGAATTAAAATCCGCTTCTCTTAAAAAAGAAATGCCATTATCAAACAAGTCAAAACTCACTAATTCATCCTTTGCGGATTTACCCGATGGAAAATGTTGCGCGACTACATCCAATCCCTGCCAAAAATCCAATCCCAGATTTTTAAAACGGCAGGAAAATTGGTTAATTACTTCCATCGCCTTGGTGTAATGCCACGATTCGGGATTGACACGGGGTTCGGATAATAAGGGATCATTCGGATTTTTCTTGCCCAAATATTTGGGAATAACCCGCCAATTAATTTTACCTTTGCTGGATAGCGGCATTTTCCCAACACCCACCTTAAGCGCCGCAATCATCTTTTTGGCAAAATTCGGCTGATGGCTGTAAGCTTCAAAAAGCTTTGAATGCCAGCCTACTTCGTTGATATAGTGAAGCGTCATAAAAAAAAGATAAAGCGTTTCTTCTGGACCGCTTTCTCCAGTCGGAATAATAAATACCATTCCCACCTCCTTTAAATGGCTCATATGATGCAGCTTCGCGCCTAAGAATTTTTTTCCAATCCCCGCCCATCTTTCGGGCAGGACTGTCACCTTTATTTCCCTCTTCTCAAAATCATCTTTTTTAAAATTCTCGTACGGCCCGAAAAAAACATTGTTTAGCCATTCCCCATCTTCCGCGAATCTCAAAGCGGCAAAAATTTCAAAACAATCTTCTCTTTCAATCATTTTATCAATATCATTGCCATACCCTAAAGCGGTCATTACTTGTTTGGGAGGATTCAGCTTGAATAATTCCTTAATTTTTTCTTCTTTGAGATAAAATCCTGTTAAATCGCCTGTTAACTCTCTGGTGGCGTTAATCAAACTGCGGCATCCGGCTGTTGTTGAAAGATTAGGACATTGAAAATGATTAAAAAGAGCTTCATTGGTATTTTTTATTTTTTTGAGCAGCGCCTCATAAACTTCTTCCGCTTGGATGTCAAAAAAACTTTTGTCCGTTCCAAAACCCAAGCTAATCAGCGATTGCCTAACTTTATGTTCATTCTCGCGAATAATGTTTTCTATCACTCCCTCTTTCCCGCTCACTCGCGTCATTTTCTTTTCCAAATCCAAAAGGACCCTCTCTGATGTCCTTAATAATTTCGCTAATTTAACAATTTCAGCTCGCATAATATTAATTATAATTTAGAAGCCACTTGAAATTTTTTTCTAAAAAGCAGAGTTTCCAAAAAAATAAAACATCAACATATTTAATTATTATTGGCACTCTGAAGAATAAAATAATATGCCCACCGACCTATGGCCAGCGCAAATCAAAGTATCTCTCCGACAAGGATTTCCAGCATATTCCCATTCATTTTCGTCGAAAGTATAATATTTTCCCCAAGGATCAACTAAAGCGCCATTAAATCCCAAAGCCTTCATCGCTATATCCATTCTTGTTTTACATGCGGCGCATTTATAATCACA
This sequence comes from Patescibacteria group bacterium, assembly GCA_034660935.1. Lineage (GTDB taxonomy): Bacteria > Patescibacteriota > Minisyncoccia > Portnoybacterales > UBA2143 > JAHJSM01. The sequence goes on from JAYEKG010000103.1 coordinate 5,402, forward strand.
AGCGCCGTCGCAAACACATCTAGAACACCCACTGCCCGTAACATCCATTAAAAACTTTATCCTGTTCAAATCTAGTCATTTCTACGGCTTTAAGAATTTGATTAAAATCTGCATCTAACTTAGCATTTTTTGCTTTTTCCCTCGCATTATTCAAACTCACCAAAACAATAGTGGACAGTAAGCCGATAATAGCAATAACAACAAGCAATTCAATTAAAGTAAAACCTTTATTTTTTTCATTTTTTTATATATTAATATGTCTGACATATCGATATATCAAAATTTCGATATCTCTGAATATGTCGATATATTGATATATTGATATATCGATATATTGATATGTTAAAATGTTGATATATCTGACATATTATTCATTCGGATGCAACTTTTTATACATTTCTGGAGCATACTGTTTGAGTAATTCCTTCCTTTCATCTTTTTTCTGTTCCATTTTATACTGCAATCCCGAACGCGAACCGGTCTTAACTCTTTTAATAAAACTTTGAATAAGACGAGAGGCCTCTTCCGATAATTTGTATCCCTGATTAAATTCTTTTTGGTTAATATGTCCGCAATCTAAGGCGATGTATAATTGGCATTTTACCTCGCCTGACGAACCTTTGGCAATAAAGAAATAATTAATCAATTCTAACCTTGTCCCCCTGTCAAACCCTTCCGCGATATTGGACATCACCGAAACGGCGGCTCTCCTGATTTGGTCTTTCAATCCATAGTCCTTTGAGAAAGCGGGATTGTTGGTGATTCTATAAATAAATTTAGTCAATTCTCTCGCTTTCTGCCAGCAAAACAGATTCTCAAAACTCTTAACAGTTGCCATATTATTAAAATTTCGACATATCTGATATATCGATATATCAAAATTTCGATATGTCTGATATGTCTGATATATTGATATATCAAAATTTCGATATGTCTGATATGTCTGATATGTTGATATATCAAAATTTCGATATGTCTGACATATTGACACTTATTTTCTCCCATTTCCCCCATTCGCCTTTTTTAAGGAGGCCGCTGGTCGCGCCTATTTTTTGGAGAACAGATGTCGCGTTAGCGGTCGCCAATTGAATAGCGTAAGAAATATCCCCTTTTTCAATCCAACCCGCGACAAAAGCTGAACCAAAAGCGTCCCCCGCGCCGGTTCGGTCAACCATGCCGGACTCGGGAATGCCCGCGGAATATATATCCTTTCCGTCCGAAACAACCACTCCCTCGGGACCTTTAGTCATAACAACTATTCCGCCAACCTGCTCGTTTAATTTTTTAAAAATTTCTTTTTCTTCCGTAAAATCCAAACCTGTTAGCTTGGCCGCTTCTTCTTTATTTAAAATTAAAATATCTATTTTCCCCAACAAAGAACGCAAAACTTCCAAATCTTTTGTTAGTTGTGTCTTCCCAGGATTAACCGCCACTTTAATTTTATTATCACAAGCAAAATTAATTAATGACTCAAAAGCTCCTGAAGAATTTCCAGACATTGAACTGACAAAAAACCATTCCGCTTTAAGTTTGTCAAAATCTATATTCTCCTCTTTTAACTGATGCGACGCGCCCAATTTTTCTAAAATAGTTCTCCCAACCTCCGGCAAAGAAAGAATAACTGAATACGAAGTCGGATACTCCTCAATTTCTTTAATAAGTTCTAAAGAAACATTATATTTGGACAGTTCATCCTTAACTCCTTTACCGGGTAAATCGCGGCCAATTAGGCCGAAATAAGCCGTTTTCAATCCTTGTTCCGCGAACGTACAGGCGGTATTCGCCCCATTCCCTCCCATAGCAAAAAAAACCTGTTCCATATGCATTTTTGAGCCAAGTGGAACGCAAAGGCCCTTTTTTGTGGTAAATTTCTCGTCTTCAACCACTTGAAATTCGCTACTGCTCATGAAAACATCCTGTGTGGCCGAACCAAAAGTGATAATGTCGTACATAATTATTCTTTTCTCTTTAACACTTTTTCAACCGCCTTTTGAATATATTTTGCCGTGAGCTCAAACTTATTCATTAATTCGTCGGGAGTTCCCGATTCCCCCCAGCGATCTTGAACGCCAATCATTTCCACCGGAACCGGACATTCCTTCGCCAACACTTCGCAAACCGCGCTTCCCATTCCGCCCATTACTTGATGGTCCTCGGCCGTTACCACCGCGCCCGTTCTCTCGGCCGCCTCAACAATTGTTTCTTCATCAATTGGCTTAATAGTATGATTATTAATCACACCCACCGAAAGTCCTTTTTCTTCTAAATTGCGGGCTGCTAACAGCGCTTTGTGAACAGTAGGACCGCAAGCGATAATTGTAGCATCGGCTCCTTTGCGAAAAACTTGCGCTTTTCCAACCTTAAACGGCGTTTTCTCTGTGGTAAAAATCGGCGTCGCTTCCCGGGCAAATCTTAAA
>JAYEKG010000104.1:0-1856 GCA_034660935.1 Patescibacteria group bacterium
TTTTGCCGCATTTTCCTTCTTTTTTAACATTGCGTTTTGGCTTGCCTTGAATATATTCTTGGGCGTATAGGAATCCGTCGCGGCAGACATCCGCCCGCGTCCATTCAGAAAGAGCGTTAACAACCGAGACGCCAACGCCATGCAATCCTCCAGCAATTTTATAGGAATCGCCGCCGAATTTTCCACCCGCGTGAAGAGTGCACATAACCGTTTCCAAAGCGGATTTTTTTGTTTGCGGATGCTTGTCAACCGGAATTCCACGCCCGTTATCTGTTACCCTCACTTTGTTTTCCGGTAATAAAACAATTTCTATTTCATCGCAAAAACCAGCGGTTGCTTCATCTAAGGCATTGTCAACCACCTCCCAAATAAGATGATGGAGACCATCAATGCCGGTTGAACCGATATACATCCCCGGACGCTTGCGCACAGGAGCCAGTCCTTCCAAAACATAAATATCTTTTGCCTTATATTCTGATTTATTCTTATCATTCTTAACAGCCATAAATAAAAATTTTATCTTTTCACTTCCCATCCCCCTTCTTCTTCCAGCGCTTTAATAATCTTATCCTGCAGAACATCAGCCTCTTCATCAGTCAAAGCGCGACTGCCCACTTGGTAAAAAATGCGAAAAATCAAGCTTTTCTTGCCGTTTAAGGTTTCTCTATTCTCATACATATCTAATAAATCTACATTGCTAATCAGCGGTCCGCCAGCCGCGTTGATCAAGTTCATTACCTTAACTATCTTTGTCCCCGGTTCAACTAATAGAACAATATCCCTTATTAGGGCCGGATACTTTGAAGATGATAAATTAGTTTTCTCTTTATTTATTAAATTTTTATCTTTAAGTGATTTCATTTTAATTTCATAAGTCAAACTTCCGCAAAACCTCTGCAAACATTTTATGTTCTATGTTTTACGGCTAAGCCACCATTCCGCCAGACCGACCATGCCTACCAAAAGCGGTAAATGCCACCAAGTTAAAATATCCTTGCTTTGTAAAACTAAAGCTGAAATAAGGATGACGGTTAAAAGCAATCCTTGCCTGAAAGAAATTCCCAATTGCCTAAAAGCGCGATTGACCGACAAGGAAAATCCTCTTCTATCCGAAATCCATCTGATAAACAGGCCTATCAGCGTAAAAATTCCCGTGGCGGCAATAAACAAGCTTAAATAAAACAAGATAAAAACGGATGGATTGGCCATATCCGGACTAAGATAAATTAAAATAGCCGCTAAACAGGCGCTTGCCAACAAAACAGCTATAATTAGTCCGGATAAATAAACAGATAATTTCATATCAATTACTGCTATTTTACCATTTTTACGCTTGTGGGGCAAGTGCGAAAATTTATTAAAAAGCTTGCTATCAAATAGATTATAACATATAATATCAGCGCGGGGTGGAGCAACGGCAGCTCGCGAGGCCCATAAGTAAAATTGTGGCCCGGAATGGCAACATTCTGTGGAAAATTCCCGAAACTGCTGGGAAACCGTCAGAGATTTTAAAAATCTCTCGGCAATCAGCATCCAAGCCCTGATCTTTATCGGGGAAGGTTCAGAGACTATAATGGGAACTTCCTTTTTTTCAGTTAAAAGAGGAAGATGGGATAGTCCATTCCATTTGGAAACAAATGGTTAATATAGGTCTTATCACAAAAAAGATCGCAAAGAACCTTGAGGTTGCAGGTTCGAATCCTGCCCCCGCAACAAGGCTATTAACAACAAACTACGCCGGGGTAGCTCAGTTGGTTAGAGCGCCGCTTTCATACGGCGGAGGTTGAGAGTTCGAGTCTCTCCCCCGGTACCGGCAAATTAAATAACGGGGGCGTAGCTCAGTTGGTTAGAGCATC
>JAYEKG010000104.1:1956-4460 GCA_034660935.1 Patescibacteria group bacterium
AACGGGGGCGTAGCTCAGTTGGTTAGAGCATCTGCTTGTCACGCAGAAGGCCGCCGGTTCGAGTCCGGTCGCTCCCGCTTCTCTCTGTCATTCCCGCTTCTCTCTGTCATTCCCGCGAAAGCGGGAATCCAGTCCCTTCCAAGGGCAGCCCTTCGACTTCAAGGGCTGCCCTTGTTCTTTCTTCGACTTCAAGGGCAGCCCTTATTATGATATTATAACATATAAGACATTCCGCAAAATAAAAAGCTCCCGATATTATTTTGGGAGCTTTTTATTTCCTGCAAACTTCTTATATCCCCTCCAAATCTTCCAGCGCTTTCTGATAAATTTCTACGGCTCTTTTAGCTTGAGGGTGAGTTAATTTGAAATCTGACTCATGAACAATACGATTGCGAACACGATGCGCTTGCCAGACCTCGTCAAGATTGAACAATTGCGCGGAAGTAATTTGTTTTAATCGCTCCCCCATGTCCTCTCCGGCATATCCGTTTCTTTTTAATAAATCATCTAAAATCTTATCCGCTTCAATAACAGCCATTTTACAACTGTCGGTGTCCTCTTTTTCTATTTTTTCCAAAACTGACTCCCATTCTTTGCTTGTGGTTTTTTTAGACAGCGCCGCGGAAACAGCGCTTTCAGTCACCAGTTCCAGCGACTTTTTAATCTCTTTCCTTAATTGGAAAATCAAAAAAAGAATAACAAAAATAAGCAATATAGAAAGAATAATTGAGATTGTCTTTAAAATAAAAAGGGTTTCTTCCCAATTAGAAGAAAGAAAATAATCATTAATTTTTTCTTGAAATTCAATTAATTTTGTTAACATAATTTTTTAGAGGTTCAAAAATGAAATTTAAGAATGCGCCGCATTTTTTTCGTAAGCCCGCGCCGCTTTAAAAATATCCTCTTCGCCAAAATGCTTGCCGATTATTTGAAGACCGATTGGCAATCCGTTAAACTCCCCGCAAGGAATAGAAATAGCAGGCAGACCGGCTAAATTAATGGAAATTGTGTAAATATCGGAGAGATACATTGAAAGCGGGTCCTTTGTTTTCTGGCCAAGTTTGAAAGCGGGCGTTGGAGAAGTGGGAGTTATTAGAACATCTACTTTTTCAAACACCTTCACGAAATCGTTTTTGATTAGCGTTCTCACTTTTTGCGCTTTGAGATAATAAGCGTCGTAATAACCTGCGGACAAAACATAAGTTCCAAGCATAATCCTCCGCTTAACTTCGTCTCCGAATCCTTTTTGGCGAGTTTTTAGATACCCTTCCAAAAGATCATTTCCTTTTTCAGAAAGGCCATATTTAATGCTATCGTAACGAGCTAAATTAGAAGACGCTTCAGCAGGCATAATGATATAATAAACGGACAGAGCATATTCCGCGTGAGGCAAACTTACCTCAATAACCTCAAATCCTTTTTTTTCGTATTGGAAAATCGCCTTTTTGATTGTTTTTTCCACTGCCGGATCAATCCCCTTAATAAAATATTCTTTTGGGATGCCGATTTTTAATTTCTCCGCCGATTGCTGGCTATCAACTGTTAATTGCCGGCCAATAGTTGTTGAATCCATTTTATCTTTTCCTTTAATCGCGTTAAAAACGATTTGAGAATCCTCCACCGTTTTTGTAAGCGGACCAATTTGGTCTAAAGAAGAAGCGAAAGCTATTAAGCCGCTGCGAGAAACTCTGCCATATGTCGGTTTCAAGCCAACCACTCCGCAAAAAGAAGCTGGTTGCCGGATAGAACCGCCCGTATCAGAACCTAACGCGTAAATGCATTGATTATCAGCCACAGCCGCCGCGGAACCGCCGGAACTTCCTCCGGGGACATAATCTAAATCGCGCGGATTTTTGACCGAGCCAAACGCGGAATTTTCTGTTGAAGACCCCATCGCAAATTCATCTAAATTGGTCTTGCCGACGATTACCGCGCCTGTTTTTTTTAATCTTTTAATCGCCTCGGCATCATAAGAGGCGATATAATTCTCTAAAATTTTTGAGCCAGCGGAACATTTTACGCCATCAACAAGAATAATATCCTTTATCGCCGCCGGAATTCCGGCCAAATAATCAATCTCTTCTTTATTGGCAATCTTATGGTCAACTCTTCTAGCCTGAGCCAAAGCGGTTTCTTCGGTTATGGTTAAATAAGCGTTAATCGCTTGATTGCGCTTTTTAATTTGCTTCAAAACCGATTCTGTTAATTCCACCGAGGAAAATTCCTTGTTCACAAGGCCTTGATGAACCTTTTTAATTGTTAATTTATTTAAAGACATATTACAAAACTGCTTTTACTTTTACATATCCGTCTTTTGTTTCAGGAGCGGCATCTAATAATTTTTTAACTTCGCGGGCATTTTTTGTTTTTCTTTTATCTTCACGGGTAACATTCTCCAATCCGGTTACTTGCGCGGTTGGCTCAATTTTGTCCGTTTTTATTTGGCCGAGCTTGTCAATAAATTCTAAAACAGCCGAAAGCTCTTCGGTAAATTTTTTCTTTTC
>JAYEKG010000104.1:4560-25730 GCA_034660935.1 Patescibacteria group bacterium
CTTCACGGGTAACATTCTCCAATCCGGTTACTTGCGCGGTTGGCTCAATTTTGTCCGTTTTTATTTGGCCGAGCTTGTCAATAAATTCTAAAACAGCCGAAAGCTCTTCGGTAAATTTTTTCTTTTCCTTTTTGTCTATCCCTAAACGGGCCAGACCGGCCACCTTTTCAACTTGTTTTATTGTTGTTTTCATTTCAAATTAGTTTAGAACACAAGGACGCCCCTTTCAAAGAAATACAAGAAGAAATACAAGGGCAGCCCTTTTAAAAAACGATTCTACGAACACTTATTTTTTAAAAGCAAAAAGATGGAAAGGGCTGCCCTTGTATTTTTAACTTCGGCTTTAAAGGGCTGCCCTTGTATTTCTTCAGTGGCATTTTCTTCGGCTTCAAGGGCTGCCCTTAAATTTAGATTAACATCTCCAAAAACTCTTTTTCATCAATAATCCTTACTCCCATTTTCTCCGCCCTTGCGTATTTTGAGCCGGGATTTTTACCCGCTACCACAAAATCCGTTTTTTTAGAAACGGAACTGGAAATATTTCCCCCCATTTCCCTGATTTTTCCTTTCGCCTCTTCCCGGGTGAAATTCTTCATCTCGCCGGTTAAAACAAAGGTTTTTCCTTTAAGTTTTAGATTCGTCTGCCGAGACGCGAGCGTCTCAACCTCAATCTTATAACGATTTAATTCTTTAAGCAAATAAATATTGCGCTTATTTCTAAACCACCGATATATTTCCCTCCCTGCCACTTCACCAATGCCGTGAATATTCTCTAAATCCTTAAGAGATTGATTTTGGAAAAAAATTATCAAATCCTTAGCGCTTTTAATTTCAAAACCGGAATTTTGTATCAACCGCGTTAATAAAACCGCTGTTTCCTCTCCAACATAACGGATGCCAAGGGAGAAAATAAATTTTGGAAGAGTAATTTTTTTGCTATTGCTAATCGCTTTAACTAAGTTATTCGCTGATTTTTCGGCAAAACGCTCCAAAGGGATTAAATCGCCTTGCGTCAGAGAAAATAGAGCAGACGGCTCGGAAATCATTCCTTCGTCCATTAGTTGATTGATAATTTTAATCCCCAGCCCATCAATGTTAAACCCTTTTTTGGAGACAAAATGCGCCAACCTTTCTTTTTGTTGAGTGCCGCATGTCTTGCTAACGCAACGATGAGCTGCTTCGCCTTTTCGCCTAATAACCCTTGAACCGCAGGCGGGGCAAAATTTTGGCATACTAAATTTTTTCTCATCGCCAGAACGCAAATTTTTAATTACCTCCGTTATATTCGGGATTACATCACCCGCGCGCTGAACAACAACCGTATCGCCCATTTTAACATCTAATCTTTTTATTTCGTCCTCATTATGTAAAGTTGCCCGCGTTATTAATGCCCCGCTTATCCTCACCGGCTTTAATAAAGCGACCGGCGTCAAAACACCTGTTCTGCCTATTTGAATTATAATATCCTCAATAATTGTCGTCCCCTCTTCCGCTTGGAATTTGAGCGCGATTGCGCCTCGCGGCGCTTTGCCAACCGCGCCTAATTTGGCGAATTTTTCATTGTTATTAACATTAACAACAATTCCGTCAATTTGATAAAAAAGCTTATTTCTTTTTTTCTCAATTTCTTCCCAAAAACCAATCACATCGCTTAATTTAGAACAATATCTATCTTCTCCAACTTTAAATCCTAACGCGCGCGCGATTTGGTGTTTGTCTTGATGTGTTTTCTGCCCTAAATCGGTAATAACATCATAAGCCAGAAAATTCAATTGCCGCGCAGCGGCGATTTTCGGGTCTAATTGCCTGATGCTTCCCGCAGCCGTGTTGCGCGGATTGGCGTAAAGAGGCAAACCGTTTTTCGCGCGTTTTTTGTTGACGCTTTCAAACGCCTTTTGGGACATATATACCTCGCCGCGAATTATTATCTCGCCTTTTTCAATAAGCGCTTTCGTTTTCTTTTCTATCGCGCCAGCGGAAAATTTTTGGCGAGTTTCGAGCTTTAGCGGAATAGACGAAATTGTTTTCAAATTCTGCGTTACATCTTCGCCTATTTTCCCGTCCCCGCGAGTAGAACCCTGAACAAAAATGCCATCTTTATAAATTAAACTCACCGCAAACCCGTCTACTTTTAGCTCGGCAAAATAATCAAGTCTTTGACCGGGAATTATCCTTTGAATTCTTTCTTGCCAGGCGCCCAATTCTTCCTCCGAAAAAACATCCTCTAAAGAAAGCATTGGCCTTCTATGGCAAACTTTTTCAAACTTGTCCAGCGCCTTTCCACCCACCCTTTGTGTCGGCGAATCAAGAGTAATTAATTCTGGATACTGCCGTTCCAATTCGCTTAATTCGTGTTTTAAAGAATCCAAAGCCGCATCGCTCATTGTTGATTCGTCTAAAACATGATAACGGTACCGATGCTCGTTAATAACATCCCTCAACTTTAATATTCTTTTTTGGACCTTTTTTTTGTCCATATATTCTATTATATCCCAAAACCGCCAGCTTTCAAGAAAATAAAACATCAATCTTTGCGGGAGGGGGGCAGAAGTGATATACTGAAACCACTATGCAGTTCACTCATCTTCATGTTCACTCCCACTATTCTCTCTTGGACGGGCTCGCCAAAATCGGGCCTTTGTTGGATACCTGCCAGGAATTAAAAATGCCTTCTATCGCTTTGACCGACCATGGCTCTATGTATGGCTTGGTTGAATTTTACAGAGAAGCCAAAAAGAGAGGAATTAAACCAATTCTGGGAAGCGAAATGTATTTAGCGCCCAATGGAATGAGCCAAAAAAGACATAATATTGACAATAAACCATATCACTTGATCCTTTTGGTAAAAAATGATGAGGGCTATCGCAATTTAGTCAAAATGACGACCAAAGCATATCTAGAAGGATTCTATTACAAGCCGCGAATTGATAAAGAACTTCTTAAAAAACACAGCAAAGGATTAATCTGCCTCACCGCCTGCATTGTCGGAGAAATCCCCCGAACAATTATTAACGGCCATTTGGACAAAGCGGAAAAGCTAGCTCTTGAATACCAAAAAACATTCGGTCCCGGCAATTTCTATTTGGAAATCCAGCATCATCCAAAAATACCGGAGCAGAAAATAGCCAACGATGGGCTGGTTAAAATCGCGCGGAAACATAATATCCCGCTGGTAGCTACTAATGATGTCCACTATATTAAACCTGAAGACGCCGAAGCGCAGGATGTTCTGATGAGCATCCAAATGGATAAAAAAGTGGATGACGCGGATCGCCTATCTATGATGCAAAGCGATTTTTCTTTGCGTCCGATTGAACAAATGGTTGAAGATTTTAAGGAAACGCCCGACGCTATTGCTAATACCCAAAAAATAGTTAAAGAGTGTAATTTTAATTTCGTTCTTGACACTATTCAAATCCCGTTTTTTGATGTGCCGAAAGGAGAAACGCCGAAAAGTTTTCTGGAAAAAACTTGCCGGCAAGCGCTAAGAGTTCGCTATCCCACAGGAACAAACAAGGTGATTCTTGAACGGCTTAACTATGAGTTGAAAATAATCAATAAAATGGGATTTGACGCGTATTTTCTTATTGTCCACGATTTTGTTAGTTGGGCAAAATCACAAGGCATCGGAGTTGGTCCCGGCAGAGGATCGGCGGCAGGCTCTTTAATCGCCTACTTGCTTGGCATCACCGAAATTGACCCGTTAAAATATAATTTGCTTTTTGAAAGATTTTTGAATCCGGAACGCGTATCAATGCCTGATATTGACTTGGACTTTGCCGATGACCGCCGAAATGAGGTTATTAAATATGTCGGGGAAAAATACGGGCAAGACCATGTCGCGCAAATTATTACTTTCGGAACAATGGCCGCTCGCGGCGCTATCCGCGATGCCGGACGCGCCCTTGATTATCCTTACAGCGTCTGCGACCAAACGGCAAAAATGGTTCCATTTGGCTCATCGCTCAAAGAGGCTATTTGCGAATCACAAGAGCTCCATAAGGTTTATGAAACTGACGCGAACATAAAACGGCTGATTGATATGGCAATAAAATTAGAGGGAGTTGTTCGCCACGCTTCCACGCATGCCGCCGCCGTAGTGATAACAAAGGAACCGCTTGACACTTTAGTTCCCTGCCAACACCCGACCAAAGACAATAATATTATTATTACGCAATATGAAATGCATGCGATTGAAAAGCTAGGGCTTTTGAAAATGGATTTCTTGGGATTGAAAACGCTAACGATTATTCAAAATGCGCTAAGGCAAATTGAAAGTTTGACAGGCAAAAAAATAGATTTGCTTAATATTCCCTTGGACGACGAAGAGACATTTAAGATTTTTCAAGAGGCGAATACAACAGGTGTTTTTCAACTAGAATCAAGCGGAATGAAAAGGTACTTGAAAGAATTAAAGCCAACGCATTTTGAAGATATTGTCGCCATAGTCGCCCTTTACCGACCCGGGCCAATGGAATTTATTCCCGATTTCATCGCCCGCAAACACGGATTAAAAGAAGTTAAATATGTCCATCCCTTGCTTGAACCAATTTTAAAAAACACTTACGGAGTATGTGTTTATCAGGAACAATTGATGAGAATTGCGCGTGATTTAGCGCTTTTTACTCCGGCAGATGCTGATGTTCTCCGCAAAGCAGTCGGCAAAAAAATTAAAAAACTTTTGGACGAACAGAAAGAAAAAATGATTGAGGGAATGATAAAAAACAAAATTAGCCGCCAAGTCGCCGAAAAAATTTGGCAAATGGTTGAACCGTTTGCAAGCTACGGATTTAACGCCGCCCACGCGACATGCTATGCTTTAATAGGATATCAAACTGCTTACCTTAAAGCGCATTATCCAACCGAATTTATGGCCGCCGTAATGACATCTGACCAAAACGATGTTGAGAGAATCGCTTTTCTGGTTGACGAATGCAACCAAATAAATGTCAAAGTTCTCCCCCCTGATGTTAATGAAAGCGACCATGATTTCACTAAAGTCGGAGATAAAATAATCCGTTTTGGGTTAAAAGCGATAAAAAATGTCGGACATAATGTGGTTAAAAGCATTGTTAAGGAAAGAAAAACCAACGGAGTTTTCAAGTCAATTACTGGCTTTTTAGAAAGAGTTGACTCAAAGGACCTTAATAAAAAATCGTTAGAAAGCTTGATTAAATGCGGCGCGCTTGGCGCTTTTGGAGAAAGAAACCAGCTTTTGGCTGCTCTTGAAACAATGTTAATCTTGGCGCGCGAGTCGCAAAAAAACAAAGAAGACGGACAAGTTAGCTTGTTCGGCGATCAATCGGTTGCAACCGATTCATCTTTTAAATTGCCAACAATCGCTCCAGCCGAAAAAAAAGAATGTCTTGACTGGGAAAAAGAATTACTCGGATTGTATATCTCCGAACACCCCCTTAAGGCATATCAAAACCAGTTAAAGGGAAAAACGATTGCTTGCCAAAGTATTTCTGAAAATCACGCCGGTCTTAGAATTAAAATTGGCGGCATTGTCAACAGAATCAAAAAAATTAACACGCGGACCGGCCAGCCAATGCTTTTTGTCGAAATTGAAGACATGACGGGACGAATAGAAGCGCTTGTTTTTCCGAGTGTTCTCCAGAAAAGTCCCGATATCTGGCAAGAAGGAAGAATCGTTTTGCTTAGCGGCCGCTTAAGCGACAGAAATGACGACTTGAAAATACTATGCGACAATGTTAGAGTATTGGGGTAATTACAATCAGGAATAGCCCCTTTAACGAGGACTGTCCTTAATGTCAACAAAGCGAGCTATGCTTAAAAAAACATCAAAAATTGAAATAATCCGCCATTCTTCGGCCCATATTCTTGCGGCGGCTGTTCAAAAAATTTATCCGGAGACAGAATTCGGCATTGGTCCGGCTATTGAAAATGGTTTTTATTATGATTTTGTTTTGCCCCGCCCTGTTGCTCCTCAAGACCTGCCTAAAATAGAAAAGATGATGCGGAAGTTAATTAAAATGAATTTAAAATTTGAAAAGAAAGAATTAAGCTTTGAGCAAGCGATTAAATTATTCAAAAAACTAAAACAGCCGTATAAAACGGAATTAGTTAAAGATTTAGAAAAAGAAGCGAAAAAGAATAAATTAGCAAAGAATAAGGTCGCCATCTATAAAACTGGCGATTTTATTGACCTCTGCCGCGGCCCTCATGTTTCTTCAACTAAAGAAATTAATTCTGATATTTTTAAGTTAACCAAAATAGCCGGGGCTTATTGGAAGGGCGATGAAAAAAACAAAATGCTTACCCGCATTTATGGCATTGCTTTTGAAAGCAAAAAAGAATTGGACGATTACCAGACAAAACAGGCCGAAGCTGAAAAGAGAGACCATCGCCTCATCGGACAAAAAATGGAACTCTTTATGTTTGATGACGAAGTTGGCCAGGGCTTGCCTCTTTGGCTGCCTAAAGGAGCTTTCGTCCGCCATAAGATTTTAGAATTCGCCTTTAATATGTATCTTAAAAAAGGTTATCAGCCGGTTTCTACTCCTCATATCGCTAGCGAAGAACTTTGGCAACATTCGGGCCATTTGGGATTTTACAAAGAAGAAATGTACGATTCTTTCGGCATTGATAATAAGCAATACCGCCTCAAACCGATGAATTGTCCCTTGCATGTTAAAATATACAATCATCGGCCAAGAAGTTATCGAGAACTGCCTCTCCGCTGGACGGAAATGGGAACAGTTTACCGCTACGAAAAAAGCGGCGTTTTGCATGGATTAACAAGAGTTCGCGGGTTTACTCAAGATGACGCTCATATTATTTGCTCCCCCGAACAACTCCATCAGGAATTAGTTAAAGCGTTAAAATTAACATTATATATCCTAAAAACATTCGGCTTTAAAAATTTTGAGATGGTTCTTTCTGTCCGGGATAAAAACAAGGGCAAGTTTATTGGAAACGATAAGGGATGGAAACAAGCGGAATTCGCGCTCAAAAAAGCGCTGGCAAAAGTCGGCTTTAAGAATTTTATTCTTGATACTGGGGGAGCCGTTTTTTACGGGCCTAAAATTGATGTTAAAATCGCTGATTCGCTGGACAGGATGTGGCAATTATCAACAATCCAATTTGATTTCAACCTGCCTGGCCGCTTCAAAATGAAATATATCGGCAAAGACGGAAAGGAACACGAACCATATATGATTCACCGCGCCCTGCTCGGCTCTTTGGAAAGGTTCATGGGCATCTATATTGAACACATCGCGGGCGCTTTTCCTGTTTGGCTCGCTCCCGTTCAAGCGCAAGTTATTCCTATCGGCAAGAAATTCAATAAATACGCAAAACAAACAGAAGAATTATTAAAAAAAGAGAATATCAGGGTTGAAACCAATGACAGCGACGAAACATTAGGCAAGAAAATCCGCGAAGGCGAAACGCAAAAAATCCCCTATCTTCTTATTGTTGGAGAAAAAGAAGAAAAGTCCAAAACAGTCGCCCCGCGCCAAAGAAAAAAAGGCAACCTCGGCGCGATGAAAATTGAGGAATTTATTGAGAAGATTAAAGAGGAGATTGATGGGAAGAAATAAAAAAATCTTGACATTGCTATTCGGCAACCGTAAAATAAAAACAATATGCGAATTTACACTTTTCGGGTTATTATTGAACCCGATGAAAATAACACTTTTCATGGCTATGTCCCCTCTTTGCCCGGTTGTCACACTTGGGAAAAAACCATTGAAAAAACCAAAAAAAATCTTAAGGACGCCATTAAATGTTATGTGGCTAGTCTTGTTAGTGATGGAAAAGTTGTGCCTCAAGAAGAAGGATTTGAGTTTTTTACCACTGTCTCAGAAAAAGAACTAAAGTTAGCTGTTAATTAAACCTATGCCCAAACTGCATATTGTAATTTTAACAAATTAAAAACACAAAGTCAACAATCTGTCCAAACATCTTAAAACCTCTATTCTGTCAATACTCTCGCGCCTTTTTCTGTTACCGCCATTGTGTGTTCAAAGTGCGCGGATATGCTATTATCCGCTGTTTGGTATGTGAATCCGTCAGGACCTATTTTTATCCCCGGCTTTCCCATTACCACCATCGGTTCAATCGCTATAACCATCCCCGCTTTTAGTGTAGGTCCTTTATGGCGCTGTCCGAAATTGGGAATTTCCGGCTCTTCATGAAGCCGGCGGCCTACGCCGTGCCCGCAAAGTTCGCGGACAACTTGAAACCCCTGTCCCTCGGCATAGCTTTGAATCGCTTGCGCTACATCTCCGATGGTCTTGCCCGGTTTCACTCTGCCAATCGCTCTTTTTAGCGATTTTTTAGTCACCCTGACTAGCCGCCCGATTTCCGGTTCAATCGCTCCAACCGGTACAGTTACGGCCATATCGGAATAAAAATCATTATGAATAACCCCTAAATCCAAGCTCAAAATATCGCCTTCAACAAGTTTCCTGCCAGAAGGAACGCCATGGACAATTTGTTCATTAACTGAAGCGCACAAAGCGGCGGGAAAGCCTTGATAATTCTTAAAAGCCGGTTTGGCGCCGGCGCTTAAAATAAGTTTTTCCGCAAGATTGTCCAACTCTTTGGTTGTTATCCCCGGTTCAACCCTATTTTTCAGCTCCCTCATAACTCCAGCCAAAATCTTGCCCGCTTGGGCCATTATTTCAATTTCTTGATGTGTTTTGATTATAATCATAAAAAATATTATCTGTAAGAATTAGCCGCGTTGTTTACAGTTTAAGTTAGGTTTATTTTAGCGTTCGCTAAAAAATCGTATTGCCGAGATTTGTTATAGCATTTTTGAAATATCTTGATAGACCGCTTTTATCGACTGTTCACCGTTAATTTTGATTAAAACACCTTTTTTTTCGTAATAATCAACCGCGGGCTGGACATCTTTGTTATAATAATCAAGGCGCGCCCTTATCGCCTCTGGCTCATCGTCAAGGCGCATTTCTAATTCCCCGCCGCATTTGTCGCACTTTTCTAATTTCTTAAAATCACCAACCCATGGAATAAGGCGACCGCAATTTTTGCAAATGCGCCTTTTGGTTAAACGGCCAAATGCTTCTTCATCTGAAATATCAAGCAAAAAAACTTTAATATCCGCCCATTCGTACCATTTAAAAGCTTCGTCCATTAATTTCGCCTCTGTCAACGCCCGCGGACTGCCATCAATAATTAACCCCTTTAATCCAGATTTGCCTTTTATCTCTTTTATTTCTTCGCTCCAAAGCCGAAACATTAAAAAAGTAGGCGCTAATTCCCCTTTTTTTAAAACTTCTCTTAATTTTCGCCCTGAAAAATCATTATCTTTCATCTTGCTTCTCAATAAGTCGCCACTGCTTAAGTAGCCAAAGCCAAATTCCCCTTGAAGAAGTTTGGCTTGCGTCCCTTTGCCGCAGCCAGAACGGCCGAATAAGATAATAATTTTGGGTTGGTTAAAATCCTTCATAGTCCCTCATTGTTAATTGAGAGTTGATTTGGCGGATTGTTTCCAAGACAACAGAAACAACAATAAGCAAAGCTGTTCCACCGATCGCAAAGCCGAAAGCGGTGATGCCTGTCGCCCCCTGAACAATTGAAGGCAGAACAGCAATAAGGCCCAAAGAAACAGCCCCAAAAAGCAAAACACGGTTTAGAATAAAATACAAAAAAGCGGTGGTTGATTTTCCGGGACGAATTCCTGGAATAAAGCCGCCCATTTTTTGGAGATTCTTGGATACATTATTAGGGTCAAAAGTAACCGCTGTATAGAAATAGGTAAAAAGAACGACTAAAGCAAAATACATAATTCCGTAAAACCAGGGATTTTGGAAAATACCGCCGATTATTTGGGCAAAATGAGCCAGCCAGCTAACGCTTGAAGCGCTTAAAAAATTAGCAATCATCCCGGGAAAAAGCATAATTGATAAAGCGAAAATAATAGGAATAACACCGGCCGGATTAACATTTAGGGGTAAATAAGTAGAAACGCCGCCGTATATTTTATTGCCGCGAACCCGCTTGGCGTAAGAAACTGGGATATTGCGGCGCCCCTCGGTGATAATAACAACGCTAGCTGTGATAACCAAAGCAACCGCAAGAAAAGCGAGATAGGAGGGAATTTTGGAAACATCATAAGTAACCGCCAATTCTCTTATTGAAAGAGGGACAGCGGAAACAATTCCCGCGAAGATAAGTAAAGACACGCCATTGCCAATTCCTTTTTCAGAAATTAATTCACCCAGCCACATCAAAAACAACGCTCCTGCAGTGATTACCGAAATAGAGGTAACCCATTGGAGCGCGGACATAGAGCCAAGAATGCCTTGATGGCTTAAAAGCGTAAGCATCCCGTACGACTGAAGAACAGCCAATGGAACAGTTAATATTCGGCCATACTGATTGAACTTTTGCCTGCCCGCTTCTCCTTCTTCTTTATAAATAGCCTCTAATGAGGGAAAAATCATTGTTAGAAGCTGCATAATAATCGTTGCTGTGATATACGGGCCAAGTCCAAGCATACTGATTGACATATTACTCATTGCTCCGCCTGTAAAAATATTCATAAGGCCAAATAATTGGTTGTTTGAAAAAAACTGCCTTAGCCGCTCAATATCAATACCCGGCACGGGGATGTTGGCGGCTACGCGAAAGATGACCAAAATCGCTAAAACAAACAGTATTTTATTGCGCAGTTCTTTAACCTTGAATATTTGAATAATTTTATTTAGCCACTTCATGTTTCGCTTTAGGAATAACTTTGTTTTTCTTTATAACCTTCTTGCTGTCTTCTATGCCTAATTTTTTCTTAGCGCTTTTCGACAAAGCGACGCCGCTAAAATTTAGCTTTTTCTTTAACCGGCCAACGCCTAAAATCTTAACCGCGGGAACTCTGCCTTTTGTTTTACTAATTAATCCTTTTTTTAGCAGGTTTTTTGGAGAAACGACTTCTTTTTCCGTCCAGATAAAAGACGAACCATCTTTGGCAAAAAATTTCTTATTAAAGTCGTTTAGATTAAAAATAACCGGCTTAACTTTTAATCGGAATAATTTTGTTCCTTTTTTTATTTCGGTTTTTCCTATTTGCCCCCTTTGTTTAGGAAGGCGTTTAACTAAAGATGTGTCGCCGCCGGCAAAACCAGCCCGAGGTTTTCCGCCAGCTCGCGCTTTTTGCCCCTTCATGCCCCGCCCGGAGTATGTTCCCTTCTTGCCTCCCCGTCCAACTCGTTTGCGGGATTTCTTATTAAAACTGGACTTTAATTGATGTAATTGCATGGATATAAAAAATTAATAACGAACCGTTATTTTGCGACAACAGTTTTTTCCTTTATTTTTTCGGTTTTTAGATTCTGAAGCGCTTTTATAGTCGCCTTGGCGTTATTAAGCTTATTTTTCGTTTTGCCTAAAACCTTTCCTGAAATATTTTCAATACCAGCCAATTCGCAAACTGCGCGAACAGCCCCTCCGGCCACAATTCCTCTGCCTTTTATGCCGGGTTTCAGCAGAACTTTAGCGCTGCAAAATTTTGCCTCGGTAATATGCGGTATCGCGCCCTTGATTAGCGGAATATCTATGAGACTCCTTTTAGCGTTAGCCACCGCTTTTTCAACAGCTAAACCGACATCTTGCCCCTTACTCACACCAACACCAACCTTGCCCTTTCTATTGCCAATTACCACAACTGCGCGAAACCTAAAACGCCTTCCGCCGGCCACCACCCTTACCACGCGCGCGACATCAAGTAATTTTTGGTCATATTCAGATTTTTCCCTGTTTTGTTTGTACATATTAAAATTTTAGTCCTCCCTCCCTCGCTCCTTCAGCAATCGCTTTAATCCTGCCGTGATATTTATACCCCCCTCTGTCAAAAACAACCTTTCTGATTTTCTTTTCCAATGCCTTTTTAGCTATTACAATCCCTGCTTCTTTGGCTATCTCCATTTTTGTTTTGCCTTTTTTGTTAATTTTTAAATCATTAAAATCAACCAATGTTTTCCCTTTTTCATCATCAATCAGCTGAAGATTAATATGCTTATTGCTGCGAAAAACAGAAAAACGCGGGCGATCTTTCGCGCCGGCCACTTTTCCTCTTACGCGCCTATGGCGCCTCTCTCTTTGTTCTCTTTTAGTCATAAATCTATATTATTCGGACCCCACCGCTTTTTTGCCGGCTTTTCTCCTAATAATTTCATCTATATATTTTATTCCTTTGCCCTTATATGGCTCCGGTTTCTTTTGGTCCCTAATCTTAGCCGCTACTTGGCCAACCAACTGTTTGTCTATGCCTAAAACGGTAATCACATTTTTATCTACTTTAAACTCTATATTTTTCGGCGCTTCTATCTTAACCGGATGCGAAAGACCTAAACTCAAAACAAGCGTTTTACCCTCAAGAACAGCCCGATAACCGACACCATTAATTTCCAATTCCTTTTTAAACCCCTCATCAACTCCGCGAATTGTATTAAAAACCAAACTTCTAAATAAGCCCCATAAAGCAAAATTATTTTTTCCTTTTTTCTTAGGCGTAATCGTTAATTCTCGCGCCGACGCATCGGCGGAAGAGTCCGTTAAAGATAATTCAAATTGAGAAGGAATTGCCTGAGATAATTCCCCCTCGCTCCCTTTCGCGACAATCCCATCCTTATCTATTCTAACTTCAACGCCTTTTGGAATAATAATTGGTTTTTTTCCTATACGTGACATAATAATAATAAATCAAAATGTAAAATCTTTACCATACCTCGCAAATCACTTCTCCTCCCAAGCCCTTTTTTTTAGCTTCCGTATTAGTCATCAGTCCTAAAGAAGTGGAAATAATAATCAAGCCATATCCCTGCCTTATCGGCCGCAAATCACTTTTCTTAATATAAATTCTTTGGCCTTGCTTGCTAATTCTTTTTAAATTACTAACCAGCGGTTTTCCTTCTTTATATTTTAATTCTATTTTTATTGTTTTTTTAACTTTTTTCCCTTGAATCGATACGGCGCCAATAACCCCCGCTCTTTCTAAAATTTCAGCAAGATTTAATTTAAGTTTTGAAAAAGGAATAGACACCGTTTGGTGAAAAACGGCTTGAGCATTTCTTATTCTAGTTAACATGTCAGAAATTGGATCTGTCATAAATTTTCTATCTTGTTATCTTGTTAGCTTTTTAAAATTTCTAATAAGCTAAAAAACTAATAAGCTAATTTATTACCAACTGCTTTTCTTAACTCCTGGGAGTTCTCCTTTATTTGCTAATTCCCTAAAACATATCCTGCAAATGCCAAATTTTCTAAAATACCCTCTCTTTCTGCCACAACGAAAACAACGCCGCGTTAAACGAGTGGAAAATTTTGCTTTTTTTTCTGATCTGGCAATAACAGATTTTTTAGCCATAAATATTATTTTTTACATATCGGGAAACCGAGCAGTTTAAACAACTCTACTCCTTCTTGGTGATTTTTAGCAGTCGTTACCACGGCAATTTCCAACCCAAAAATATTTTTTGCGCTTTCTGCTGAAATTTCCGGAAATACAATTTGCTCCTTAACACCAATATTCAAATTGCCGCGCTCGTCAACATTCTTTTCCAATAACCCCCGAAAATCACGGCTTCGCGGCAAAACAATATTAATTAATCTATCCAAAAAATCATACATTCTCTTTCCTCTTAAGGTTGCTACCATACCGACTACCATTCCTTCTCTTGTTTTGAAAGCGGATACCGCTTTTGCCGCTTGGCGCGGCGCCGGTTTTTGTCCTGTGATTAAGGCCATATCGCGCGCAATTTCTTCTTGCGCTTTCTTATCTTTCTTTTCAGGGTTAAAGCCGGTATTAATAACAACTTTTACAATTCTCGGAACTGCCAAGTTGTTTTTATATCCAAACTTCTCTTTCATAGCCAACACTGCTTGTTTGTGATATTTCTCTTCTAATTTCAACATATTCATTAAACCTCTTGCGGGATAATTTTTCTGACCCGCTTCGCCAAGCAAAGCGAGGCGAGGCGAGTGGAAAATTAAAGATTTTGAGGTGAAAATTATAAAAAATAAGGAGGTTATGCCGTTAGTATAATCGACGAGTTCTGAATGATTTTCAACCAAAATATTTAGTTTTCGGCAGAAAGGGTTATTCCGCAAGAAGTTTATTATACCTCTTGTTTACATTTTTTGCAAATTCTATTCTTCTCTTTTTTATTTATTCTATATCCAATCCTTGTCGCCTGTCCGCATTTGGGACAAACAAACTTAACATCCGAGCTGTCAATCGGCTTTGGAAGTTCGATAATTTGCCCTTTTTCGCCCTCTTTTTTTGAGCGGCGATGTTTTTTAACTATGTTAACCTTTTCAATCAAAACTTTATTTTGGCGCGGAAAAACTTTTAAGACCTTGCCTTTCTTGCCTTTGTCTTTGCCTGTAATTACTAAAATTGTGTCGTCTTTTTTGATTTTCATGATATTAAACTTCTAACCCCGTCTTAAAATTTCAAATCTTTTAAGAATAACTAACAGCTGCCGAGCAAATGGAGGATGGAGAGAATTATTCGCCTCTGGACGGATAGATGCTTGCGAGGCAGTTGTTAGTTATTCTTAACTTGTTATAGCGCTTCCGGCGCCAGCGAAACAATCTTGTCAAAACCCCTTTCTTTTAATTCACGCGTAACTGGCCCGAAAATACGGCCGCCTTTTGGATTTTTTTCGTCAAGAATAACCGCCGCATTCTCATCAAAGCGGATATACGAACCATCTGTTCGGCGATAAGCTTTTCTCTGGCGAACAACGACAGCTCTAACAATATCTTTCTTTTTCACTATCTTTCTTGGTTCAGCTAATTTCACAGAGGCAACAAAAATGTCGCCGATTTGCGCGTATCTTCGGCGGCTTCCGCCTAATATTTTAAAACATTGGATAATTTTAGCTCCAGTATTGTCAGCTACTTTTAATTTTGTTCCTGCTTGTATCATGCCATTTTTCTCAACGAAACAACTTAATTAAATTTTTGCGAAACAAAAATTTGATTAGATTGGTTGAGTTGTTAGAAAATTGAGCGCCCCGCAGTACTGCGGAGTAATGTTTTATAACCAAAAATTTTCCGCTATTGCTTCAAATTTTTAGGTAAAGCCCTTACAATCCATCTTTTATCTTTGCTAATGGGGCGTATTTCTTGGATAACAACCTTGTCCCCTTTTTCACATTCATTTTTTTCGTCATGCGCTTTGTATTTTTTGCCAACTTTATATCTCTTCTTATACTTAGGATGTTCTTTGTATCTAGTAACTAAAACCGTCACAGTTTGAGCCATTTTATCGCTCACCACCACACCCTTAAGAAGTCGCCCTTTTGGGGAATTTTTTGGAAGTTTATCGGCTTCTTTAATGTTTTCTGTAGTGTTTTCTGTTTGGGCAGAAGCCTTTTTTTGTTGTTTCTCAGTTTTATTCATTTTTCTGTTTTGATATAGTTAAGATTCTTGCAATATCTTTGCGCAACTCCTTTATTTGCCCAACACCTTTTATCTTCTTTGAAGCTAAATCAAACTTGAATCGGCCCAATTTAAGGCGATTTTCGCTTAATAAATCCTTAAGTTCTTTTTCCGTTTTTTGGCGCAATTCTTTTATTTTCATAATTCGCTAATT
The DNA here is from genome assembly GCA_034660935.1 of Patescibacteria group bacterium. GTDB lineage: Bacteria > Patescibacteriota > Minisyncoccia > Portnoybacterales > UBA2143 > JAHJSM01. Next base: position 20,150 of record JAYEKG010000104.1, read on the forward strand.
GTTTTTAGGGACTCGGTCCCTTAAATTCTTTAATCGTTTTTTACGACAAATTTTGTTTTAATTGGGAGTTTGTGACTAGCTCGGCGCATTGCTTCTTTAGCTAATTTTTCGGGAACTCCGTCTATTTCAAAAATAATCCGTCCGGGCTTAATTGGCATAACATACTCTTCAACACTTCCCTTGCCTCCGCCCATGGACACTTCTATGCCTTTTTTCGTTACCGGCTTATCCGGAAAAACTCTAATCCAAATTTTGCCGCCTCTTTGGACATATCTAGTCATTGCTCTCCGAGCCGCTTCTATTTGGCGGGCCGTAAGCCAGCAAGCGGACATAGCTTTAATTCCGTAAGAACCAAAAGACAACTCTGCCCCGCGGGTTTCTACTCCCTTGTTTCTTCCGCGGCCTTTCCGCCATTTTCTATGTTTTGCTTTCTTTGGAGATAACATGCAAATAAAATTTTCAATTTCTAATTTTCAATTTTCAATCAATTTTCAATTTTACAATTTCCAAACTTTTTAAGAATCTTAATTTGTTTGTAAATTGAGAATTGGAAATTCATTAGAAATTGAGAATTGAGAATTGGAAATTATACAATAAAACCCGCGCAAATACGCAAAATTCATATCTAATTAACTTTTAGCGAATTTCACATCTTTATCGAATACTTCTCCTTTATAAATCCAAATTTTTATTCCAATCGTTCCGTAGGTAGTGTAAGCGGTCGCTTCGGCATAGTCAATATCCGAACGCAATGTTTGAAGAGGAATTCGCCCTTCTTTTAACCATTCTTTTCGCGCAATTTCCGCGCCGTTAAGGCGTCCCTTAACTATTATTTTAGCGCCTTTTACTTCGCTGTTTGCCATTATTTTTTCCAATGCTTGTTTGAGCGCGCGGCGATAGGGAAATCTTTTTTCTATTTGAGCGGCAATATCCATAGCCGCAATTCGCGCTCGGCTTGTTGGCTGCTTAATCTCTTCTATTTCCAAACGAATTTCCGCTTTAGACAATTCCAAGCCGTCTTTTTGGATAAGATTTTTTATTGCCTGCTTCAATTCCTCAACGCCGCTGCCACCCCGTCCGATTACCAATCCCGGACGAGCTGTTTTGACAATAATATTGATAAAATTCGCCGATCGCTCTATTTCAACTGATTCAACTCCCGCCTTATCCAGCTTTTTATTAATAAACGCGCGTAATTTAACATCCTGCTTAAGCAGGTCTTTGTATTTCTTTTTATCAAACCAGCGTGATTTCCAATTGGATGTTATGCCGATTCTAAATATTAGTGGATGAACTTTGTGTCCCATACAATTAAAACTATATACTTTTTCTTCTAAACATTTTTCTTGAGCTTCCTTCTTTTTGCCGGCTAAAAAACTTTTTCTTTGATTGCGGGGTTGTTGAATAAGGCCTTTTGGGTTTTGTTGTTTTCGCCTTGATAGAAGGTTCTTTTTTTCCTTCTACATCTTGCTCTTTCTTGGGTAATTCCGCAATAATTTCTTCCTTGGGCAACAGTTCTTGTTTTTCTTCGGCTAATTCCACTTTGTCTTTTTTGCTTATCTTCTTTTCTTGAGGCAGAACGCCTTTTTGCCCTAAGGACAAAATAATATGGCTTGTTCTCTTCATAATCGGCGTTGCTCGTCCCATTGCTCGCGGCCGCCATCGTTTCAACGGCCGTCCTGCTTCAACAACAATCTTTGTGATATAAAGATTTTCCTTCGCTAAATCGGTATTCTGTCTAGCATTGGCAACTGCTGAATTCAAAAGCTTCAAAATCGGATCGGCCGCTTTCTTGACAGAAAACCTAAGCTGTTTTTGAGCCTCTTCAACCGTCAATCCCCTAATTAAGCCGGCTACTAACCTGACTTTTCGGGGAGACATTCTTAAATGTTTTAATTTGGCAATACTCATAATTCCTAATTCTTATTTCTTGCGGGCGGCTGTCTCCTGTTCCTTCTGCATTTTGCCTCCGTGTTTGACAAATTTCCTTGTCGGAGAAAATTCACCCAGTTTATGCCCAACCATATCCTCGGTCACAAAAACAAGAATATGTTCTTTGCCGTTATGGACGCCAAACGAAAAACCTACCATCTCCGGAGCAATAACGCTGGCGCGCGCCCAGGTTTTTATTATGGTTTTATCGCCCAACTTTAACTTGCCTATTTTTTTCAATAGCCTTTCGTCAACATACGGGCCTTTTTTTAAACTTCTACTCATAATTATTTCTTCTAAATAATCCTTCTCATTGAGAAGTTAATTATTTCCTCTTTTTCTTAACTCTTTTTTTAATAATTAACTTGTCGCTCTGTTTTTTCTTCCTCGTTTTAACTCCGTAGGCCAACTTGCCCCAAGGCGTTTTCGGCCCTCTTCTCAATCCAATTGACTGTCTGTTTTCCCCGCCGCCATGAGCATGGTCGCAAGGATTCATTGCTGAACCGCGCACCGTCGGCCGGCGCCCCATCCAGCGGCCTCTGCCCGCTTTTCCGATAACCACCGAACCGTGCTCATAATTGCTTAACTGTCCCAAGCTGGCCAGACAATTTTCCCTCACCATTCTTACTTCTCCCGAAGGAAGCTTGAGGTGGGTAAACCCGCTGTCGCTCGCCATAACTTGAGCGGACGATCCGGCCGCTCGAACTATTTGCCCGCCCTTTTTAGGTATTAGCTCAATATTATAAACTTGGCTGCCCGGAACAATATTTTTCAATTCCATCCTATTGCCGGCGCGAATAGGAGCTTTTTCTTGACAAATTACTTCATCGCCCTTTTTTAATCCATCCGGGACTAAAATGTATCTTTTCTCTCCGTCTTTGTAATACAAAAGAGCAATAAAACAGCTTCTGTTCGGATCGTATTCAATTGAAGCCACTTTCGCCGGAATATCCATCTTATCAGAGCGTTTGAAATCAATCAAGCGATATTTCTTTTTATGTCCACCGCCTTTATGTCTAATCGTAATACGGCCAAGATGACCCCGTCCGGCTTTTTGAAGCAGTTTTTTGGTTAATTTTTTTTCCGGCTTGTCTTTGGTTAAGACAGAATAATCCACTATTGTCATCCCTCTTCTGCCGGGTGTTGTTGGTTTGCATTTTTTCATGAACCCGATATTATTTCTATTTTTTCTCCTTCCTTTAGGGTAATTATCGCTTTTTTAAACCCCTTTTTAAGGCCGCCTCGCCATCCTTCCGTTTTTCCCATTCTTCTTTTTTTAGCGGCCGCGCGCGTTATATTAACCCTTTCTACTTTTGTTTCATAAAGCGCCTCAACCGCTTTCTTAATTTCTGTCTTGTTTGCTTTTGGCTTAACTTTAAAAATATATTTGTTCTGCTCCGCCAAATAGCTTGCTTTCTCGGTAATATGCGGCTCTCTAATAATATCATAAACGCGCTCCGCTTGCTTTTTGGCCCTTTGCGCCCCTTTGGTTTTTTGCGCCTTTTGCGCCGGCTTATCCGTTCGCGCTTTTAATATTTTCTTTTTTGTCTGTTTTTCTTTTTTAGCGCTCAAAACAGCTTCTTTTTTATCGGAAGCGATTTTCTTTTCTTCGGATTTTTTAAATCTATCTAATAAAGACATAAAATTATTTTACGAAATGCTTAACAATCACTTCAATAGACCTTTTAGGCATTAAAAGATAATGATGAGATAAAATATCATATATATTTAAGCTGTCGGCTTGAATCGTTTTAATCTTTGGAATATTGCGGGTTGCTTTAACTATTTTACCATCAACTGCCGGCAAGACAATTAAAACGCTTTTGCTTAAATCTTTTTTGAGCGCGGTTCCTATTTTATTTAAAATCTCAGCCATTTTTTTTGTTTTTGATTCAACTAATTCCAATTTATCCAGCAAAACAAACTCTTTGTCTTCCACTTTAGAAGACAAAGCCATAAAAAGCGCTTTTTGTTTCATTTTTTTGTTAATCTTTTGCGTAAAAACTCTCTCTTTGGTTGGTCCGAATGTAACCCCGCCGCCCCGCCAAATCGGCGAACGAATTGAACCGTGCCGGGCGCGTCCCGTTCCTTTTTGGCGCCATGGTTTGCGGCCGCCGCCCCGCGCTTCGCTCCTGTCTTTTGTATGGGCAATTATTTTTCTAGAATTGGCCTTTTGCGCGTTAAGCGCTTGGCAAATTAACGCGTCATTCATTTTCATATCAAAAACCTCAGTTGGCAATTCAACCTTTCCGACTTCTTTTCCTTCTTGATTGTAAACTGTTTCTTTTGGCATTTTTGAAATTAAATTTTTGATTATTCTTTGTCCTTTTCAACCAATTTTATCTCCCCCGGACCGACTATTTCCAAAAGCGTTCCTTTGGTTCCGGGAACGGCTCCTTTTATGGCCAATAGGTTGTTTTCTTCATCTACCCGGGCTATTTGCAGTCCGCGGACAGTCACTCTTTCAAATCCCATTCGGCCAGCCATTTTTCTGCCTTTAAAAACTCTTTGCGGAAACGCCGAACCAATTGAACCGGGAGCCCTTAAACAATGCTTTGTTCCGTGGGAAGCAGGCATTCCCGAAAAGCCATGCCTCTTTACTACGCCCTGAAATCCTTTTCCCTTAGAAACGCCCGCTACCTTAACCTCGTCCCCTTCTTTAAAAACAGCAATATTAATTTCGTCGCCAACTTTTAAATCAATACCCCTAAACTCCATAAACCCGCCAAAATTTCTTTTCAAACCGGCTTTTTTAATATGTCCTTTTTGCGGCTTTTTGAGTTTTTTCTCTTTAACTTCGCCAAAACCAACTTGAACGGCTTGATAGCCGTCTTTTTCCCCTGTTTTAATCTGGGTAATTTGGCAAGGGAGAACTTCAACCAATGTCACCGGAATAACTTTGTCATTTTTGCCAAAAATTTGGCTCATTCCTAATTTTCTGCCTAAAATAAATTTCATGAAATTTTTCGTAATTTGTCATTTGGCAATCAAAAACCGGGGATAGTCCCCGGGTTAAGAAGCTATCTATATCTATATCTATATTATATTGCAAAGAAAAATTTGCGTCATATAGCAAAATAATATTAGGCCTAAGCCCAAATTAAATCATTTTTATTTCAATATCAACACCGGCCGGCAAACTTAATTCCATTAAAGCGTCAATCACTTTATGCTCCGGATTTATAATATCAATCAATCTCTTGTGAACCCGCATTTCATACTGCTCGCGCGCGTCCTTATGGACAAATGTAGAACGGTTGACGGTATATTTATGAATTTCCGTAGGCAAAGGAACTGGTCCGCTTATGTTTGCGCCGTGGCGTTCAACAACTTCAAGAATTTGCTTTACCGATTGGTCGATAAGCTTATGGTCATACGCCTGAATCCTAATGCGAATTTTTTGTTTAACTTCTTTTTCCTTTTTTTGCGCCATTTTCCAATATTATTACATTCTTTGTCATTGCGGATTTAATCCGCAATCTAGACCCTTTGCTTTTTCTTGGTCCCTGGATCCCCGCTTTCGCGGGGATAACTATTTCTTCCCAAATCGGAATTTGGAGAAATAGTTACTTTATTATCTTGGTAACTACTCCCGCGCCAACGGTTTTTCCGCCCTCTCTGATGGCAAATCTTTGCTTTTCTTCCAAAG
>JAYEKG010000104.1:25830-34133 GCA_034660935.1 Patescibacteria group bacterium
GCGGGGATAACTATTTCTTCCCAAATCGGAATTTGGAGAAATAGTTACTTTATTATCTTGGTAACTACTCCCGCGCCAACGGTTTTTCCGCCCTCTCTGATGGCAAATCTTTGCTTTTCTTCCAAAGCAACAGGCGAAACTAAACTGACTTTTAAATTAGCCGTATCGCCGGGCATAACCATTTCTGTTCCTTCAGGCAAAGTGACATCGCCGGTTACATCAGTGGTTCTAATATAGAACTGTGGTTTATATCCCTTAAAGAATGGAGTATGCCTTCCTCCTTCTTCTTTGCTTAGAACATAAATTTCTCCTTCAAATTCTTGATGAGGAGTAATTGACCCCGGCTTGGCTAAAACTTGCCCCCTTGCGATTTCTTCTCTTTTCACGCCTCTTAACAAAACGCCCATATTGTCGCCAGCTCTGCCTTCATCAAGAGATTTGTTAAACATCTCAATGCCTGTAACGGTCGTTTTTTTAGTGTCTGTTAAACCGATAATTTCAACTTCCTCGCCTACTTTAACTATTCCTCTTTCGGCTCTCCCTGTCGCCACCGTTCCGCGCCCTTCAATTGAAAAAACATCTTCAACGGGCATTAAGAATGGCTCGTCAATTGGACGAACAGGTTCAGGAATGTCTTCGTCAACTTTTTTCATTAACTCCAAAATCGGACCGCATTTAGGACAATCGCTCTTGCCGCAGCCGCATTCCAGCGCTTGTAAAGCTGAACCTCGAACAACAGAAACCTTATCACCGTCATATTCATATTCACTCAAAAGCTCCCTAATTTCCTGTTCAACTAAATCAACTAATTCCGGGTCATCGGCTTGGTCAATTTTGTTTAAGAAAACAACCAAAGAAGGCAAGCCAACCTGGCGAGCTAAAAGAATATGTTCGCGTGTTTGAGGCATCGCGCCGTCAGGAGCCGAAACAACTAAAATAGCGCCATCCATCTGCGCGGCGCCGGTAATCATATTTTTAATATAATCGGCATGTCCCGGGCAATCAATATGCGCATAATGTCTCTTGTCCGTTTCATATTCAACATGGGTGACAGAAATAGTCAGGCCCCGTTCTTTTTCTTCAGGAGCGTTGTCAATATCGCTGACAGCTCTATCCTGCGCCACAAAACCGGCCGCTTTGAGACACTTCAAAATAGCCGCTGTTAAAGTGGTCTTGCCATGGTCAACATGACCAATTGTGCCTATGTTAAGATGAGGTTTGGTTCTTTCAAATTTTTCGGCCATACAAATATCTTAGAACATAAAACATAGAACTTGAAACATTGTTTCAAATTTTATCTTTCAATTCTATTATTTAATTTATTAAACTTGTCGCGCGATTAACTTCGCAACAAGCCTATTAATGTTTTTTATATTTTTGATTCTATCAATAAAACACTTTCCTGTCAATATAAATCCCTATCTTTGGTTTTCGGAGGTAGAACCTCCGGAATACCTATAGCTAAAACGGCAAATCTTCTATTCTAACTTCCTGGCTATTATCTTTATCTAAAGCGCCTTTATTTTCAGAATTGTTACCCGCCTCTTTTTCCGCCGAAATTTCGTTCTGGGTCGCCGTTTCTTTATTGCTCCATTCAGTAATGTCTTGATTGATTCTTTCCGTCTCCGGCAGTTTGTTCTCCAACCGTTCTTCATTATCAAGAAGAGCCACAACATAAGTCGGTTCTCCTTCCTTCATTATAATACACTTCCCTCCTTCTTTTTGCAATATTTTTTTAATTTTTTCCCACATATAAACATAGAACACGGAACATAGAACATGAAACATTAAGAAATGAAACATGCGATATGAAACATGAATTTTTGATAATTATTCTCGCTTCTCCTCTTCTCCGATGAGCGCCTCCGCGACATTTTTAGGCACTTCCGCGTAATTTTCAAACTCCATATTAAATGTAGCGCGTCCTTGAGTTATTGACCTGACTTGCGTCGCGTAACCAAACATATTCGCTAAAGGAACTTTAGCGTTGATCACTTTAACTTTACTCGCCCCTTCTCCTCTATCTTCCATTTTCTCAATCTTCCCGCGCTTAGAACTCAAATCTCCAATAATATCGCCCATAAACTGCTCCGGCACAGTTACTTCTAATTTCATAAGCGGTTCTAATAAAATTAAATCAGCATCCTTCGCCGCGGCTTGCAAAGCAATTGAACCGGCGATCTTAAACGCCATCTCCGAGGAATCAACATCGTGATAAGAGCCGTCATAAAGAGTCGCCTTTATATCAACTATAGGATAACCGGCTAAAACACCTTTGTTCATCGCTTCTTTAATACCCTTCTCAACTGCCGGAATATACTCTTGCGGGATAACTCCGCCTTTTATTTCATCAATAAACTCAAATCCCTTGCCTTGTTCCTGCGGTTCAATCCGCAGTAAAATATGGCCGTATTGGCCGCGGCCGCCCGTTTGGCGAACATATTTTCCTTCAGCTTGAACCATTTTTTTAATTGTTTCCCTGTAAGCGACTTGCGGTTGGCCAACATTGGCTTCCACGCTAAATTCTCTTGTCATTCGGTCAACAAGAACCTCTAAATGCAGTTCGCCCATGCCTGAAATAATTGTCTGGCCCGTGTTAATATCGCCTTTAATCCTAAAAGTTGGATCTTCCTCTCTTAATCTCTTCAATGCCAGGCCCATTTTTTCTTGGTCTGCTTTGGTTTTTGGCTCAATAGCGACAGAAATAACCGGTTCGGGAAAACTAATTTTTTCTAAAATAATCGGTTTTTCGGGACTAGTCAAGGTATCGCCTGTGGTTGTATTTTTAAGGCCAACTACGGCAATAATATCACCGGCGCAAGCTTCCTTAATCTCTTCTCTTTTATTAGAGTGCATCCTTAAAATTCTGCCCACTCTTTCTTTTTTGTCCGTAGTCGCATTAAGGATATAGGAACCGCTCGTTAGAATGCCAGAATAAATCCGAACATAGGCTAATTGCCCAACAAACGGATCAGTCGCCATTTTAAAAGCCAAAGCAGCCAGTGGCTCTTCGTCTTTGTTCTCCCGGGTTAAGCTCTTCGCCTCGTCTTCAATATCAAATCCCTCAACCGGGGGCAAGTCAGACGGCGCGGGCAAATAGTCAACAATCGCGTCAAGTAAAAGTTGAACGCCTTTGTTTTTTAAGGCAGAACCGCAAAAAACAGGAACTAATTTATAGCCAATAACCGCTTTCCGCAAAACCCGCCTCAAATCTTCTTCTCCAATTTCTTCCCCGTTTAAATATCTTTCCATTAAAGCGTCTTCCTGTTCAACAATTTTTTCAATCATTTGAGCCCTGTATTTCTCGCTTTGCGCCTCTAATTCTTTCGGTATTTCTTCTTCAACCGGCTTTTCCCCTTTTTCGCCGGCAAATTTGAACGCTTTCATTTTAATCAAATCAACTACTCCTTCAAGATTTTCTTCAGAACCAATCGGAATTTGCATCGCAACGGCATTCGGAGTTAGCCGCTCCCAAATTGACCGCAAGCTTGTTTTAAAATTGCCCCCCATTCTGTCTAATTTATTAATAAAGCAAATCCTTGGAACTTTAAACTTGTCTGCTTGGCGCCAAACGGTTTCCGATTGCGGTTCAACTCCGGCTACACCGTCAAAAACAACCACCGCCCCGTCAAGAACCCTTAAAGAACGCTGGACTTCAACTGTAAAATCAATATGTCCGGGAGTATCAATGATGTTAATTTGATATTTGTCCTCTTTGCCTTCTTTAGAGAGATACGCCCTCGGATTCCAAAAACAAGTCGTCGCCGCGGAAGTAATCGTAATGCCTCTTTCTCTTTCCTGCTCCATCCAGTCCATAATCGCTTCGCCTTCGTGAACTTCGCCAATTTTGTGGGAAATGCCGGTATAAAAAAGAATCCGTTCAGATACGGTTGTTTTTCCTGCGTCAATATGGGCAATAATGCCTATATCCCTGATTTTTTCAATTAGATATTCGCGCATAATCCTAATTTTACCATCCAAAGTGCGCAAACGCCTTATTGGCGTCGGCAACTTTGTGCGTTTCTTGCTTTTTATTCACGGCCGCGCCCTCATTTCGCGACGCTTCCATAAATTCGCCAGCAAGTTTCTCCGCCATTGGTTTCCCTTTCTTGTTTTTGGCCGCTTTAATAATCCAGCGCGCCGCTAAGGCAATTTTCCTCTCGCCCCGAACTTCTCTTGGCACTTGATAGCGCGCTCCGCCAATTCGCTTTGTTCTCACTTCAATTAGGGGAGATGTGTTTTTAATGGCCTGGTCAAAAACATCCAGAGGGTCTTTGTCTTTTATTTTCTTTCTAATAATATCAAGAGCGCCGTAGAAAATTTTCTGCGCCGTAGATTTTTTCCCGTCCTTCATTAAATAGGAAATAAATTTGGCAACCAAACTGTTATCGTATTTGGGATCGGGAATAATTGTTCTTTTGATATTTCTTTTTCTACGCATAATTTAAAATGCTAATTAAAGGCCTGGCCTTGCCATCAATGTTTTGTTTGAATAATAAATTTCTACGAACTTTTGTTGGTAAAGGCTATGTCTTTAATTTCTTACTCTGTTTTTCCCTCCGCTGGAGCCGTTGTTTCCGGCGCGCTTTCTGAAGCAGTCGGTTTTGCGCCGCCGGACGGAGCGCTTGCTTTCGGCTTTTTTGTTCCATATCGGCTTCTTTTTTGATGCCGTCCTTCTACGCCTTCAGTATCTAAAACACCTCTAACAACATGATAACGAACCCCCGGCAAATCCTTAACTCGCCCGCCTCTAATCAATACAACCGAGTGTTCTTGCAATTTATGCCCCTCGCCGGGAATATACGCGGTTACTTCCATTCCGTTGGTTAACCGAACTCTCGCTACTTTCCGCATCGCCGAATTCGGCTTTTTAGGCGTCATTGTTTTAACCTGAACACAAACACCTCTTTTAAAAGGAGACGAAATAGTCCTTGGCTTATTTTTAAGAGAATTAAAACTCTTCCAAAGGGCCGGCGCTTTTGGTTTCCGTTTCGCTATTTTTCTCGGTCTTTTAACTAATTGATGAATCGTTGGCATAAAAAAATACCCGCCCTATCCGTTCTGTTTAATTACCCCAATAAGTTATCAAATTAAAGCAATAATGTCAAATTATAAATAACATAACGGCATCCGATGTCGTTATATTTATTTGTCGTCTTCCCCCTTCCTCACAACCATCTGCGGGAATGGGATTTCTATGCCTTCTTTATCAAAAGCGATTTTAATTCTCTTTCTTAAAATTACTCTTGTTGATAAAATATTAAAATTAATTTCTGAAAAAATTTTTAATCATAAGCAACAGCCCAATCGAAAGCAATTTAATAAATTTTTCACGCGGAATGCCAATCTTTTCCAAATTCTTAATAAGTTGATGCCTAATACCAACGGAAACAGTTTGAGTTTTTGGCACAGATAAAATAATGTTGGATTTCGAATGAACCAAACGAGTATGACTGCCCTTACCGCCTTTTTTAATCTTAAAACCGAGCCGTTTGGCGGCTCGGATAAACTTCTTAGAAGAAAAAACTGGCAGTTTGTCGCTCATATTTAATTAGTAGCCAACTCAAGATGAAGTTCCCCCTCTACTTTTAGAAGCGAAGGGTCAGACAATCGCGCGGGAACGCCAAAATAAGTAAAGATAGAATCTTTCATATTTAAAATTGCTTCCTCTTGAGTTTTACCTTGAGAATAACAACCAGGAATATCGGGAGAATCAGTCCACCAAATGCCATCATCTCCTAAATGAACCTGAACAGCGAATTTTTTAGGAATTTTTTCCAAACCTTTCATAATGTTATTTTAATTAAATTATCTCGCTAAGTCAAACTTATTCCTACTCCCCCTTCCTCACAACCACCTGCGGGAATGGGATTTCAATGCCTTCTTTATCAAAAGCGATTTTAATTCTCTTCCTCAATTCGCCAAGAACGCCCCATTGTTTTAACGGTTTTACTTCTCCCGTTATTTTAATCACCATCGCCGAATCGGCAAATTCGTCAATTCTGACAAATTGCGGCGCTTCGTTGATACTGTCTTTCCATTCCGCGTCTTCCGCCATTTCGCGCCCAACGCGATTAACAACATCAATTAATTTTTCTAAATCAGTATCATAAGCGACGCCGATTTTTAAATTAATCCTGGCAAATATTTTGGACAGGTTTGAAGCAATTTTAATCTCGCCGTTTGGAACATGATGGACCGTTCCATCGGCATCCCGCAAAACGGTCATTCTCAAATTAATATTTTCCACCGCCCCGCAAATATCGCCGACGCGGACAACATCACCAACACGATATTGGTTTTCAAGAAGAATAAAAAGCCCCGAAACAAAATCTTTCACCAGTGATTGGGCGCCAAAACCGATTGCCAATCCGAAAATGCCGGCGCCCGCTAAAAGAGGCCCGATATTCACCCCGAGTTCGGAAACAATCGTAAAAATAACAAAAACCCAAACAACCACCTTAACTAATCCGTTGGAAACAGCAATAATTGTATCTTCTCTCTTTTTTTCCGCCTCCAACGATAAAAAGTGGTTTGAAACAATCGCCTTCCTAACAATTTTCTCAATAAAAACGCCGGCAAAGCGAAAAGCTAAATAAGCGACTGCCAAAATAACAACAATTCTTACCCCGTGCGATAAAAGCCACGGCCCTGCTTCACTTAAAATTTTTCCTAATATTGTAATCATATTTTTACCTTTCTCAAGCAAGAATTGGTCTCGCTTAAAACTAATTTATATTTTATTTAAAAGCAGATATTTCCACAAAGGAATAAATTTTATAACAACATTTTTACTCTTTTCTATTGTTTCCAAGTTTCTTGTTATGATAAAGATTTTTTTAATATTTAATTCTATCGCTATTTTTTTAATATTAAGAATAACTTTGTCATCTATCTCTTCTCGCTTATTAACAAATTTTGATTCTATCAAAATCCTCTGTTTTGTTTTATTCAAAAACGCGAAATCAATTTCTTGTTGATTCTCGTAATAAAAACTTATCTTGAAATTTTCGCTTAAAAAATTATATAAAATTGTTTCCGCAGCGCTTCCCAAATTAAATTTGCTTGCCAAATAACGCAAAAGCCCAGCATCATGTAAATAGAATTTTTTTGCTGAATATATTTTCTTGCTTCTGGAATCGGAAAATCTTTCTATCTCATTGACGATATATGTCTCCTTGAGAAAGCTTATGTATTCTTTGATTGTATCAATAGACATCCCAAGAATTTTGCTTAATTTTGTAAAACTTGTTTGATGCCCGTTCCTGTCTGAAAGAAGCAAAAGCAAATCGCGGATAATATCTGAATTTTTAATGTTGTGCAGATAGACAATATCTTTGAAAATTATTCCCTCAATTAGGTCTGAAAAATAATCTTCTTGATAGCCTAAAACATATTCTGGGTATCCGCCTATTTTTAAATAATCTTCTAAGCATTTTTCATATTTGTATTCTTCTGTTGAAGCAATTTTAATATTCTTAAATCGCAAAAATTCTTTGAAGTCCAAAGGGTTTATTTTAATTTTTTGATACCGCCCCGTAAGAAAAGGAATTTTTTGAAAAATTTTTGTATTAGCCGAACCAGATAAAAATATCTTAATATTTTCCAAATCAACCAGCGCTTTAATTTCCTGCTCCCAGTTCTTTGCGTACTGTATTTCGTCAAAAATTAAAAATATTTTTTTGTTTCTGTTTAATAGATGAATTTTTCTGTATTCTTCAACTATTTCCAAAATAGAAAATTTGGAAATTCTTGGATGGTCAAGCGAAAGATAAAGAATGTTTTTCGAATTTACCAATTTTTGTTCAATTAAATATTTTACAAATTGCTTCAAAAGAGTTGTTTTACCCACCCGCCTTGAACCAGTTATCAAAACCGCCCTTTTGTGATTAAGAGATTTTATTAGAACAGACAAATATTTTTCCCGTAAAATACCTGTTTCAAATTTTTTATTTTCCCACCAAGGATTGGCGAGAAAAAATATTTCTTTCATATAAACATTCTATCGCCAATAGAAACTTTTGTCAATAACTATCCATTACGGATGGATAGTTTTAAGAAGAATCCTAATATTTATTCTCTTAAATGCTTTACTTTTATATAATCGCGACATCTAATGTCGTAATTATATAATAATTTCAATATCTCAATTTTACCCCAAAACCAAATATAATCAACCTTTTCTCTTCGCCTTTGCTCTTTCTATTTCCGTAAGAAGTTTCTTCCTCAAGCGGATGTTTTTGGGCGTTATTTCAAGATATTCGTCTTCCGTCATAATCTGCATCCCTCTTTCCAATGTCACT
>JAYEKG010000105.1:0-4954 GCA_034660935.1 Patescibacteria group bacterium
GATATAAATCAAGCGGTTTTTTTACCGGTTAAAGAAGAGCTTAAAAAAATCCATAAAAGAGACAAGTGGCCCAGAGAAGAAGAGCAAAGCCCAGTCGCGCCATTAGAAACCGAGCCAAAATTAGAAGGTAATGTCGTTGATTTGAAAAATAATTAAAGGCCTATCCTTTCTTAACGATAACACCCTGAACTTAGATAGCGAGGCCAGACCTTTAATTCTTAAAAATTCATGCAATTTCAAGTTCCACAATTTATTGATATTGAGGATAAAATAATAGGACCCTTAACTTTAAAGCAGTTTCTGTATTTAATGGGCGGTCTGATGGTTCTTGCTTTTCTCTGGCTTTATTTAGAGCTTGGATTATTTATTATTATTGCTATTCCAGTCCTTCTTTTATGCTTGGCTCTCGCTTTTTACAAAATCAACGGACGACCATTTATCTATTTTCTGGGCGCTTTTATTACTTATTTTACCAAGCCAAAGCTATATTTGTGGAGAAAAGATAATTAATTTTTGCCCTTTAGCAGGTTTAACAATTTTAAATTATCCTCCGACGGACTTAGGAAACAAGACGGTCTTTCGACAGGCCCAGGAGATATAAATTATGGTGAAAAAAATTAACGCCGCTTCAATCCAAAAACATATGGAAATTAAAGAAATCAGAGATGATGTCGTGGTTCTTAAAAACGGCGGATTGCGCGCTGTTTTAATGACCACGAGCTTGAATTTTGATTTAAGGTCCGTTGAAGAACAAGACGCGCTTATTTACCAATATCAGAATTTTCTTAACTCTCTTGATTTCTCAATTCAAATTATAATTGCTTCGCGAAAATTCGACATTGAACCATATGTCGAAACATTAAGGCAAAAACAAAGAAAACAAGAAAACCCGCTTCTAAAAATGCAAACTCTTGAATATATGGATTTTGTCAAACAATTAACAAAAACGACAAACATTATGACTGAATCGTTTTACGCAGTTATTCCATATAGCCCCTCTGTGGTTAAAAAGAAAGGATTTTTGGACAAACTTCTCAAAAAACAGGCGCAATCAGCTAAAGAGCAAAAATTTCAGGAGCTTAAAAACAATCTCTGGCAAAGAGTTGAATTTGTCTCTGTCGGCTTGCAAAGTGTCGGCGTCAAAGCTGTTCCGTTAAAAACCGAGGAGCTGGTTGAGTTGTTTTACAAACTTTACAACCCCAGCGCGAAAGAGGATCCTGAAATCGCAACGGCAAAAAAAATGAGAAATCAATAAAATGACTATGAATTTATTTAAAAAGACAAAAAAAGAGGAAACAAAAAGCCCGCCTATAAGCGGAAAACCCGTTGATACTATTGATTTAATCGCCCCCGCAGGTGTAAAAATCAATTCCAATTATCTGCAAATCGGCGAGAAATACGCGCGGACAATTTTTGTTTTTTCTTTTCCGCAGACATTGGCCACAAGCTGGTTGTCGCCGTTGATTACTCTTGACCAAGAAATGAATATAGCGCTTTTTCTTTATCCTAAAGACACTAATGTTGTTTTAAAGCATTTAACTAAAAAATCCGCGCAAGTCCAATCGCAAATGTCGCTCCAACAGGAAAAAGGCCATGTCCGCAGCCCTAAACTTGAAGCAGCCACTCAAAACATTGAAAACCTTAGGGACAAACTGCAGCAAGGAGCCGAACGCTTGTTCGGATTCGGCCTCTATATTACTGTTTTTTCCAAGTCGCCAAAAGAACTTGATGAGATTGAAAACAAAGTCCGGGCAATTCTGGAAAATCAGATGGTTTACGCCAAGCCCGCTGTATTCCAGCAAGAACAGGGATTTATTTCAACCCTTCCTTTGAAAGAAGATAAACTGCTCATTCAAAATAATTTTAACACAAGCCCTCTTTCCTCGGCTTTCCCTTTTGTTTCATCCGATTTAAGCGACAGCAAAGGAATTCTTTACGGAATTAACCGCCATAATAATTCTTTAATTCTATTTGACCGCTTTAGTTTAGAAAACGCGAATATGGTTGTATTCGCTAAGAGTGGCAGCGGCAAATCAGTCTGCGGTTCGGAACCAACTCTTATTAAAACCAAAAAAGAAGTTAAGTTAGAAAAAATCGGGCCTTTTATAGAAAAACTCATTAAAAGAAAAGGATGTTTGAGAATTGATAAAGAGCTAGAAGGAGTAATTGACCCGGGGATTTCGGTTTATACTTTCGACAAAAAACTAAAAGGGAAATGGAGTCCTGTTAGTGTCGCGGCTAGGAAAAAAGCTCCCAAAAAACTCTATAAATTCACAACTGCCAGCGGCCGAGAAATTACCACTACGGGCGACCACAACATGCTGATTTTGCGGAATGGAAAAGTAGTAGCTGTTAAAAGTGAAGAAGTCCGAAAAGGTGAATACGCGCCTGTGCCCAGAGCTATTCCTGAACCGGAGAAAATTCCCAAAGAGCTTAACCTATTGAAACTCATGAGAAACGCTCCGAGAGTCTATGTCCATGGCGCCACTTCTTTAATAAAACAAAATTACCGCGCTCTTAAGAAAACGCGATTGGATCCGAAATTAGACAAATATCTTTATAAATATTGTGGCGACACAAGGATTCCAATTCAATATTTCTGGAAAATTCTGAATCATCTCCAAATTAAGCCAAATCGACTTCTCTTAAAGAAATTAAGCATCACATCTTGTCGAAACAAAGATAAAAAACAATTTTACTTACCCGCTATTTTCCCAATCAATTATGCTTTTCTTCGAATTCTTGGGTATATTGTTAGCGAGGGAGCTGTCCAAAATGATATTGTTTTAGTCAGCAATATAGATTCAGAAGTTATTAGCGATATAGAAAAATCCTTAAATGAGATGAAAATTGGCTACCATTATCATCCTACATCCATAGCTTTAGGCAGCCGCTCTTTTGTTGAAATGATTAAAGCGATTGGCTTAAATGGAAAATCCGCCCATAAAAAAGTTCCTTCTTTTGTTTTTAGCCAAAGTAATAAAAAAGCGGCAGAATTTCTCAAAGCATACTTTGAAGGAGACGGCGGGGTAGAGAGCGCCTCCGTAAACGCTTGTTCAAAATCACAGCAACTTATCTCTGAGCTGTCATATCTTCTTCTTAGATACGGAATTATTGCCCGAATTAAGCCCAAAAAGAAAACGGCTGTGAATAGCGGAACTTCTGGAATTTATTGGCATTTAACTATTTCCGGCCAGGCTGATTTAAGGCGATATGCTCAAAAAATCGGCTTTGTTTCTAAGAAAAAACAGAAAAAACTGCTTGGAATTATAAATGAAAAACATAATACTAATGTGGATGTTATTCCAACAGCTGACTCTTTGATTGAAGAAATCTATCAATTATTCAAACCCGCTCATCAATATTTCCAGCTTTCCGGCATTTCTTCCGTTGCGCCTTTACGCCGGAAAACATTCAAACCCTCACCTAAATTCCTCAAAAAAACAGTTGAAACAATCGAAGAAAGGATTGAAAATCTAAAAAATTTAGGTTCTCAAATTATGTCCTTTGATGCCATGCCTTCACTCGCCTCGGTTATTGAAAAAGGCAGAAATGACCGCCGGCTCAATTCTTTGCTCTGGCAAGAATTAGGCCAAAGCTGGCGGTTAATAAAAAACAAGGAAGTTAATCCCAGTTGCCAAAATGTTTTTAAAACAATTAAAGTTATTAATGGGGACGAGTATAATTTGCCCCAAATTAAAAATACGATTTGGTCCAGCTTCAAAAGTTTTGGCTTATCAATGAAAGATTATCATCCCTGCATTAGAGAATTTTTAATTAGCCCATCTTCGTTTGGTTCTTATAATACCCTGAAAAATGTCTCTGATTTTGTTAATAAGCAATACCAACAACTTTCGCGCCAATTAGAAATTGTTGAAGAAAAATTGGCTACTTTGAAAATTTTAATTAATTCTGATTTGTTCTGGGACCCAATCAATAAAATTGAAAAGATTAAAAACAAAGACAAGTATGTTTACGACTTAACCGTAGACAATGAGGTTTTTTTAGCCGGACAAGGCGGGCTTTTTGTTCATAATTCATACGCCGTAAAGTTGGAAGTTTTGCGTTCATTAATGCAAGAAACCGAAGTGATTATTATTGACCCAGAGAAAGAATATAAGTATTTGACTGAAACGATAGACGGAACATATATAGATATTTCGCTTACCTCCAACAGCTACCTCAACCCTTTTGATTTGCCCGTCCCCGGGCCTGATGAAAAACCGGTTAATGTTTTAAGGAATAATATTGTCAATTTGGTCGGTTTAATAAGAATGATGCTTGGAGGATTGACGCCCGAGGAAGATTCTATTGTTGATAAAGCGCTAACGGAAACATACGCCGCCAGAGATATTACCCCTCAATCTGATTTTAGCAACATCAACCCCCCGTTAATGCGGGACTTCCAGACCATTCTAAAGGGAATGGTTGGCGCTGAAAGCCTGGTAACGCGCTTGGAAAAATATGTTACCGGAAGTTATTCTGGATTTTTTAACCAACCAACTAATGTTGAATTAAACAACCAATTGGTCGTTTTTAGTATTAGGGATATGGAGGAAGAATTAAGGCCTTTGGCTATGTATGTTATTCTGCGCTATATTTGGAACATTATTCGTTCAAAAAGAAGAAAAAGAATGTTGGTTGTTGACGAGGCATGGGTAATGATGCAGCACGAAGACGCAGGTTCTTTTCTTTTCGGCATCGCGAAAAGATGCCGCAAATACTATTTAGGGCTAACTACTATCACTCAAGATGTGTCCGATTTCATGAAGTCAAAATACGGCAAGCCAATTGTCACCAACTCGTCCTTACAACTCCTATTAAAACAGTCGCCGGCCTCTATGGAAATTATCCAAAAAACATTCAATCTGACTGACCGCGAAAAATACCTTTTATTAGAAAGCGCCGTTGGCGAAGGCATTTTCTTCGCCGGAAACAAGCATGTCGCTATTCA
>JAYEKG010000105.1:5054-7375 GCA_034660935.1 Patescibacteria group bacterium
ATATTACAGACGCCGAATTTATGATGATTGGCTCAGTTGCTCTTCTGAACGACATAGCCGATTATGCGGGATTGGATTTAATCTCTTTTAGAATGATTGATATCTGCGCCGCTTCTATTCTCGGTTTTTGGTGTTATTTTCGGTTAAAGAAATTTCCAGCGGGAAAATTCGGCGGAACATTTCTAATTGAACTTACTCCCATTGTAGGCGACATATCCCCAACATGGACTTTGTTTATTCTTAGTGAATATCTTAAAAACAAGAAGCAATCTTGAAAGAAATTTTTTAAGGGACCGAGTCCCTTAAAAAATCCCGCAAGAGAACTATTTATAAAAATGGCTCAAATCAAAAAAACAATTTATTTTCTGTCGCTTATTGTGTGCTGTTTTTTGCTATTTTTCGCGGCTCAAAAAGGGCTCGCTTCGCAAGCTGAAGTAACTCTTACTTGGTCAACAGACACATATACGCCCCATGGCTACAAGGGTAAGGCCCTGCCCGCGAGAGGAAGTATCGCAGAAGTAGTTGCTGTTATTTCCACCTGGGAATTTGACGCCCAGAAATTAACTTATGATTGGTTTCTTAACGACAAGCTCCAGAAGAGCAAGTCAGGAGAAGGAAAGCAATCTTTTAAGTTTAATATTGGAGAAAGAATCTCGCAAAAAAGAACAATTAAGGTTATAATTAAAAATAAGAAAGGAGACATAATCGGACGATCGTCTTATTTAACTTTATCCCCTCAAGAACCGGAAATTGTTCTTAAAACAAAAGCGCTTCTGCTTGATTATTCCAAATCTGTCCCAAAATATCAGATTGTGTCCGGTAAAAAAACAAATTTTACGGCTCAACCGTTCTTTTTTAATATAAAAAACGCGGATGGTTTGGATTACCAGTGGATTTTAGGCAATAAAAAAGCGCTTCAAACAAGCGGGCAAAATCTTAATAGCTTTACCATAGAAATAGATAAAATAGCGGCGCCGTTCAAGCAAAATTTAACCGTAAGAGCAGAGAATAAAAACAATCCAATTCAAAGAACCAGATTGACTGCGGAAATAGTTTTTGTTCCGTAAGATTACTATGAAAAAACTTTTTATAATTTTAATATTAACTGCTTGCTGTCTGATATTCAGCGCTGATTTCGCTTTGGGCGGATATGAAATAGAAATGGCTCTGCCTGGTATGTCCACGGAGCAAATGAAAGATGTCGATTTAGCGCAATACATTAGTTATTTTTACACATTTGGACTTGGTTTAGTCGCGCTTCTTGCCGTAGGAGGATTGGCTATTGGCGGATTTTTATATATGCTCTCCGACACAATAAGTTCAAAAGAAGAAGCGAAAAAATATATCTGGAGCGCGCTTTCCGGTTTGGTCTTGCTACTTTCCGCGTATTTAATTTTAAACACAATTAATCCCAATTTGGTAAAATTAAAAGCGCCGACCCTACCAGGAATAGAAACGACAGAATAATAAACAAACTAAACATAAAAAACAATAAAAGTAATTAATCATTATGAACCTAAAAAAAACACTTATTATTCTAATTATCCTTCTTGTTTTATCGGCAGGCGCCTTAATTTTCTACAATTTCTTTTTTCAAGAAAAAATTGAACCAAACAGCGGAGAAGCGGCTGACGAACCCGGTTTTTATTCAAACGACCGAATAAAAACCATTTCTCAAGAACCTGTTTTAGGAGTTTCCGTTGATAAGAAAAAAGTTAAATACTATCTGGCGGGCAACGGCAATGTCTTTGAATCCGATTTTGACGGAACAAATCAAACCCGCTTGTCTTCAAATGTCTTAACAGGGCTTTTAGAGATTCTTTGGTCGCCAGATAAAAATAAGATAATTGCTATTTCAACGGAAAACGAGTTGATTAAAAAGTATTTTTATGATTATTCCACAAAAACAGCGATACCGTTAAGCGGCAAAATGCGGTGGATTGCATGGGCGCCGGACAGAAACAAGATTGCTTATCAATATTATAACGCTCAAAATGAAGATAATAATATTAGCATCGCCAATCCTGACGGTTCTGAATGGGTTAGTATTATTCAAACAAGAATGAAAAATTTAGTCGTAGAATGGCCCGCGAAAAATAAAATTTCAATTAGAACAAGGCCCAGCGGTTTGGCTAAAAGCGTCATTTATATAATTAGCTTGCCATCTAACGACCTTGAAAAAATAAATGAAGCGTACGGAATGTCTGCTCTTTGGTCTCCGCTTGGCAATAAAATTCTCTTCTCGGAAACAAACAACGAAGGCAAGAATTTGAAATTAAAAACAATGGATTTAGAGAAGCAAACAATTAGCGAATTAGGTT
>JAYEKG010000106.1:0-3842 GCA_034660935.1 Patescibacteria group bacterium
TACGTCGCGGTGAATACGTTCCCAAGTCTTGTACTCACTGCCCGTCAAACCAGGGAAGTCGGTAGCGCCCAAAGTCTCTCCGTCAGGAGGGCCTAAGGCGAGATCGGTGACCAGGGTTAAGTCGTAACAAGGCATCGGTAGCGGAAGCTGTCGATGGATCACCTCCTTTCTAATTTTTTTGCCTTATTTTTCCAAAATTTATTTTGGACAAAAATAAGAGCATCCCGACCTTGCGTCGGGATATTCTTGGCAATTTAATTGGGGTGTCGATGCGGTTGAGATGTAGAATTCTAATCTCAACTTGCGGGTGTTGGCCGAACAGCCCTAAATATCGGCCATAGGGACAACTGCGCGAGATTGCAATATTTATCTAAATTTTAATTTAGCTATAAAAATTAGCGCCCCGTCGAATGATGGGGGCAATTGACAGAAATTCCTTATCAATCTCGATGAGGTTTTTTTGTTTTTAGGTGTTTCTGATTTTCATATAAATACATTATAGTTTTCCAAGATGAATTTTCTTTAAAATAAAGTTTACCAATTTATAAATCGCTAGGTTGACCCGCGATAATTTAGGGATTAAACTAAATCTTAGAGATTATGGGAAAGCACGAAAGACAATTGATTGAAGAGGCGGAGAAAATTATTGAAAAGATTTTAAACTCCAGTCCCCTAACACCCGACGATAAGAAAAATCGTTGGTTTTTTTATGCCTTTCAGGTGGCAAAACGGATTAAAAAGGATTTTCCGAATATTTCGTCGGCTAAACACTTGAGCAATCGTTATGACAACACAGGCGACATACTGATTGTCTCTAATGGCGAGAAGGTTTTTATTGAGGTAAGATGAGTGATACAAAGTCAGGAATCGGAACCAAGGCAAATATTAGCCAGGACGCTCTTACAGAAAATCACTTTTTTGTCGGTAAGGTAAAAAGCTGGAGCGACTTTCGCAAAGAAAGAAATCATGATAAATGGGTTGACGATTATTTAGATGAATTTGGCCGCTATCCTCAAAAGGTTTTAAAGATTAGCAATTCAACAACACAAAGAGAAGAAAAGGCGAGATACCTGCGGAATTTAAAGAGGAATAAAAAATCTAAGGATATTCTTAAAGATATCCAGAAAAGAGACCGAGAGGAAAAATTAGAATACCTCAATTGTTTAAACGCTCAAAAACAAAACGCCGAGATGATCAAAAGATTTTTTATTCTTATCACTTTGGGCATTCATACTAAGGAGCCATTAGCCGATTTAATAAAAAAAAACTTCTTTAAAGAAGTTCAAAATCTTTTTATCTATTATGCAAATTACCATAAAGGCAAGGTTATTATCAGAAGAGAGGATGCTGGCGAACAAGTGAATAAAATCATTAGCAAATATTCTGACTTTAAGATTATTTTTCCTAAAGGACTAACCCATTGTAAAATAGTAGGATTTAAAAACGGCAAATCCGAGCCATTGTTACAGATAGTTTTACATTGGAAAAATATAGCCCAGGGCATTAAAACACCCTGCTTGAATATTTTTGATTTAACCACTAACAATTAAGAGAAATTGGGAATAACTTCTCCAATTCATTTTTTGAGATTTGGGTGTTTCCGGTGATGTTTTTTATAACCCTTAATCCTCTTATTGAAGATATCTGCTTAACAATATTTTCAATAGGCAGATTTTTTTTAGGTTGACTACTTACGAAATCCATTTTTATCTGTTCTTGTTTAGATGGCGGGAAAATTACATTAACATGATTTTCCGCGATAAATTTCATACCCGAAGGGATAAAGCCCGCTTTTAATTTTGATTTTTTTACCGTGCCAGTGATTCTATTGACCACAATCGCCGGGCCTACATCGAAATCTTTCCTTTTTACATATTGCGGCTTGCCATTAATCACTGGAAAATCTAAGCCCTCCTCCGTTATATTATGCGCCCATATTAAGGGAATGCCTTCTTTGGGATTATCAGTGAGCAGATTTTTGTTCTTGTTCCAAACCAGCCGACCTGTTCTTACCTGGTAATTTAAATCATGTAGAGTCATTTTGTCTTTAAATACTCTTTGTAGATATTTAGCGCCTTCACTAAATATCAAAACACCATTTTTCTTGAATAAATAGTCGCCTTTGTTTTTCCCCTTTTTAAGAACCAGAAGCATTGTTGACTGCAAGGCTCCGTGAAAAATTTTTGGGTCCCTAAGAACTTGTAAATATTCAATGTTGGCATTATGAATAATGTAATTCCGCAATTTATAAAAGTAGGCGCCGTTATTCATAGATGGAGGGATAACATAAGCAAGATAACCGCCATCTTTTAACCAGTTAAGTCCCTGATAGACAAATAAGCTGAAAATGTTTGTCCGGCCGTTCATTACACTGCCAAACTTTCTTCTAATTTTTTCCGGCGCTTTGAATTCGTAATAGGGTGGATTGCCAATAACAAAGTCATATTTATTATAGTCCCCATTTAAAAGGGAATCTATTCTATTAAGATTAGCTTCAGGAATTAGATTTTTAGAAATATCAACTAATTTTTTATCTATGTCCCAGCCACACAATTCAGGATTATTAAAGTATTTTTTAGCCGTTACCAAGAATCCGCCAGTACCGCAGGCCGGATCCAAAATTTTGGGATTTTCCATTTTAGGCAATTTTTCAAGCAGCATTTCCCTGATAGATTTGGGTGTAAAATACTGACCTAAAGATTTTCTGTAATTGATATCTGTTTGGTTGATATAATCTGTGGTTGCGGCGGCGAATTCGCTATCATTGTTTTTTATCTTAGTTTGTTTTGGTTTTTCATAATTTCTAATAACGCTAATAACTTTTCCTTGAATAACTAATTCTTTGGCATAAATCGGCTTCAAATTAGGATTGGCCGGCTGAAGCCGGAACCTGTTTTTCTCTTTATAGATTTTTTTTAGAGTAACTTCGTCATTATTTATTAAAGCGACAACCGTTTCTCCATTTTCCGCGTCTGGCTGTTTTCTGATAACCACCACATCCCTGTCAAAAATCCCCTCATCAATCATACTATTCCCCTGAACGCGCAAAGCAAAATGTTCTCCTGATTTAGATAATTGAGATTTTGGGACGCTAATTGTTTCTAGAAATTCAATCGCCTCAATTGGCGCCCCAGCCGCAATAGTCCCAAGTAGGGGAATCTCTATTAAGTCAGACCGCTTGTTGCTATTATTTAATCGAATTGACCTTGGCTGATTTTCTACTTTTCTAAGCTCACCCTTACTTCTTAGATTTTCTATATGTTTGTGGACGGTCGCTAAAGAAGAAAGGCGAAAGTGTCTTTTTATTTCTTCAATGGTCGGCGCATAATCATTCTCTTTAATGAATTTCTTAATATAGTCCAGTATTTGTTTTTGTCTTTTAGTTAACATGATATTTTATCCACACTTATTATTTGATTTAATTCGTTCCTATGTTAGAATTATACCATAGCGAAAGAAAAGCGAAAATGCCGTCAATGTGGATAAGTTAAGATGATATATGTTTAAAGAATTTTGGAATCAAAATAACCATGCTGATGAAACGGAAAAGTGTTGCGGGTGTTGGCCGAACAGCCCGCTTCGATGAGCGAAGCGAGGCGAGCCCTAAATATCGGCTTGCTCCGCGCCGAGCTTGCTCTGGTGCTGGGCCATAGGGACAACTGCGCGAGATTGCAAAAGAATTAAAGGACGTTCCGTTTCGGGGCGTCCTTTGAGTTTCTGATTATTGACCGCGTATGCTCTTTTTGTTATTATAGTTTTAAGGTGAGGGCGTGTAGCTCAGCTTGGTTAGAGCGCGTCTCTGATAAAGACGAGGTCCCTGGTTCGAATCCAGGCACGCCCAC
>JAYEKG010000106.1:3942-6899 GCA_034660935.1 Patescibacteria group bacterium
AGCGAACCTAAAACTGGACTCAGGCAAGTTTATCGGCGAATTGGTAAGATGGTTTTTCATCGTCGTCTTTATGATGGCGGCAACTGATATTTTGGGATTGTCCCAAGTAACGGATTTCCTCAAACAGGTTATTCTTTACATTCCGCAGTTGATGGTGGCGGTTTTAATTCTTTTAGCTGCTATTTTAATTGCTAATTTTTTGGAGAAATTGGTCAAGGCGAGCGTGGAAGCGGCTGGTTTAAAATCGGCTAATTTTTTGGCTTCGGTGACTAAATGGGCTATTTTAATTTTTGCTATATTAGCCGCTTTGCTGCAGCTCGGCGTTGTTCCTGCTCTAATTCAAACCATTTTTACGGGCATAGTAGCCGCTTTGGTTATTAGCGCCGGTTTGGCTTTTGGATTGGGCGGAAAAGAAATGGCTGTTCAAATTCTTAGCAAACTTAAAAAAGATGTTACGGGAGAATAAAAGACAAAAAAGAAAAGCTTGACAAGCTTGCAGGATGGATATATCATCATAGACATATTAGATATGAAAATAAAAAGACCACTAAATAATATAAGAAGCGGTTGATAGTTGTTTTTGTTTGTTATGTCTTCGGACAAGACCGCTTTTATAAGCGGTCTTTTTATTCGGATAGAACCTTGACAATTAAATTAATCTTTTGTTTCTTCGCGAGAAGAAACAAAAAGGTTTTTCTGTTTTGTCCCGTAAAGATACGGGATATAATTCAACTTTAATATTTAAAAAGTTGGAAGGAGTAAATAAATCTCTTTTGGAGATTTTAATTAAGGGCCTATGAAGGATGCCTTGACATAAAGAGCCGATGAAGGACGTGGCGTGACTGCGATAAGCCTCGGGGAGGCGTTTAGCAACCTTTGATCCGGGGATGTCCGAATGGGGAAACCCAGTACTGCAAAACAGTATTACTCCGCATTTATTGCGGGGAGGGAACCTGGGGAAGTGAAACATCTCAGTACCCAGAGGAAAAGAAAAAAAACCCGAATTTTTTCGGGAAACATTCTCTAAGTAGCGGCGAGCGAAAAGGGAAAAGTCCAAACCTATTATTTTTAAATAATGGGGGTTGTAAGGTAATGGCGTTTAGAGCTTCTTGCTAATTTTCCGGGAAAGAGCCTGGAAATTTGGCAGGAAGCAAAGAGAAGAGTTTAGAAATATAAAAGTGTTAATCAAATCTTGCTGGAAAGCAGAACCAAAGAGGGTAATAGTCCCGTAGATGAAAATACTTTTGTGCTCTTTGCTGTTATTCTTGAGTACCTCGGGACCAGACTATCCCGTGGGAATCCGGCAGTCCTACACTGCCAAGACTAAATACTCTTTATGATCGATAGTGAACTAGTACCGTGAGGGAAAGGTGAAAAGCAGCCCGGTGAGGGCGGTGAAATAGAACCTGAAATCATGGGCCTACAAAGAGTCGGAGTTCCGATTACGCTTGCGTAATCGTGAATGACGGCGTGCTTTTTGCAGAACGAGCCAACGAGTTTCAATTTTTTCTTTGTTTAAGCCCGTTAGGGCGGAGGCGTAGGGAAACCAAGTGTTAATAGCGCGTTTATGAGAAAAAGTTGAAGACCCGAAGCCAGTGCGAGCTAACCATGGCCAGGATGAATCCCGCAGAAGTGCGGGAGGAGGTCCGCACCCACTGATTGTGCAATATCAGGGGATGAGCTGTGGTTAGAGGTGAAATGCTAATCGAGCCTGGTAATAGCTGGTTCTTCCCGAAATAGTTTTAGGGCTAGCCTCTTGTGATTGGATGTTAAATCCAAAAATTTTCAGGGGTAGAGCACTGGATGAAGTAAGGCGATTTATCGTACTTGCCTCAATCAAACTCCGAATACTGGAAATTAGACCTGTTGCGTAATTAGTTTCGTAACGAAGTTTTCATATTTTGAGGCAAATTTTTCAAATAATTTTTGAGGTTTAGCTTGAGCTAAGCTGAAAAAATTTTTGGGAAATTTGGTTAAAATATGGAAATTGCAGTAGGAATTAATTACGCGACGGGTCTTATATGCAAGGGAGTCAGAATGCGGGGGCTAAGCTCCGTGTTCAAAAGGGAAACAGCCCAGACTGTCATCTAAGGTCCCTAAACCAAACTAAGTGGGAAAGGAAGTGAAGTTTCTCTGACAGCTAGGAGGTTGGCTTAGAAGCAGCCATCCTTTAAAGAATGCGTAACAGCTCACTAGTTCAGAGATTTTGCGCCGAAAATTTAACGGGGCTAAAGTTTGGTACCGAAGATACAGGTGTCATTGCTTTGCAATGGCGCGGTAGGGAAGCGTTCTATGGGCGTTGAAGTCCACGATGTAAGTCGGGATGGAGGCCATAGAAGTGAGAATGTTGGCATAAGTAACCACAATTCCGATGAGATATCGGAACGCCGAAAGCCCAAGGTTTCCTTGGCAATGAATATCAGCCAAGGGTTAGGCGGGCCTAAGTTGGTTCCCGTAGTATTGCGGGTTAACAGCGATGGACAGACGGTTAATATTCCGTCCCCTTGATGTTTTTTTGATGGAAGGACGAGGTTTAGTAGTTTGAGCGGCTTATTGGATTGCCGTTCTTTGCTTAAGGATGTCTGTTAGGCAAATCCGGCAGACACCGAGGTTTTTTGCTTGCAAAAGGCCTCATAGTCCAAGAGTTGAGAAAAGGTTTTCTTTCGGGACAACCGATTCAGATGAGCAGGCCTCCAAGAAAAGTTTCTAGAGCTAAAAACATTGAGTCCGTACCCCAAACCGACACAGGTGGGCAGGGCGAGTAGCCCAAGGCGAACGAGTGATTTCTCGTGAAGGAACTCGGCAAAACAACGGGTGTAACTTCGGGATAAACCCTCCCCGCGGAAACGCGGGGCGCAGCGAAAGATTCCTGGCGACTGTTTATCAAAAACACAGCTCCCTGCTAACTCGCAAGAGGATGTATAGGGGGTGACGCCTGACCAATGCCAGAAGGTTAA
>JAYEKG010000107.1:0-6668 GCA_034660935.1 Patescibacteria group bacterium
TTTTCTAACTTTTTTGCTGCTTCTCTGTTCCAAAAAATCCGCCTAACCTTTTTGAAATCCTTCAATAATCCCTCTCTTTTTGAAAAATCGCTAAATTCAGCAAATTTATCTTGTTCAGAGAAAAGAAAATTTTTGGGATGATGCGTGCTCCAAACTATAACCCGATGTCCTTTCTTGGATAAAAGCTCAGTCAAATCAAAAAAATACCGTTCTGCTCCACCCCTTAACCAAAAAAATTTATTTATCTGCAAAATCTTCATAATAAATTATATCTTACGAGTAGTAGTTTTTCTAAAAATTACACTCGAAAAGCCCGACTTTAATTCACAAGAGGATGCTTTTTTTATTCCCCTTTTTCCAAAAACCCTTCTTCTTAAAACCCACCAACCAACTTGAAACTTATGATTTTTGATCGCCTGGCGTACCGTACAAATCATCCAGCTAATTGGTTTTTTACTACAGGAAATCGTTTTTTGCGCTTCAACAACAAACTTATTCCAATCCCTTACTTTTTTTAAATGTCCAATTTTTAAATCCCAAACATCTGAAGGATAAATATTTCCGAAAGGATCAATAAAAATAGAAGTTAACCCGGAATAATCAGGTAAAATTCTTCGTCCTTTCCCTAAAAATTCAATCAACCCCTGAGCAAAATACGCTCTCGCCCATCGCTTTAGTGAAAATCGCTTTAATTCCTGTTCAATCAACCAATTAATCTCTTTTTTAACTGATTCAATCTTTCTAATTTTATTGTCTTCCTTTTGAAAATAATGCGAAGAGTTATGACAAGCAGCTAAACTAAATTCAACTTCCAATTCTTTACTTAAATAATAAACTCTTTTTAATTGATTTATATTTTGATTATTCAATGTAAAAGCGATTTTTAAGTCTTTCACACCTAATTCTTTTAAAAGACGAATCGTTTCTATAACCAAGCAAAAACCACCTGGAAAACCTCTCATTTCTTCGTGAATCAAACCAAAACCATCTAAAGAAACAGCTACGCCAATATCTCTTTTGAATTTAATGATTTTCGTCATTGTTTTTTTAATAACACTTGGCAAAAATCCATTAGTAGAGATAATGATTTTAGCCTTAGGGCATTGACGGCTAATTGTTCTAACAATTTCAGGTAAATCATCTCTTAAAAATGGTTCTCCGCCACTAATATTGACGCTTTTTAAATTATGTGGTAAATTTTCATAGTCAGATGATTGACAAGAAAATGATTTTGGGTTTTGCCAAATATTACAAAACTTGCAACGGCCATTACATTGGTATGTGACAGCCAAAACAACATCCCTTATAGAAGATAAATTTTTGCTAAAATTTTTCATATGCCCCATACTTTACCAAAAAACACAGAAAAAGTCAATACTAAAACGAGTAAAAAACTCTTTTATTTTTTACTTTGCTTAGTATTATTAAGACCATCTTTAGATATTATCGGCCAAAAAGAATTTTATCTTTATCATAATTTACCCTCTTTTAACTTTAACGCCATTATTGGCTGTGTTGTCTTTATTACTGCTTTGTTTTTTATTTTGAAAAACTTGAAATCAATTCGCTCAACTCCCCTTTTTTATCCTATCTTTATTTTTTTAGGATTAATATTTTTAAGTATTTTTTTCTCTTTGGATTATACAAGTAGTATTAGAGAATTTATTCGATTATCCAGTATTTTCTTTTTATATTTCCTCGCTTACAAATTAATTGAAAGCCAAAAAGACTGGCTTTTATTGTTAAAAATTATTTTAATTAGTTATATTGTCCCCGGCGCTTTCGCCTTTATTCAACTGATTGGCGGATTTGGTTTGCCTGATGATTTTGGCGGTTTTAATAGAATTTACGGAACATTCACCCACCCTAATCTTTTTGCCTTTTACACCTTCTTTATTTTAGGGCTAATCCTTACCTTAATTTTGACAAAAAATTCCCTCCTTCCCCGTCGCTCTGGACTTAACTCGGAATCCAGCCCATTTCTCTCTTTTCCCGCCATCTCGCGGAAACACCGGTCCAATGTTATTTGCTTGCAAATCGCCGCTATTATCTTAACTCTTTTGCTTCTGGCAACATATACCCGTAGCGCGCTCGCCTGTCTGATGATTTTTATTTTAATTTTCGGAATATTTAAATATAGAAAATTGCTTTTGGGCAGTTTGATGTTTTTCGCCTTGTTATACCTCTTTTCCGACATCTTCCAGCAAAGAATATGGGAACTAATTTCGTTAGACCCTTACGGTTCAGTTATTTGGCGCTTCCGGCTTTGGCGGGACATTATTCCTGTTTCCTTATGGCAGCCATGGCTTGGATACGGAAGCGGAACATTTAATCAATTGGTTGAATATTATCGCGGCTTCAAGTGGGGCAGTTTAGAAGCGCACAACGACTATCTGAAAATTTTTGTTGAAAATGGTATCTTAGGATTAGCCACTTATTTATGGTTAATCGTTGTTCTGCTTTTTAGTCTCTCGAAAAAGTTTATAAAATCCATTGGAAAAGAAAAAATTATGGCTTTAGGAATTTTTACTATTTGTTTGAGTTTGTTTATAGCAAGTTTTTTTGACAATATCTTGCGAACAACTGCTCTCCAATGGAATCTATGGATACTTCTCGGCGCTTGGCTTAGACAAGAAATAAGAAAGCACTAATAATTTTCTTTGTTCGTCCAAATTAAAAACCCCCGCGTTCCTCAACGCAAGGGTTTATTTTTTTGTTATTTCCTCCTAAACTAATCCGCCAATTCAGGGCAATATCTCCATTTATTGGCAGAAACAAAATCTCCCACTTTGACTCCATTTTCCGCCAAAACCTCTTTCAACGGCCGCGGCGGTTTGTTTTTGTAATAAACCACACCGACAAGGAGAGTATTTAAGTCCGCTCTATCGCCGGATTTTGTTTTATACCCCCCAAATAGAACGGTTTTATAAACTACCCAGCGGCTGTCGGGGTCTATCATAATAAATCCAGGAGAACCGTCGCGACCAACTCCAATCCCCCAATAACCGTCAATGAAAGGTTCTCCATATTTGACGGCTGGATTATTGAATGTTTCAGAAAAAGCGATTTCTCCTTTCATATCAACATCCAACAAGAACTTCCCCATTCCCGCCTCTTCTTTAGCACGGGAAATGATGCGAACTCTTGCCGCGCCAAACGACGGCGCATTTGGTTTATCTTTAGGAACCAGTTGGACATTATTCCAAAGTGTCCGGATATATTCTCCTTCATAAAACTCAAAAAAAATATCCAATCCCTTGCTTGCATCCTCTCCGTAATCTCCCGCCGCGGTTATTTCCGGTCGCATATCACTTACAATATCTGCCTTCCAATTGTCACCGCTTGCGGCAACGCATCCCGTAAAAAACAAAGCAATCACGCCAATCAAAAAATAGAATTTTTCTTTCATTTCTTACCTCCTTTTCAGAATTTCAGTATTTTTTAGTATCCTTTTTCTATTTCTTTTTCAAAATCCCAATCATCATCTGTCGGATAACCGACGATTGAATGATAAAGATTATATAAACTCACCTCCGCGTACCATCCATCTGAATCGGCATGGCCGCGATTCCAACAAGTGTATCCAGGCCCCACCTTAAATGAGCCGTTCAGAAAAGATAGTCCGCCCATAATCCTATTGCCCCATCTGTAATTCTCGGCGTAATAGGTGCTCCTGCCTTCTGCCCAAATTTGAACAGATTTTTTTTGGTTCAAGTTGTATATATCGCTGTATAACGCCAAATTAAAAGCATCTTTATCATCTGGCTCGCCATCTAAAGCTTGACGGTCATTCCATTCGTCAGTCCAATAGTCCTCTTTTTCATCATTAAATCCAAACTCCAGTTCAAGAGAACCGCGAGTTTTACTAAACCATTTTGCGTTAGCTCGTTTATTATACTCCACCGACGAAAAGATATTAAATATATCCGTCTCTTGCGTCATGCCATAACGGCCCCATTGATTGACTAAATGACCTTCGTCCTTTCTCTCGCCCAAACCAACGCGCCCAATAATTTCCCAATCCATCGCGCTATCGCGAAACCTGCCAGCTAATGACCAAATATTAACATCTCCGTCATAATAGAAAGTGTCTATTTCTCCCGTTTCGCCCGTCCAATTTCTATTAGTGTAGGTGAGACCAAATGCCCATTCATTTTCATCCTCATCGTTAAAAACAAAAGGATATAGAACAGTTGACTGCCACCAACCCTTAACTTTGTTCCCATCCTGATACCTTTCATCGAATCCGCCCCATGTAGAATCCCAGTCCCACTCATATTGTTTGACTTTCTTTCGCGCAATCGCTTCTTCCAATTCTCCCATATCAACAAAAGGTGGCGCTGGCGGAGGAGGAACAACCTTTTTCTTGATTGCCCAATTTCCGCAACGCAGGATATACCAGACATGTTTTCCGCTAGCACTATAAACGCGCGCTGAATGCTTAATCCTTTTGTTTTCAACAACAATCGGATTATAAATAATTTTCATATCGCCAAAAGACATTGAGCCGAACTTGTCTCCATCGCCAACAAAGCCCCATTCAAAACCATTTTGCAATTTTTCCGCGATGGCTTTTTTGTGAATTGCGATAATTGCGTCAACTTCCGCGATAGATAAACCAAGAATCATTAACCCCTTTTTATCTTTAGCGATTTGCTTTTTAGAAAGCGGATTAACCCCCTTGCTTCTAAAAGGACTTCTCCCAATCCGAACCTTTTTTGGAGTAGAGATGTCAATCAGATCAGATAAACTAATTTTCTGACCAGGGAAAATCCTGTTTCTCTTTTTCGCGACAGTTCTCACCTGTCCCCAGTTCAAGTGAAAAACCTTTGTGGCAATCCTATAAATAGAATCGTCTTTTTGAATAACATAAACCCCGCTTTCCAAAGAAAGGGCGGGATTCGCGAAAATAATCATTGCCATCATCGTCATAGCAAACAAAAATCTTTTCACAACACCCACCTCCTTTTTTTAATAGAGGGTTGCCCTTTGGCTTCAAGGGCGACCCTCGTCGTTATTCCATATCTTCTCCATATTTTTTCCACCACAATTCGCGATCCCTATTATACTGCTCAACCGCGTTTTCTATTTTGGTAAAGACAGGCGCTATCTCAAGCGCCATCTGAAATCGATTTACCAGCGCCGTATCATAATATGGCAAAGACAAATCCGCTTTTTCAACAAATGCTTCAACTAAGACCCAAGCGCGAATACCAAAAATTCCAAATAAACTGGAAAAATCAGTCGCGCCGGCCAAAACAATATCCTCTGTGGTAATTTTAGCTACGCGAGACAATGCCCTTTCAAAAAGATTTGGATATTGTCTATCCATTTTCTTGCCAATTCCCGCCAAAATCGTTTGGGCTTTTTTGCCTTCTTCAGAACCCGGCTGAACATTCTGCCAAATTTTAATTCCACTTTCGCCTAAAGGCGCAATTTTAGCCCAATTAAATTCTGGAACTAAAAATCCATCTTTGCTGTAAATTTCCTTCCCGTCAAGAGAATAAAATCTCTTTCCGCTTCGGGAAGAAATAACGGCTCTTTTGACAAGGTCAATATTGGATTTATTTATGACAAACATAAACTTTCTTTGTTCGTCGGCATAAACCCTCGCGCCAAGATATGAATCACCATTCTCAAAATGTAAATGATGATTTCTTCCAGGTTCAGATCTTTCTAAAACTGGATTAATCTCTGGCCAAATAACGCAACAAGACGATCCTTCGGGTAAAACTAATTTCTGAGAAATATCCTTTTCGGACATTATAAATCTTCTCCCACCGCATCCGAATAAAGCGGCAGAAAGAAAAATCACTAATAATACCAATACAATCTTTTTCACCTTTCACCTTCCTTTCACCGCAAAACAGCAGTTTTTAATATTAAATTTTTAAGGTTCTTTCAAAACCTCCTTCTTAAGCAGAAAACCAAATTCCGCCCAAAAAGCAAATTTCCAACATATATCCGAAGATACAACCTTTTAAAACAATATCCCAAGAAGAAATTAAAGGTCAGGTCTTTCCACTTCCTCGTACTTCTGTTCCCTTCTCTTTTCTATTTCCTCGCCAATAGAAGTAAATCCTTCTCCCAATCGTCCATCATTATATTCACCACCTTTTAACCATTTTCTTAAAACCCATCCAATTCCAATTAAAAATCCAATCAAAGCGCCTAAAAACGAGCCAATCCATAATTTAACGGTAACCGGCCTTTCGCTAACTAAGGGATAATCTAAAATTTTTAATTCAACGTTTTCTCCCCCGCCGTGATAAAAAGAATGGTCTTTCTCTAAAACATTGATTATTGCTAAATTAATTTCTTTTGCTTTTTCTCTTTCAGAATGGAAAACATCTATTTCCATTACTCCTAAATCGCGAACGATTGCCACCCTAATATCTCTTTCCCATTCTTTTCGCCTTTTTTTAGCTTCTTTAGAAAAATCGTTTTTTTCTAATTGATAAGGAGACAAAAGAACATCTTCAAAAAAAACATCTGAATAAATGCCTTCTTTTAAAATTTTAGTTAGATATTGGGCAGATTTAGAAATAGTATAAATATCTTGGCCAGCTATTTGTTTTTGAACAATTAATATTTTTGAACTCGCTTTATAAACTGGCTCCTGAATAACCATTAAATCAAAAAATAAGATTGCTCCGCAAATGGTCGCC
>JAYEKG010000108.1:0-6562 GCA_034660935.1 Patescibacteria group bacterium
CTTTTTAATTTTCCGTCGCCGCCATTTGATTTCACTGGCATTACTATGGATTTGGCGGAAATAAAAAATTTGACCCAAAGCGGACAGGGAATATATTTGGCTCCTTCGGAACAGAAAGGATATCACATCATTCTTAAAAATGACAAAAGCCTTGATGTTTATGAAATAACTTCCCTAAATGCTATCTATGCTTATGATACTGAAAATGGCTGGCATTGGGAAAATTCGGCTATCGGCAATGAAGTTTTCTTGGCCAACTATTCCATTCCAAATGATTGCGGCCTTGTTTTTATTGAGGACGACCTTTGGGTTGAGGGAAAAGTAAAGGGTAAAATTGCGATTGTTTCGGCGGATTTAATTGACGCCAATACGGAAACCGATATCTGGCTTGAAGGAAGTATTGAATACACAACCAAGGACGGTTCCGACGGCATAGTTCTTATTGGTCAGCATAATAACTTGATTGGACTCCATGTGCCTGACGCTATGGAATTGCGCGGCATATATATCGCTCAAACTGGACATTTTGGCAGAAATCATTACCCTTGCAGTTGGTATCCGTCTGATTGTAAAAAATCGTCTTTGGAGATCTTCGGCGCGATTGTTAGCAACGGTCGAGTTGGAACAAGATGGACTTCCGGAGGTTCATGGGCTTCGGGATTTGAAAAAAGAGAAAACATCTACGACCCTCAGCAAAACTTTAATCCGCCTCCCTTCCTCTCTTGTGTTTCAGAAGAACACCAATTTAAGGAATGGGAAGAAGTGGAATAGACAGTCTTTCGACATCCGATGTTGAAAGGTGGATGCCGCGGGATGATTTATTATGGATATTCTTAAGGATCTTAATCCAAAACAAAAAGAAGCGGTCGCCGTAACGGAGGGGGCTGTTTTAGTTATCGCTGGCCCGGGCTCTGGCAAAACCCGCTGTCTTACTCGCCGCATCGCTTATTTAATCCAAAAAAATATTTGTCCCGCAAATATTTTGGCCGTCACTTTTACGAATAAAGCCGCGGGAGAAATGAAAGAAAGAGTTAATTTTCTCTGTCATTCCCGCGAAAGCGGGAATCCAGCCATCGGCACTTTCCATTCTGTCTGTTTAGGAATCCTTAGGCAAGACATAGACAAGTTATCGAGCCAAAAAAACGAAGCTCAATATAAAAAGAATTTCGTTATTTACGACACAACCGACCAACTTTCTTTAATCAAACAAATAATCAGAGATTCAGGAATTAGTCCCGACCAATTCAAACCAAACACAGTTCAAACCGCGATTTCTCGCGCCAAAGACAGGCTAATTGACACTATTTCTTACCAAGAACAAGCTCAAGAATATTTTCCGAAAACCGCCGCCAAAATATACAGCGCGTACCAAATGGCCTTAAAAAAGGCCAACGCCCTTGATTTTGACGACCTGATTATGCTAACGGTCCAACTTTTCAAAAAAAATCCGTCAATCTTAGAAAAATACCAAAACAAATGGCAATATATTTTGGTCGATGAGGCGCATGACACAAATTTTGGCCAATACGCTTTAATCAAAATGCTCTCCGAAAAGCATAAAAACCTCTGGTTTATCGCCGATATAAACCAAAGCATTTACGGCTGGAGGGGAGCTGATTTCAAAAATATTCTTAATTTTGAAAAAGATTATCCCGAGGCAAAATTAATTTTGCTTGAAGAAAATTATCGTTCAACCAAAAATATTTTAGCGGCAAGCGAACATATTATTTCTAAAAACACCCAGCAAACAAACAGAAAACTTCAAACAAAAAACCCGGAAGGGGCATTGATTAATATTGTCCAAACGAGCAACGAAGTAGAAGAAGGCGCTTTTTTGGTTGAAGAAATAGAAAACCTAATAGCAAATAGCGATTATTGCCTGAACGATTTTACCGTTCTTTACAGAACCAACGCCCAATCCCGCGCTGTTGAAGAAGCGTTCATAAAAGCGGGCTTCCCTTATAAAATGGTCGGCTCTGTCAGGTTTTATGAAAGAAGAGAGATTAAGGACATCTTGGCTTATTTAAAATTAATCGCCAATCCAAACGATTTGGTCAGCTTAAAAAGAATTATCAATATTCCGCCAAGAGGAATTGGCAAGATAACCCTGCAAAAAGAAGCGTCCGCGCCAGCTAAATTTCTTAAGAGCGAAAACGCCAAAGTTAAAAATTTTAGCCAGCTGCTCAATAATTTCAAAGCGATAAGCGGAAAAAAGCCGTTAACAAAACTTATTCAAATAATTATTGAAAAAATCCAATATGAAAACTACATTAAAGACAGTTCGTTAAGCAAAGAAGACGGAGAAAAGCGCTGGGAAAACATCCAAGAACTTTTTACTATCGCCGGAAAATATGATTTATTTGAAAAAGAAAAGGGGCTGGAAAAATTCTTGGAAGAACTTACTTTGCTGACCGGAGGAGATGAGGTGGAAAATAAAAAAAATATAATAAATTTAATGACTATCCATTGCGCTAAGGGACTTGAGTTTCCGGTTGTTTTTATTGTGGGCTGCGAAGAAGGGATTTTCCCGCATTCCAGAAGTTTATTAAACTCGGAACAAATGGAAGAAGAGAGGCGGCTCTGTTATGTAGGGCTCACCCGCGCCAAACAAAAAGCGTATTTAACTTTTGCCGCGCGAAGGCGGCTTTACGGACAGACAATGGTAAACCCGCCATCCCGTTTTGTTTTAGATATTCCGAAAGAATTGGTGGAGTATAAAGAGTATTATTAAAAGCATGTTTACTGTTTAGCGCAACCGAGATAAAACATTTTTAAAAGATGCAAATTTTATTCCAGCGATAAAATTTGCTCGGGTTGCGGCAAAATTTTTTACTCGCGCAAAAACCAAGCAATTTTGCCTCCACACGCTTTTAAAAATATTTTATCTCGATTGCGCTACAAACATTATTAAATTTGCCCCTATAACATGAAAACCGACAAAATTAGCGTCAAAAACTTGCTCAAACAGCATAATATCCGCCCTAATAAAATAATGGGGCAGAATTTTTTAATTGATGAAGGCGTGGTTGACCAAATGATTAAGGCTGCCAATCTCTCAAAAAAAGATGTTGTTTTAGAAGTTGGTCCCGGGTTGGGAGGTCTAACCGAAAAATTAGCCCAAAAAGCAAAAAAAGTAATTGCTGTGGAAAAAGACAAAAGAATAATCGAAGTTTTAAAAGAAACTTTAAAAAATTATGAAAATGTAGAAATTGTTCATGGCGATATTTTAAATATTTTAGAGACAACTTTCGCAAAAAAAGCCATCTCCGCGCCCAAAAAGATTGTGGCAAATATTCCGTATTATCTTACTTCGCATTTGGTTAGAAAATTATTGGAATCGGGCAATCCTCCGCAAACAATTATTCTTTTAATGCAAAAGGAAGTCGCTGAAAGAATTTGCCCGCCTCGACGAGCCCGTTCGTCGGGCGAGGCGGGCGCCATTCCGCCTAAAATGAATTTATTGGCCGTTTCCGTCCAAATTTACAGCCATCCCGAGATTCTATATTATATCCCCAAACAATCATTTTGGCCCAAGCCAAAAGTTGACTCCGCCATTATCAAAATCAGCAATATCCAAAAACCGCGCGGGATTGATATAAAAAAGTTTTTTAAACTGGTTAAAGCGGGGTTTTCCAGTCCTCGCAAGCAATTAGCCAATAATTTGTCTAAGAAATTAAGGATAGACAAAGAAGAAACAAAAAAAGCCCTGATTGAGCTTGGTTTTGACGCTCAAATCAGGGCCGAAAGGTTAACCGTTAATGACTGGGCTATGTTATTAGCCCATTTTACAGGGACTAAGTCCCTGTAAAAGATTAGTTTGATGGAAATCCCAGGGCATCCATTAGAGTATGCCCCGGATAATATATTCGATGAAAGCGGAACTGGCGGTATCCATAAGGTTTTACTCGCGCCAATTTAATGACTTTGTCCGCGTATATTTTTCTGCCAGCGGATCTGTAATAGTCATTAAATGGATACCCACTTGTTTTGAACCTGTGTATCTCCGTTTTAACCACCCATCCTCTAAAATTTTTATGAATAACAAACAGGGTATATTTCACTGGGCGCGCTGACAACAACAGAGGAACCGTTATGGCCGTAGAAACAACATTTCTCCTGTAGTTTTGTGTTTTGGGCGGGTTGATAGTGAAATGTTTTAAGGGTTTTTTTCTAAAAATTAATTGCCCTTTATTGGTTGAGGCAATTAAATTTCTCTCTTGAATACGACCCTGAAACAGCCAGCACTCGGCCCAAACACCGGGACTTCGGTTGATTGGCAGAACCAAACCTCCTTGAGGCGGCGGAA
The DNA here is from genome assembly GCA_034660935.1 of Patescibacteria group bacterium. GTDB lineage: Bacteria > Patescibacteriota > Minisyncoccia > Portnoybacterales > UBA2143 > JAHJSM01. The sequence continues at coordinate 4,307 of JAYEKG010000108.1, forward strand.
TAGATGTGTATTTGTCGCCAAAAACCGCGCAAGCCGATAATAAAAAAATGGCCGACAATAAGAAAACGCAATTTCCTAAAATTTTCATGATTTTCATAGCATATCTCCTTTTCCGTTTTCAGTTTATTTTTATTTTAAGTTGCTGATTTAACAATACACTAATTTATTTAAAAAGTCAAGGGTTGCGCTAAATTCAACTTTTTAATGTAAATTTCCGACCAGTAATTAATTTTCAAGAAATACAAACTTCAATCGCGCTTTCTTTGGCAAGGGGTGTCTTTAAATTTTTCTTAAATTTTCAACTAATAATGATATCCGATGTCATTTAAATACACTGTGGATAAGTGAGAAAAACGCGTTTGGGTAATAGCTGAAAATATTGTATAATAATATAAACTTTTTATGAATCCGCAAAAATCATTTAAAAAATATTATATTATCGCGGGGGTTTTGGTTTTAATAGCCGGCATATCTATCGGAGGATATTTGGTTTTGGGAAGCAAATTTATTCGGGCGAATTTTCTTGAACAAGTAGCTTGCGATATAAATAAAGAAGAGATAATTGACGACGCGGATTATGACGGTTTAACCGACTGGGAGGAAAAAATTTACAAAACAGACCCCGATAATCCGGATACTGACGGCGACGGATACTTGGACGGAGAAGAGGTCGCTTCCGGATATGACCCGACAAAAAAAGCGCCTAATGATAAACTAACTAACGAAGAAAATACAGATAGCGCTAATCAGCTAACCAGGCCAGAACCGGGCAATTTAACTCAAATGCTGGGGTATCTTTTAAAAAACCAAATGCTTTTTGACGACCCCATCGGTTATAATAAACAAAACATAAGCTCGCCGGAACAGGTATTAACCCAAGCGATGGACCAAAAAGTCGTTGAAGCGCTTCAAAAAGCGTCTGCCGGTTTTTTGTCTGAATTTACTTCCGATTTTAAGGAAAGCCAGTTTAGCGTTTTGAATGACAATAGTTTTCAAGCGGTTATGGATTACAGAGAACAAATTGCTGAAAAAATCGGACCGCTTAATTCTTGTCAAGACATTAATAATATTAAAGACGACACGGAAATTGTTACCGAAGCAATCGCTAGTAAAAACTTTTGCCAAATTAATTGTTTGTCTGCGTCTTATTTACAAGGATATCAAGTTATAAAGGAAATACCCGTACCCGTAACCTGTTTGGAAATCCATAAAAAACTTTTAACAATCCTTTGGACGCTTTCCAAAAGCTATCAAGCCCTGCCTGAATTTGAAAATGACCCTCTTAAAGGATTGATTGCTTTGGAAAAATTCAAACAAGCCAACGAAGATTTGATTGACTTTTTAGAACAAATGGCTAATTTGTTGGGAAGCTATCCCGAAGGACAATAGGGTTTTTTTATAATATCTTATAATTAATAATGAATATTTTTCAAAATAAATTTTATAAAAAACCAACCGCATTTATTTTGATTGTGTCTATTGTCTGTTTGGCTGTTGGTCCTGTTTTGTTTTTACCTCAAAGAGCACAAGCGGTAGGCGCCGCTGGTTGTCCTGTAATTGATATATCAAATACAGCTGTTGGAAAAGCGCAATTAGGATCGTACGCAAAACAGTCTATTATAGAAAAAATATGGGAAGCCACGACAGATGTGCCAACTATGATAGCGGCGATAGCTACTGCCGCTAAAGACGCATGGGATAAAAAATACGATTTTATGAAGTGGGCGGGAAATGTTATGCTTAATATGCTGCTTCACCAGATACTATCTATGATTACAAACGATATTGTTAATTGGATTGAAAACGGCACAACGCCGAGATTTTTAACAGAAGGCATTGGCGATTACCTTAAAGAAGCGGTTGATAACGCGGCGGGAAATTTTGTGAGCCAGTTTCTGGGCGCTGGATGGCTTTGCGAACCGTTTGATTTGGATATTAAAATCGCTCTTCTGGATGTTCCCACCTTTGAAACCGAAGCCGAATGCTCTATTTCGGATATTGTGGATAATATAGGCAACTTTTACGATGATTTCTCAAAAGGAGGATGGAAAGGATGGATTGAATTATCCAAACCGCAAAATACCTTTTATGGAGCTTATTTACTAGCTCAAGATAAAAAAACAGAAGCAGAGGAAGAAGCCAAAGAAGAAAACATGACAGATGCCGAAGCGGGAAAAGGGTTTTTATCAATAAAAGACTGCCGGTGGTATGATAAGACAGGAAAAGAAGTAGCTGAACAGAAGAATGTCAGAGGTA